>JAGOFO010000159.1 GCA_017997155.1 Myxococcota bacterium
GGATGGCGTCGGCCGCGGCGTTGACATTTGCCATGGCCGCGTCGATGGCGGAGGCGCAGACCTCTTCGGTGACTGCAGGGGCGATCGACGCGAGTTCCGCCGAAATCGCGGCGCAGTCGATCCAGCGGCCATAGGCGTCCTTGAGGTCGGCCGCGGCCCCGACGGTGATCAGTTCATTGCTGTCGTTGATGTAGCCGCCGGTCAAGGTCTGTGCGGCGATCTTGTTGACCGTGTACACCAGCATGCGGCCCGGATTGAAGTCAACGGTATGCGTGTCGATCGAGAAATTGTTCGCCACGCCCAGGCTGCCAGAGAAGTTGCTGTCGGTGATGTCCGGCGCGTACGCGATTCCGCCCATCCCGGTCATCGAGACAAACAGCTTTCCACACTGGAAGTATTCGGGATCGGCCGGGTCGCAGTCGAGCTTCCAGAACAGGACATAGCGACGCCAGTCGGTCTTGCCGGTGAAATTGCCGTCCTGGTCGGGCGCGTTGATCGTGATGATCGACTCCAGGTTGGTCTGGGCCATAACGTTGCGAACGAACGAGCCCATGCCAGCGGCCTTGGCCACCCACGCAGGCGTGTTGCCGGCAATCCAGTTTTCGACGGCGGAAATGGCCGACGTCCTGGTCGCGCCGTCGAGGCCGGCGGTGTCCGCCAGCGCGGTCGCGAAACCGGTGCCGTCATCGGCGAAAAGCTGCTGAACCTGGTTCAGATAGCAGCATCCCTGTTCACCGATCGACATCGAGCCAGGGTTCGAGCAATTCATGGTCGGGCTGAATGTACAAGCAGGAATCACGCTGTTGAAGGTCAGCTTGTTCTTGCTGGAGTTGTACACGGCGCCGATCGACACGTCGATGCCTTCGAGCGCGACCGTGCCGGACGCGCAGTTTTCGGGATCATTGGCCGCGCCGACGGTCACGCCCTCGGAGCAACCCTTTGCGAACGTGCACGTTTCCGCCGCCACCACCAGGACCGTGTACGTCGTACCCGGGGCAAGGCACGGAATGACGGCCGGTTCCTCGATGCTGCCATGAATGATCTCGGCGGCCGCCATCGGCAGATCCGAGGAATTGATCACGGAATCGCACGTGACCGAGGAATCAAACGCCAGAACGCGGTACGACGCACCGTCACCGGGCACGCCTTCGTATGTCATGGACACGTTCGTGCAGCCACAGTCCAGTTCCGCGACCAGGATCTGGAACACCTTGGACTCGGCGCCCTTGCAGGACACCGTGATCGTGTACAGGAACAGGTCCTTGCCGGCCTGGAACGTTGTCGAGACCTTGCCCTCGGCATCACCGACCGCTGACGGGCGAAGGATCATGCTGTCGTATTCCAGAACTTCCTCGCCGGCGGCCGCAGGGTCCTCGACATACGAAATCGTGAACGAAACCGCAGGGTTCGCAACCGGAGCGCCCTGTGTATCCACGACCTGTGCCCTGAATGTGAATTTCTGATCCACCGCGACCTGTATCGGAGCGTCGGTGTTGACCTGAAGATTGATCACGCGGGTGATCTCGGTCGTCTCGCCGATGGCATTATCGCCCACCACGGTATCCTGACCTTCCGTATCCGTGCCGGGGATGTCGGGGTCGCCAGTCGTGTCCTGGGTTGTGTCGTATCCGATGACGATGTCGGTTCCGGTCTGGTTGTCCTGTCCTTCCGGGGACGAACCACAACCCGCGAACAGCGCAATAAATAGGACGGCGAACGCGAAACGACGCATTGGAATCCTCCAGAAATCAAACAGTGACGCGGCGTTTCCTGCAACTGCAGGCAACCGATAAACGCGACGCCGCATGAGTTTAGAAAGCAAACGGATCATTAACAAGGGGATTTTGGTGCAATCATGGTATAAAGCGGCCGCGGCGCAAGCCGCGTAACACAATTCCTGTTCAATTCGGAGGCCAGAATGGCGGACAAAAAAACTTACGTCGTGCTTGAGACGACCATCGGAAACGTCGAGATCGAAATGTTCATGGCAGAGGCGCCCGTGACCTGCGCCAACTTCCTTGAATACGTCAAGGCGAACTTCTACACGGGAACCATCTTCCACCGCATCATCGCCGGATTCATGGCCCAGGGCGGCGGATTCGACGTTGCGAAGCGCCAGAAGGCGACACGCGCGCCGATCATCAACGAAGCCGGCAACGGTAAGAAGAACCGGCGCACCACCGTCGCGATGGCCCGCACCTCGGACCCGAACAGCGCGACCGCCCAGTTCTTCATCAACCTGGCGGACAACGATTTCCTGGATCGCGAGAACTCTGCCGACGGCGTGGGCTACGCGGTGTTCGGCACGGTCACGCAGGGAATGGATTTCGTCGAGGAAGCAGCGAAGATCCCGACGGTCCGGAACGAAATCAGCGAGGCCTGGCCGACGAAGCTCGTGGCCATTCGCAAGGCTTACGTCATCGAGAAGTGATCATTTCGGGATGTAGAACGGGTACTTGGGGAAATCGTCCCTGGCCGTGTTCAGCATCTGCTCAAACTCCACCGGATTGTTGATGCGGTAAAGGTCCACGCCTGTGGCGCGGTATTCAGGGTCGTCAAATCCGGCCAGCATTCGGGGAATGGCGGACAGTCCAGCCGAAACCCCGACCTCGAACGAGACTCCCGGCACAATTATCGAACGCGCCAGTTCTTCGCAACTCTCATATATGGACATCAGCGCGTCATCGCCCGCCTTGCTGTAGATCGCCAGAACACGGCCCTTCTCGGACCTTTCGAAGTTACCACCGAACTTACCGAAAAAATTATGTTTCGGGAATTCACCAGTGCTGTTGAACCTGACTTCGAACTCGGTCAGGAAGCGCCACAACCCGAAGAGCTGGGGCGAGGGATCCTGCTCCGCGGTATGTGCGATGACGAGCACCTTGTTGTGTTGCCGGACCACGTCGCCGGGCAGATAGAATCCATTGTCGCGCGCGATTGTCTGAATTCTGTCGATGTCGTAAAGCAGTTCGTTCGGACCACACTTCGATGTGCAGAACGTACAGTAAGACCACCCCTTGGACGTCACGCCGACCTCGCCGGGATTCGTCACGCCGTTCTCGATTGCCTCGCGGAGACGGTCATGTGCCGGGGACCAGTTGATGATAAGTTTTCTTCTCATCGGTACTCCTGCGTTTGAAAGGGCCGATGACGGGAACGGCCGGCCGCCGGTCCCGCCGCAACGGATGAATACAAGATTACATCGAACCGCGGATTTTTGGTAAGGCAGATGCCATATCGCCACGTTCAGGGCGGCAGGGATTCCTTGAGCTGTGTCTCAGTCCCTTTCCCAGGTGATGATCGGCGGTACGCAGGGTGGCACCACGCCGTTGTGGACGGGCACGATGCGAGCGGCATAGCCGTGACGGCCGGAATCGACACCGGGGACCTGGGCCACGTAATGCAGTTCGCCATTGGACTCGCCGGTCAGGACCGCGCGCGTCACGGAGCCGTCGTGAATCCGGTCGTCGGCGCCCAGCGGGCCTGAAAACACCTCTACCGACACGTCCTGGGGCCGAAGCCCGCCAATCGACGCGACCAGGCGGATCGTCATCGGGGACGAGGGATCGGTTTCCGCGGCGCCGGAATCGACGACCTTGATGGATACGCCCGACCAGGTGGACGGAATCGAGCGACGCCACTCCGCCAGGTCAGCGAACCCCTTGAAGTCGTGATTCTTTCCAACGCAGCCGGCCAGATGCGCGGGCCAGTACGCACGGGACGCATAGTCCGACACCATCCTGGCGGTGTTGAACTCACGCCCCAGCCGCGAGATGGAATTCTTCATCATCTCGATCCAGTGACCGGGCAGGCCCGAGCGGTCGGTGTTGTAGAACAGGGGCACTATCTCCTGTTCCAGGATGTCGAACAGTTCCTCGCACTCGACGTGATCCTGCTCGACCGGGTCGGCCGACACCTCGGCGCCGCCGATCTGCCAGCCGCAGTCCGGCCCGTATCCCTCGTCCCACCAGCCGTCGAGCACCGACAGGTTCAGAGCCCCGTTCACCGCCGCCTTCATGCCACTGGTGCCGGACGCCTCGTGCGGGCGGCGCGGAGTGTTCAGCCAGACGTCGACACCCTGCACCATGTAGCGGGCCACGTTCATATCGTAGTCCTCAAGGAACACGATGCGCGAGCGGATGCGCGGGTCACGCGTGAAGTGCACCACCCGCTTGATGATCTCCTTGGCCGGGATGTCCTGCGGATGAGCCTTGCCCGCGAACACTATCTGCACCGGACGATCACGCGCGGTCAGCAGTTCGATCAACCGTTCAGGCTGCTGGAAAAGCAGCCCTGCCCGCTTGTACGTCGCGAAACGCCGGGCGAACCCTATGGTCAGTGCGTCCGGATTCAGGACATCCTCAACTGAAGCCAGCGTCGCCACGCCGGCGCCCTGCCGTTCGAACTGCGCCTTCAGGTGACGCCGCACGAAGAACATAAGCCGTTCCTTGCGGCTGTTGTGAACGCGCCACAATTCGCTGGCCGGGATCAGCTTCACACGATCCCAGACCTCGGGGTCCTCGGGATGCTCGCGATAACGCGGCCCCAGGTACATGTCGAACAGGCTGTCCATCTCACGCGAAACCCATGTCCGCGTGTGGATGCCGTTCGTGATGTGCGTGATGGGAATCTCGGCTTCGTTGAGCGTCGGCCACAGGCCCTTCCACATGCCGCGCGCGACCTTGCCGTGAAGGGCGCTGACCGCGTTCGCGAACGACGACATCCGCAGCGCGAACACCGTCATCCCGAACTGGTCCTGCGACCCCGAGAACTTGCCGGTGGACTCGGCGGAGCCCCAGTCCAGGCCGATCTCGTTGAAGTACCGTTCCATGTACTTGCGCATCATGCCGGTGTCGAAACGTTCGTTGCCCGCGGGCACAGGCGTGTGCGTTGTGAACACGTTGGTCGCCACCACGTACTCGGTCGCGGCCTCGCGGCTGATCCCGAAGTCCCGCATGGCCTGACGGATACGCTCGACCGCCAGAAACGCGGAGTGCCCCTCGTTCATGTGGTAGACGGTTGGATTCAGATTCAGGGCGCGCAGGGCGCGGACGCCGCCGATCCCCAGCACGATCTCCTGGCGGATGCGCATCTCGCGGTCGCCGCCGTAAAGGGTCGACGTGACTTCGCGATTCCACGGGCTGTTCGACGGCAGGTTCGTGTCCAGCAGCTACAGCCTGGTGCGCCCGACCATCGCCAGCCAGACGGCGCACGTCACCTGTTCCCCGGCCCGCTCCACCGTCACTGTGCACGT
>JAGOFO010000016.1 GCA_017997155.1 Myxococcota bacterium
CACGGGTGACCATACGATTGATCAAAAGGATCCCGTCCGGCACCGGACTTGGTGGCGCGTCATCCGATGCTGCCGGCACGCTTCTGGCTCTTAACGGTATCTTGACGGAATCCGGGCTGGAGCCGTTCTCTGATGACGAAATCAGGGTCATGGCTGCCTGTCTTGGTTCTGACACGGTGTTCTTCCTGGACCCGGAACCGGCTCGTATCCAGGGACGTGGCGAGCGTTTTGTTCCTGCCGGGATCGATGTGTCGCTGGCGGTGGTGGTTGCCGTGCCTTCCACTCGGCTTTCGACCGCCACGGTGTTCGCACTCTGGGACGAACGTCGGGATTCCGACGGAACCAACCGTAATCGCTTGACGGTATCACCTCCGGGTGCTATAAATCCCTGCCTTTCGGTGTCTGCGTCTGCCCGATCCGGGTTCGCGCCGTTGCCGGAGTTTTTTGAAAACGACCTGTCCGATGCGGTTTTCGAACTTTGTCCCCGTGCTGCCGAGCTATCCCGACTGCTTGTCGGTTGCGGCGCCAGTGTGGCGGCGGTGACCGGTTCGGGGGCGGCCGTTTACGGCGTCTGCGGCGACATGGTGTCTGCCCGCGCTGTCGCGGCCGCGATGTCCCGGGTAATCCTGCCTGGCGAAATCGCGCGTGCCTTTCAGGTTGGAAACGTCTTTTGATGCCCCATGGTTACCTGCGACGACAGGTCGGGGCTTCGAGGAGGAAACTATGGAATACCCGGTTATCAGGGCAAAAGAGAGAGCCTTCGTCGGAACCGGAATCGCTCGCAAGATCAGGGAACTCGGTTACGTTCCCGCCGTTGTGTACGGTGGTGAGGGCGCGGGTCGCAACATCGTGGTCGATCCGAAGATGATTGGAAACGTCCTTCGCGCCGATGGTGGTCGCAACAGGATCATCCGTCTGTCGATTGAAGGCACCAAGAACGAGGAATGTCTCGCGGTCGTGCGCGAGTTCCAGCTTGATCCGATCAAGCGCAACATTCTGCACTGCGATTTCCTGAGGGTCACCGAAGAGTCGCCGATCCTGGTCAAGGTTCCCGTGGTCGTCGTCGGCAAGAGCGAAGCCGAGAAGCTGGGCGCCGTGATCAAGCGCACGATGCGTTTCATCACCATCCGCTGCCCGGCCGCCAGGGTTCCGGAGTCCATCGTCGTCAACGGCGAAGCGCTCAAGATGGGCGATGTTCTCAAGATCTCCGAGCTTCCGCTGCCGGAAGGCGCGACTCCGGTGTTCGTGCGCGACAACAAGGTCATTATCGTGACGATGCCGAAGGCCGAGGAAGAAGAGACTCCGGCAGCCGCCCCGGCGGCAGAAGCTGGCGAGGCTGCGGCAGCCCCGGCTGCCGAGGCCAAGTGACGATCGTCCCGTGACGGTCTGAGAGGCCATTCGTGAAGCTTGTGTGCGGGCTTGGCAATCCGGGAAACCGATACGCCGGAACGCGGCACAACGTAGGCTTCATTGCCGTTGAAGCGCTCTTTGAAACGCAGAATCCCGGTTGGATCGAGAAGTGGGACGCAAGGGTGGCCAGGATTGACCTTGAGGGTCAGCAGGTCATCGTCGTGGAGCCGTTGACGTACATGAACCTGTCTGGTTTCGCCGTCACGCGGGCCGGTGGCTTCTACAGAATCGGTCCGCAGGACATCCTGGTCATCCATGACGACATCGACCTGCCGCTCGGCAGGGTAATGGTCAAGATGGGTGGCGGCGATGGCGGTCACAAAGGAGTTCGGTCGGTCATCGAGCAACTCGGTACGAGGGATTTTGCAAGGGTCAGGATTGGTGTCGGAAGGCCCGATGGACAGGGGCCCGACGTTGTGGACTACGTTCTGCAGCGATTTTCCGATTCCGAGGAAAGGGATTTGTCGGAGGCCGTGAAAGCGACATCCGTGGCAATTCGCGAGTGGGTCCGCGGGGGTGTCCCCAAGGCCCAGAATCTGGTGAACCGCAGGGGCAACCCGAAGCGGTCCGAGCCTTCTTGCCCGTCGGATGGTGCCGGCGGGCCGAAAGACCGTGAGGAGGTTTAATGAGTACGGCTCTGGTGCGAAAGTACGAGACCGTTATCGTTGTCAAAAGCGATATCGGTCAGGATGCCATGCATCGCCTTCACGAGAAGTTCCTTGAACTTGTCGAGAAGCATGGTGGCAAGATGGTCAGGTTCGAGGTGTGGGGAAAGCGCCGTCTGGCCTTCACCATCCGCAAGTGCACAAAGGGTGTCTACCTTTACTATGTGTACCTCGCCGGTGAAGAGATGGTCGAAGAGATGACCCGGAATATCCGGATCAACCCGAACATCCTCCGTTACATGACGATTCTTCTGGACTCCGACGTCAACATCGAGACCTACGACTTTGCTGGCGAAGAGCACTTCGACAAGCTCCCCGATCCGGATGATCACGGCGATCGCAATCGCTCGACCACTGGATGGGATGCCGAAGCCGCTGCCGAAATGGCCGCCGGTGACGACGACGAGGACGAAGACGAAGACGAAGAAGACGACGAAGACGATGCAGAGGAGGACGAGTAATCATGATGAAGTCGAATACCTCCGTGAATCGTGACAAGAAAAAGCGCCGTGGACCGCCCCGGCGCAAGGTTTGCCCGTTCTGCCAGGACAAGAACTCGAAGATTGACTACAAGAATCCCGCCGCCCTGAAGCGGCTCGTCACCGAGCGCGGCAAGATCGTGCCGAGGCGCATTTCCGGCGTCTGCGCGAAGCACCAGCGCGAGGTCGCCCTGGCAATCAAGCGGGCAAGGCATATCGCCCTGATGCCGTACTCTGCCAAGGCGATGCCGTAGGACGGTTGACGCTGGTCCGGCATGGCCGGACAGCGATGGAGATCAAGGAATGAAAGTCATTCTTAACGAGCATATCGATCACCTGGGAAAGGCCGGCGAGATCGTTGAAGTCGCCGACGGATTCGCCAGGAATTTCCTGATTCCCCAGGGAAAGGCCGTTCTGGCGACGACCAGGTCGGTTCGCGAACTTGAGCACTCGCGGCGCGAGGTTCAGGCCAGACTGCTGCGTGAGCGCAAGACCGCCGATGCCCTGAAGGCCGCGATCGAAAAGGTCGCCTGCAACATCGTGCGTGAGGCCGGCGAGGAAGAGAAGCTGTTCGGTTCGGTCACGAACCGTGACATCGCCGAGGCTCTCGCTGTCGAGGGTTTTGACGTGGATCATCGCAAGATCCTTCTTGAAACCCCGATTAAGACGCTCGGAACCTTCAAGGTCGAGATTAAGCTGACCACCGATGTGACGGCTGAAGTGAAGGTCCGGGTTGTTGCGAAGTGACGATTCCCCGACTGTTTGAGCCGGGACGGAACCTCCGTCCCGGTTCTTCATTCATCCCGGAAAACGAAGTCCTGCACTATCTTCGAAGAGTTCTGAGGCTTAAACCCGGAGATCCTGTCCTTCTGCTGGACGGTGGCAGCGTCGCCTGGCGCGCCGTGTTGACTGGCAGCGATTCCGGGCTTGGACTTGAGGTGGAGCGGGTGGAAGAGGGTGTCAGGGTGGCCCCCGACGGGCGCCGGATTACCGCGCTGGTGCCGATGTTGAAGGTGGATCGGCACGAGATCGCGATCCAGAAGGCGACCGAACTTGGCGCGACGTCGCTGTTTCTGTATTTTGCCGACAGATCGATTCCCAGGCCGGGCGCGCGTGAGAACGCGAGACTGGACAGGTACAGGAAGGTCGCCGAGGAGGCGTGTCGCCAGTGCGACCGCGCTTCACTCCCCGCTCTTGCGATGTACGACTCGCTGCAGTCCGCCGTGGCTGCCCTGCCGGAAGACGGATCCCGATATCTCCTGTCTGAGATTGGCGTTGTCGAGCCGTTGGTCAGGCTTGCCGTCAGCCCCGGACCCGTCACGCTGGCGGTGGGACCGGAAGGCTCGTTTACGGACACGGAACGCGCTATGCTTCTCGCTGCCGGGTTTGTTCCGGCAGGACTGGGGCCGAGGGTCCTGAAGGCAGAAACGGCCGTCATAGCCGCTGTCATGGCGGTTCAGGTCGCGGGCGGGGACATGGGATGAAACGGACGTTCGTGCTGCAACCCGGCGAGAAAGGCGTCAGGGCGGCATCGTCGCTCCTGAGGTTTCTCGCGGGTATCGTCGATCTCGTCATTCCGATTGGTCTGACTCTTCTGGTCTGTGTGACCGCCGGATACCCGGACGTCACGGAGTTGCCTGTCCGCTACTGGAACTACCTGGACTACTTTGTGGACGTCTTCAACCAGAAGCCGTCTTTCATGCTCTTCCCCGCCACGGTGTTCGTGGCCATGTACGTCGTTTCCGGCACGGTTTTCACGGCATGCGTAGGAAATACGCCTGTTTCGCGCCTGTTTTCGATAACGGCCAGAAACATGGCCGGTGAACCTGTCGGCTGGTTCAGGGCGTTCGTGTGGACGTTGACGGGACTGGTCTTCGCGCTGGTCGCTTTTGCCGGCCCCCTCTGGACTGTTGTAGACCCTAAAAGACGCATGCTGCATGATATACTCGCCCGCGTTGTCGTGGTGTCGGGCCGATCGGTCGGTCATGGCGACGACGGGGTTCACGGCGCGTTGATTCCTCCGCTTGAGGATGCTTCGCCGGCGGAAGCACTGGTACCGGACGCCGGCGATGTCCCATGGCGGGGGGAGGGGAGGAACTGGTGAAACGATGTCTTCTGACCGCCCTGCTGCCACTGGCGCTGCTGGTGGCAGGTTCCGTTTCGACTGTCGCATTGGCGCAGACGGGCAGGGAGCGGCCTGCCGCACCTGTTGCGCCGACGGTCGTTGAGTATTCCGGCCGGATGGTGGACGAGAACGGCCGTCCGGTTTCGGGCGTCTATCCTATTTCCTTCAAGTTGTTCGGCGGCGCAAAGTCCTCCAGGCTGGTCTGGTCAGACCGGATGTGGGTCAGCGTCGTGGACGGTGCGTACAGCGTCGGGATCGGCGCCTCCAAGTTGCTTCCGCGCAACCAGGACTTCACGAAACTGACCCTTGTCGTCGAGATCAAGGGCGTCGAGCTTTCGCGCCAGCCGTTCATGGATGCCAAGACCGCGGCCAGAGTTGCGGCGGACATGGAGAAAAAGGCTGGCACCGTCGCTGACGTCAAGCTCGTGGAGGGGAAGGAACACGTCCCCGCCGCGAACACGGGATCGGTCAAATATGCGGATTCGGCAGGTTACGCAGTCTCGGCCGAACACGCGAACAATTGTGACCGCCTGCAGAACTTTACCGCCGATGACCTTGTCAAGAAGGTTCTCGAGGAGGGTGGCGGCGGCGGCCAGGGCTCGGTTGCCATCGGCAGGACCCGTCGCTATGGCGACAGAGTGGGCGGGCCAGGCGGGGACATCGAGTACAACGAGGTTTGTCCAAAGGGTTTCGTTATGGTCGGAGTCCGGGGCGGCGCCGGCAAGTTCCTTGATTCAATCCAGATAGTCTGTGCCCCTCTTGGTGGGGAATAATCACTGAAACACACGGTTGGAGGTCGCTTCACATGGAAGGCGTGCGTACACATAACTGCGGAGAACTCAGGGCGTCCGATATCGGTTCGGCGGTAATGCTGCAAGGCTGGGCGGCCAGCGTCAGGGATCACGGGGGCTGCGCGTTCATAAATCTGCGCGACAGGTTCGGGACGACACAGATCAAGTTTGATTCCGCGACCAACCCCGACGCCTTCGCGATCGCGGTCGGGGTCAAGGCCGAGTCCGTTGTCGAGGTTTCCGGCACTGTCGTCTCGCGCGGGGCCAATGCGAACAGTCGAATCCCGACAGGAGAGATCGAGGTCGACGCCGGATCGATAATCGTTCTGAGCGTTTCGCGGCCGCTCCCCTTCCCGATTGCCGACGAGGTCGACGCCCAGGAAGTGACCAGGTTGACCTACCGTTACCTGGACCTGCGCCGCGGGCCATTGAATTCGAATATCGTGATGCGTTCGACTGTCTGCAAGCTGATTCGCGACTACTTGCAGGGTCAGGATTTCCTTGAGATCGAGACGCCGATTCTGATGAAGAGCACGCCCGAGGGCGCGCGTGACTTTCTCGTTCCGTCGCGCGTTCATCCCGGGCAGTTCTACGCGCTCCCGCAGTCGCCACAGACCTTCAAGCAGCTTCTGATGGTGTCCGGTTTCGACCGATACTACCAGATCGCGCGCTGCTTCCGGGACGAGGACCTGCGGGCCGACCGACAGCCCGAGTTCACCCAGATCGACATGGAGATCTCGTTCGCCGTGCCTGAACTGATCTACGCGATCATTGAAGGCATGCTGAAGCACGTCTGGAAGCATGTGCTGGGGATCGATGTCCAGACGCCTTTCCAGAGGATGCCATACTCCGAGGCGATGGAACGATATGGCTCGGACAAGCCCGACCTGCGTTTCGGGATGCAGATGGTGACGATCACCGAACTGGTCAGGAACAGCGGTTTCAAGGTGTTCACCGACGCTGCCGCGGCTGGTGGCGTTGTCACGGCCATCAAGGTTCCAGAGGCCGAGAAGTGGTCCAGAAAGGACATCGATGGCCTGACCCTGGTCGCGACTGACAATGGTGCGAAGGGCCTGGCGTGGTTCAAGCTGGCCCCGGACGGATGGCAGGGATCCGCGGCCAAGTTCCTGTCCGATGAAGACAAGGCGGTGATTGCCGGGGCAATGCAGGCCGTTTCCGGCGACATGATCCTTGTTGTGGCGGACGCCAGACCGGCCAAGGCGCGCCAGGCCATGGGCGCGGTCCGGTTGAAGGTCGGCGACAGGCTGGGGCTGCGTGATCCGAAGAAGATGGCTTTCCTGTGGGTCACGGAGTTCCCGATGTTCGAGTTCGACGAGGAGTCGCAGCGGCCGGTCGCAACCCACCATCCGTTCACATCTCCTGTTCCGGACGACCTGCCGATCCTTGAGAGCGATCCCTTGAAGGTGAGGGCACGCGCCTATGACGTGGTCCTGAACGGCACCGAACTGGGTGGCGGCTCGATCCGAATTCATTCTTCGGATGTTCAGCGGCGGGTTTTCAAGGCGATGCGTATCTCGGATGAGGCGGCCAGGGTGAAATTCGGGTTCCTGCTCGATGCGTTTGAATACGGTCCGCCGCCGCACGGAGGCATCGCGCTTGGTCTTGACCGCATGATCATGTTGATGACCGGCGCCCCGTCGATCCGCGACGTGATCGCCTTCCCGAAGACGACCAGCGCGTCCGATCTGATGACCGATTCTCCGTCCGACGTGGACGACGACCAGCTCCGCGATCTTCACATTTCAATCAGAAAATAGCCGGGTGATTTCGGCGCGTTGGAGTCAAGTGCTCTGAATTGCTTCAGAATTCGGCCTCGCGGATCTTGTCGCAGTTAAGAAACGGCATCGATGCGTCGTTCCAGAACGGAGAGACGCATGCACCGAGCACGGCGCCCAGATAGCGCCATGCGATCCCGGAATCACCCGGATCATAGGAGTAGGTGCCATCCGGAACCTCGGGGTCGAAGACGTTGTAGCGCGCCTTCAACTCGGCGTCTGAGCGAGTGCCGACAAGGCTGGCATGCGCTTCTTCCAGTCTTGCGTGAAGGAACCTTACATCCCGCCAGTTCAGAGCCATGCCCGAATTTCCTGCCATCAGAACCAGTTCGCCCAGGTCGGAAAGATGCGGTTCAGCCGGGGGCGTCGGACTTTCCAGTTCGTCCAGCCGTTTGTCGACGCGCCACGCAAGTCCGCCAATCATCATGTTGGCCACGTCGTCGCGGCCGGCAAGCCAAGCGTGCATGATTGCCGATTCGTGAAATGATCTCTGTATCTGATGGAAATCGTTCTTCAGCGCGTCTTCCTCGCCGAAAAGGCCGGGGTTGTCCGGATTATGGATTCCGTCGAAGCAACCGAGGTCGTCCGGGTTTCCGCCGCCAAACAGGCGCAGAGTGGTCGCCGCCTCGCATTCGAGTCTGCCCACAAGCAACAGGTAAGCCAGATCCTCATCCGGATAGTAGATCTCGCCGCTCTTGTTCACGGTGGCAATCTTCCATCCGTCGGCGTCGACCTGGGCGGCCCATGCCCTGTAGATCCGCATCATTTCGTCGATGTCGGCCCGCAGACCCTCCAGTTCGGGATCTGTCTCATCGTTGGCGATGGGACATGCCGCCAGCGATGCGATCGCGATCATCATGTGACCGATATCATCCTTGGAACGCTTGTTCTTCGCATAGATGTTGCCCCACCAGGGGTTGTCCGAGACCTGCACATACTCGCAGGCCCCGTTGTCCTCGCCCGGCCAGTTCAACGAGTAGTCGATGGCAAAACTGTGGCCGCCTTCCGTGTAGTCGATTGTCACGTCTCCCTGGTCGGCGGAATCCGGCCTTGGATAGGAGGCGCGGGACAATACCTGGGTCTGTTCCCATAACGGATACGTCGGGCTGCGGAATGCCATGGCCCAGGAGTTGAAACCACGCACGATGCGGCGAACCAGCCCGAAGTCACGAGCCCGACCATCGAGAGCGGCCGCGTAGCAGGCGCCGACCAGCATCGGCCCGGTCCGCATGCCGTTGTTGTCGGCGCCGTCGGGTGAGTGCGTGAACGTTACGGTTCCATCGGTCTTGGTCATCGTGATCCCCGACCACCACGTGCCGTACCAGTAGTCTTCAAGGCCGCTTTCGGGGGCGGGTCTCGGCCACCCGTGGATCCGCTCGTCCAGGACGTCGAAATATCTGGTCTTTTTGAGGATGTCTATGTACAGGTCGGTGATTCGGTCTATTTCGTCCTGGGATACCGGCTCGCCGTTTTCCGGTCTGGCGTAAGCGTCCGAACCGGTGTCCGCGGCAGCGTCCCCGGCGGTGTCAGGGGCGGTGTCGTCCACGTTATCCGCGACGGTGTCCGCCACGGCATCCGAGCCGTTGTCCGCGACGGTGTCTGAACCAATGTCCACGACGGCGTCATCAATGATGTCGGAGCCAAGGTCGCTCCCCGACTCCGGGTTGGAACAGCCAGTGGCGCACGCGAAGAGGACGCAGATCATCAGTGTTGAATGTATCGATTGGCGCATCCTGAACTCCTGCTGGCAATGAAACGGACGCGGCCTTTCCGGCGTCCGTGTCCGATTCTATTACGAAATCCAGTCGAGTCGGGACGGATTTGATGATCGAACGTCTGGATCGGTTACAATCGTCAAGCCTTCTGGCGGGGCGCCTTCGATGTTCAGGATCAATACGCCGCTGCGGCGCGTCGACGACGTGAACCGGTTGGTATCGGCGGGCGCCGATGCCTTCTACTGCGGCCTGAACGATCAGCCGGGAACCTTTGGTGGCGGTGGTCTGAACCAGCGTCAGAGCGACCGATCGAGTTTTGCCAGCGTCGAGGACCTGACACGCGCGGTTTCCCTGGTGCATGGCCACGGGCACGAGATTTTTCTTGCCGCCAACACCCGGCTTCTGGCGGAATCCTACGTTGATCGTTTCGTGCGGCAGTTGCAGACGGCCGCGGACTGCGGGATCGACGCCGTCATAGTCGGTTCCCTGAACGGCCTGATGATTGCCCGTCAGCGTTTTCCGGGGATGCGCCTTGCGGCCAGCGTCGGCCTTGGCGTTCTTAACTCAAGGAGCGCCCGTTTTTTCAAGGATCTCGGTGTGTATCGCGTGATCGTCTCACGGCATCTGACTTCGGACGAGATCGCGACAGTCTGCGATGAGGTCCCCGACGTCGAGGTCGAGGCGTTCCTGATGAACGGTCGCTGTGGCAACTTCGATTCGATGTGCGGCTACGACTATTACGATCCGGAAGGCGCGAAGGCCAACTTCACAGGTTGCGTCTTCGTCAGGGACGGGCGTGTAACCCGTTATCGACGCTACGCGTGCGGCCTGTGCGCCCTTGATGTGTTCGGCATGAAGCCGAACTTCGCGGCGGCGAAGGTGATAGGGCGCGATTTCGACGTGGAATCGGTCGAGAAGGCTGTCCACCTAGTGGCGATGGCCCGCATGGCACTGTCATCCGGGTTGCGGGGCGACTCCTTCCAGGACGCGGTTCGCGGATATTACAGTCAGGTTCACGGCACCGGTTGTGGTGGAAACTGTTACTACCCCGCGCCTGGTCGGATTCCGGCTCAAGATGACGGTTGCGGTGCTTGCGGGTGCGGCGACTGCGGAGGGCGGGCTGGATGACTTTCGCGATCTTCCCGGACATCAACAGGGATCTCGAGACGATTCGTCGGTATTCCGGCTTCGTGTCCAGCAACGCCAATACGGCAGCAAACCGATATTCCAGAGTCTACGTCGGTGCGGAATTCTGTGCTCATCGCCTGCCGGCTCCAGCCGACGTGGCGGCTGTCCAGAGGATGTGCGGCGACGCCGGACTGGACTTCACCCTGGTGCTGCCGGTGTTGTTTGACACGTCGTTTGGCGTCGTGGATCGACTTGTCGCGATGATGCCGCCAGGAACCGAGATAGTGATCAATGACTGGGGCGAACTGGCGCCGGTGCTCGACGCCGGATGCCGGCCGGTTTTCGGCCGCGCCATGAACAGACTTGTCCGGGACCCGCGAGTCGACCCGGCGACCAGGGACGGGAAGGGCCTGACGTACCTTGGCACATCCTAGGCGCATGTTTCGATGGTGCGTGAGTTTCTGCGGTCGCGCGGTGTCGTCCGCGTCGAACTGGACAACGTCAGGCAGGGACTTGCGCCGATGCCTGATGCCTCTCTTCCGTCGTCCCTCTATACCCCATGGTCTCTCGTATCCGTCTCTCGATACTGCGGTGAGGCGCCGGCGAGTGTCTGTCGGGGCAAACCCTGCTTCTTTTCCAGAACCTTCGTCGAAGGAGTCCCGATTATCGTCGATGGAACATCGACATTCTGGTTTAACGATCGGATTCCCGCCGACCTTCCGTCGCTCGGTGTCGACAGGCTGGTCCAGGTTACCGGACCAGAGGGGCTGTCCTGGCTGGAAAGGCTGATGGAGCTTGAAGTCGGTGCGCCGATGCCGGGTTGCGGGGGCGGCGGTGTTGTTCCTTCAGTTTGTCCCCCCTTCTACCAGAGCATCTTCAAGGCGCTGGATTCAGACTTCAAATCGGTATGCCATATCGGCTGCGGGACCGGCGCCCACCTTGAAGTACTTGATCGGATGGGGAAAAAACTGTCCGGCGTGGATCCGTCCCGTGATCGGATCACATGGGCGATGATGCGCGTTCCGGCGGCCTCTCTGACCGTTTCGGATGTTCCCGTCGCCGACAGCGGTGGTTTCGATTTGATCGTCGACACCGATTTCGCGTCTTCCAGTCGCGACAGCGGTTTCGCCTCGGTGGTGCTTCAGGCGCTGGTTCCTGGCGGTCTGGCGGTGATCGAAACCGGCGACTCCGACATCAGCCTGGTCGGATCTCTTTTCCGGGATCACCTGGCACTTGTCTGGCATGCTCCTGTCCCGTCTTCCGGGGCCGATGCCGCTGGTCGCTCCCTTGTCGTGCTTCGACGATCCTCGCCCGAAGACCCTGATGTCGCCAGGATCGCGGCCAGAATCGACGCGTTCATGGGGCGCGCGGCAGACGTCCACGCCTCCGATTTCGCCGATCTGTCGACCGAGCCGGGCTGGATCGGTTCCGAGGCTCAGGATGCTCTGTCCGGTCTGGGATTCCGTTTTGTGTGGCGTGAGCGCGATGGCGAGGGGCGGACCATCTTCAGGGTTTCGTCCGATGACAGACGCTTCGAACTGGAGTTTGCCCCCGTGTCCCAGAATCGCCCGTCCTACAGATGCTGCGGCACGCACACCGTGGCACACCGCGGCACCATACCTTCCCGCGAAGTGCTGGATCAGGTTATCGATCTGTTGTTCAAGCTCGTTTGAAGCGGATTGTGGCGCCGTCGTCCACGCGGGTTACCCGGCCGGTTGATTCCAGATAGAAGAGATGTGCCAGTGTCTCGCCCACCGCGAACCACTTCTGCGTGATTGGAAACTCTTCCCAGCTTCGGCACCGGATATCCCAGGTCATCCTGGCCGCGACCTGGCATGAATCGAGAGATTCGTCGCCAAGCACCGACACCGATTCGTCCGCGCGACGCCGATGGTGGGCGATGAGCTCGGCGACACGCTCCTGAAGATTGCCAACCGGGGTGCGGTGGCCCGGCAGCACGATGTCGACCGGGAGCCGGGAAACCCTGTCCAGGCTTTCCAGATAGTCCATAAGCGTGTTTGCCTCGTCCTGCCACGACTCGATGTGCGGCGTGATGTCGCCCAGGACGTGATCCCCGGAAACCAGCACGCGGTGATCCGGTTCGTACAGGCAGATATGGCCGGCCGTGTGCCCGGGAGTCAGCATGGCACGCAGTCGCCAGTCGCCGACCTGAATGATGTCTCCGTCGTCCAGCAGCGTGAATGCCGGCACGGTCTCGGGGCGGTACTTGATCCCGGGATGCATGCGTAGCGCCGTCTCCAGTTCGACCGCGTCGAATCCGTGGCGAATCGCGTTCCGCATGATCGCCTTCCAGTCGATTCCCCCGTCGAACACCCGGGCGTCAATCCTGCCGAAGTACACGCGTGTTTCCGGTGTGGCAAGGCGCGCGATCAGTCCGGTGTGGTCGGAGTGCATGTGCGTCAGCATGAACGAGGTTTTCGCCATCGGGACGGCCAGTTCTTCGAGACCGGCCTTCATTGCGTCAAGGCATTCGGGGCGGTTGAATCCGGTATCTATGACGAGGTACTCGCCCCGGGAACAGATCACCCAGGAGTTCAATTCCTTCAGAGGATTTCCCGGCAGGGGGATCCTGATCCTGAACACATCGTCCGCGACCCTTTCAACCATTCTGAGATCCTGCCTCCGGGACTGGCCGCGACCAGATTAGCACCTGCGGGAAGCCCGGACAATTCTTCGTGTACAATCGGACGTGTCGGCGGGGCCTGGACGGGCGGACGGAACGATGGCGAAAAGAGACATTCCCGGACGGACGCAAGGCGCGTCGTGTAGACGCCTTGAACGCGAAAGACTCACGGTCGATACGATGATCCTGATGTACTGTCGGGGTGTTCACGGCACGGCGGATTCCCTGTGTCCAGACTGCGCCGAGCTTCAAGACTACGCGCGACGCAAGCTGGACAGATGTGTGTTTGGGGAAGACAAGCCGACCTGCGCCCTCTGTCCGGTGCACTGCTACGGCACGGCGATGCGCGAGTCAATCCGGTGTGTGATGCGGTACGCAGGCCCCAGGATGATCTGGCGCCATCCGCTCATGGCGCTTTTGCATCTGGTCGATTCACGGCGTGTCGGCGGCCGCTAAAGCCATCATCGAAGGCGCGATCATCCGGCCGACCGACTCCAGCAACGCCTCGTCTTCAACCCCAAATCTACCGACTTCGGTGCAGTCGATGTCGATCTGCCCGATGGTCATGCCGGATTCGGGATCTCGGACGAGGACCACGATTTCGGAGCGGGTAGCCAGGTTGCAGGCCAGGTAGTTCTGAAGGTCGCGGACGTCGTCCACGATTTGATTCTTGTTCTGTGACACCGCGGTGCCGCAGACTCCCCGTCCCACCGGGATGCGGGTGTGTTCGGTCGCGGGGCCCGAGCAGGGGCCCAGGATAAGGTGGTCGTCGTACAGAAGGTACACGCCAACCCAGTAGAATTCTTCGAATGTCTGCTTGATTGCGTCCATCGCTGCCTGCACTGTCTCGGCCGGCCCGCCCCCGGCATCCGTGATCGATTCGATGGTCTTCAGAAGTCCTGAACGCATTGCCCGATGCCCCCCAAAGGAAGCCAGATCGTATTTGCAGAGCCGTCCACGTGCAAGTACGTCGGATGCCGGGCGCTCGAGTTGCTATAATCCCGCCCGACTTCTGTTTCGGGACGGTGCGATGCGGTTTTGGAAGTGCCTGGTTGTTGTGGGGTTCGCCGTGGCGGCCACGGCCTGCGGTGAAGGTGTCGAGGGCGATGATTCCGGGGTCTTCGTCGATGTCATGGATGACCATGACGTTACTGTTCTGGACGTGATCGGTTCTGATTCGGTGCTGGTGGACAGTTCCGGTTGGCAGGACGCGGAACTCGACCAGGGAGTGTCCGACACGACGATGCCGGACCTTCAGATCGGCGTCGATACGCAGCCGGACGTGGTTTTCACCGGTCTGTATTCCGAGGAGCCCGATGTGGGGAATTGTATCGCGGGCATGGTCAGCGATTTCGAGAAGCGGAGGGTGCTGGACAGGGTCAACTACATCAGGTCGTTGCATCGGCTGCCCCCGGTTTCATACGCGGGCGGGGGAGACTCGCAGACGGCCGAATGTTCACTGATCATAGCGGCCAGGCGTGAGTTGAGCCACACGCCGCCCAAAACATGGTCATGCTGGTCCCAGGATGCTTTCGACGGTTGTAACTCCAGCAATATCTATGTGCAGTGGGGTCGAAACAGGAACCAGTTCGACAGCCTGTCCGTGGTGGATGCCTTCATGACCGACGAGGGAGTCGCCACGCTTGGACATCGGCGCTGGCTGATCGACCCGTGGCTGAGTGAAATCTCCTTTGGTCGCGTGGATGGGAACACATTCGGTTCGAACACGACCGGTGCGGCGATTCAGGTCATTGGCGGCAGGCAGCAGGACATCAGCGACAGCGACATCGAGTTTGTGGCATATCCTTTCGAGAACTATCCATCCGAGCTTTTCAACGATGACGTCATGATGTCGCTTTCGGTGGTCGCGGATCGGAGGCAGAAGTTCGCCAATGCCAATCAGACTGTCGATTTCTCCGGGGCGTCGATAGAAGTAACCGGTGTGCACGGCACATCCCTTCCTGTCAGCAGCATCGCCTGGGACAACGATGGTTATGGCGTTCCGAACAATCTGCGGTGGCAGGTCGGCAACACGGGCAGTGACGACGCTTTCAACGTGTCGGTGAAAAACGTTAAGGTCGTCGGTATCAACACCGAATTCAACTGGTCGTTCCGACTGGACTGAGCAGGGCCGGGGCGCTCGTGGCGCTGCCCGGGACATGATTTGCCTGATTCAAAGTCGTATCATTGCGTCCGGACTCAAGGCGGTGTGTGTATGTTTTTTAAAGCAAAATCGACTCGGATTCTTATGGCGCTTGTGGCAGCGCCGCTGCTCGTGTCCGTTCAGGGCTGTTATGAACCTCCCGACCGACAGCCTCTGGATGCCGGTTCCGCGTATCAGATGATTGCTGACCAGGTTCGAAAGGTGGTTGGCGGGATGACCGACGACTTCCAGGTGATCGAGGACTTCGGCCTGGCGCGCAGACTGTACAGCCTGGCACACTCAGGAGTCACCTGTCTGTCCGGAACCGACGGGGATGGCTGCGTGGTCGAGCCGGGTCCGGACGAGTTGAACCTGGAGTTCGATGAAATCGGCCAGAATTTTCTGCAGTTGCTCAAGGACTACGTGCTGGTTCCGACACAGATCGAGTCCGAGGGCGACGGGGTCATGGTCCTGCTGAAGCCGGATGTGTTCTGCCAGATGTTCTCGAACGGCGACTTCGAGGAACCGGATCTGGCCCAGAGGTGCCGCGACTTTCTTTCCGCCGTGCCGGTCAGGCTCGATTTCTATTCCTACTGGTCGAGCGCGATGAACATCGACGTGTTGATCGGTGAGGAAAGGCTGTTCGTGTTCGAGATCCAGCTGTGGGGTGACGGAATCTATCTTGACCTGGACATGGCCAGTGTGACCCTGGGAATGGAGATGGTCAAGGAACTCTTCAAGCCGGATGGCGAGCCGCTCTTCGAATCGCTCAGCGGCCTGGGACGTTTGTCCATGTACATCTATCGTGACTACAACAACGTCCACTACATTCACGCCGAGGTCTACAACCAGTTCGAGGTTGAACTGGTCCTTTCGGATGGGACATATCGGGGTGAACTCGAGTCCGGTTACGTAAATATCTGGGCGGACTCCGACGTCGGAGAATTCGAGGGGGCCGTGTACCTTCAGGACATGGAAATGTCTTTCCCGTTCCAGGTTCTTGCCGACCTGATCAGAGGCTCGGATGCCGAGGCGGCGCCCGCGGCCGGGACCACGTGGATCCGCTCGGATGGATTGTCGTTCAGCGCGCACGGCATACCGGCCGAGGGCACCATCGTCGTCTCCAACCTCGGCATCGGGAACGGGCCGACGACCATTTCGCGTGATTTCGACACGTTGCTTGGAATTCATCTGAACAAGGATGATGGGCACATGCTGTCCATGACGTTGACGCAGGATCTCGATGGGCGGATCAAGGCGGCGGTGTCGGACGTGTTCGACCTTCTCATCGACTGGAATCTGGGTCTGGCCGCGGCCGATCTGAACGAAGTGCCGGCCGGTAAAGACGACGAGACGTGGCGTGTGCTGCTTGACGGCACGTCACCGGCCGTCAAGATAATGGAAGGAGTCAACGGCGAGTGGTTCAAGATCCTTTCGGGTAGTCTTGCGTTGTCCTCCAGTGCGTGGCCGGCCAATTCGCTGGTCGCTTCCGCCGGGCAGTGCGTATCAGTCACGGAAGATCAAACTCATCCGCTGTTGTCTGTCTTCGCGGTCGGGGAGTGCGTCGCGCCTTGAGGCCGGGGCAGGTGTAGGGGCGAATTACATTCGCCCTTCGGGTCAGGATCAGGGACAGGATCAGGGTCAGGGTCAGGTGTAGGGGCGAATTACATTCGCCCTTCCGGAGGCCGGCACGCAGGGCTGGCCGTTCACTCAGAGCCCAGGCACGAGGCCGGCGCCAACGGCGCCGCCGAGGCCCTGGGATCATGGCGCATCTCCAATTCTTCCCTCCATCTTGAGGCCGGCCCGCAGGGCCGCACGGTTGTGGATATTGGGCATTTGTCCCACGGCTCGCGCCGTGGGCTCCGTGTGGACGGGCCTCGCTACGCTCGGGCCTGTATCGTTGCGGGTACCGTGATCCCAGGGCTCACGCCCTGGGCTCTGGATGGGCGGCCCCTCGATGGACGAGGGGCCTGGGTCAGGCGAGGTAGTTTCCGGACAGGGCGTCGTACAGAGGCGCGTGAATCATCGCCGCCTCGGCGGCCTGTCGTGCCTGCGCGGCTTCGAAATCAGCCTTTCGTAAACCCTTCAGGAATGGACCCGCCACGTTCGGGAACAGCTCAAGCAGCAGTTCCTCTTTGTCGTTCTGCGCCAGAGTGACGCCGCCGAACTCTGCAATCTGCGGATTTTCCTGCTTTTTGTAAGCCGAAGTGTCGTACGGAACCTCGTCTCGAACGCCTGCCAGTTGCTGGCGGAAATCCGGGCTTACCGGGATCGGCGTGTGTCCGTACGATCCTTTGACAAGGTTCACGAACTGCGAGGAAGGGTTCTCCCAGACAGGTCTTCCCTTGTGCTTGTTGATCACGCACATGACCGCCTGAACACCCACGATCTGGCTTGTCGGCGTGACCAGCGGCGGCAGTCCGGCGGCCAGCCTGACCGACGGAACGGTCTTGAGAACCTCGCGCATGTAGTTCGACAGGTTCGCCGTCTTCATCTGGGCCAGCATATTGGTGTACATGCCGCCAGGTATCTGGGCGACGCGGACGATGTCGTTCGACGGCGGGTAGTTGAACCACTCCTCAATCCGATGGCAGACGTCAAGCAGACGTTTAATCTTGAAGGCCTGCGCGGCCTCGATCGCCGAATCGAACAGCGCGTCGATATCGTCCGGCAGGGTCTCCGAGGCGATGTCGAACTCCCGCGGCGGTCGTTTGAACTGGTCGAATTCGGCCAGTTCCTGCCTGAACACCCTCAACTGCTGATTGATCCTGCTTACCGCTTCTGGATTGACTCCTGTCTCGATGCCCAGCTTGCGGGCGAACAGCTCGATGATCTCCCAGGCCGGAGCAGCCGGGCCTCCGGAGAAGGGCAGGGCGACCGTATCGATGATGTCCACTCCGGATATCATCGCCATCAGGCATGTCGCGACACCGAACCCGGGCGTGCAGTGCGTGTGCATGTTGATGGGGATTCGAACCGCCTTCTTCAGCGCGGGGATCAGTCTGCCGGCCGTCTCGGGGTCCACCAGTCCGGCCATATCCTTTACCGAAATCATGTCGGCGCCGGCCTTCTCGAGTTCGACAGCCTTTTTGACGAAATAGTCGACACCGAACACGTTTCTGGGCAGCCTTTTTCCCCGCATGAAAGCCTTGAAGCGCTCGCCAGTCGTGAACTTCGGGTCCACCGTGTAACACACCGCGCAGTCGGCCATGCCGCCGTTTTCCTTGACGAACCTGATCGACGAACGCATGTTGTCGATGTCGTTGAGTGCGTCGAAGATGCGCATGATTCCGATGCCCGACTGAATCGCGTTACGGCAGAATCCCTCGATTACAGTGTCTGGATACGGGTTGTAGCCGAAGAGGTTGCGTCCCCTTGAAAGGGCAGCCAGCTTCGAGGCATCGCCGATTCCCGCCTTGATCGATTCCAGTCTGTCCCACGGGTCCTCGTTCAGATAGCGCATCACGGAGTCTGGGACAGCGCCGCCCCAGATTTCCATGGCGAAAAAACCCGCGTCTTTGTAGAACGGAAGGACGCGATCGACCTGAGACTGGTTCATTCTGGTGGCGAACTGGGACTGCTGGCCGTCGCGTAGTGTAAGATCCCTGATTAACAGTTTTCCTGACATGGTTTCACCTGCACTGATTTCAAACCGGCCGAGGCTGGTTCAGATGGAGAGGGTCGCGGTCACCTGCTGGTCGGTATCCTGGATTTCCACGGAGACGATCGTCGCGTCCGAGCACGTCGCCGCATCGGCGGTCTGAAGGTTGAACGTCAGGCCAGGCACGTCAACGGTTGGCGTGGCAGCTTTCGGGATGGCGAACCACAGCACAGTGCCGACCCTGCCGTTGGGGGCCATCGTCACGGCAACCTGGGTCGCGTCGTTCTGGATGTTTGACACATGGGCGAAACCGCCGCCGAATGATGAGCCGATTCCAAGGAACTGCGGCGCGGTGCCGTCGAACTGGCGAACCGAGAACACCTGCGCGGACAAGGGGTCCGCGACGGTCACCGTGGCGCCCTGCGGATTGATGCACTTGCCATCGGACGACAGAACCGACTGATCCATCACATTGAACGCTATCCATGAACCTTCATCTGTCGGCAGTTCGAAAGTCCTTGTCCGGCTGCCATCGACAGGCGCCAGTGTGTAGAGATCGGTGTTATCGGTGAAACGGAAGAAGCCGGCCAGCCAGGTTCCCTCGGCCGCGCCACCGAGCTTTGAGTACCAGGTTTCGGGGATCTTCAGCTTCGCGAAGTCGGGAGACCAGGATTCAGTGACCATCCGCCGAGAAATCTCAAACAGCGAATTCGCGCCGGCGGGCCTTTCGCTGAGATTGGGAACGCCACCGAGCACGGCCGAAAATCTCTGCGCCAGAAGTATCGACGGGTCCGCCAGCTTGGGAAGAACCCCGCCGAAAATCCTGCCGGGCACGACGTTGAATGCGTTGCCGTTCAGGAACGCGCGACGCGACCACGACATCGCGCTCATCCACGAGGTTCCGTCGAGCTTTGAAAGCGGGACGGCCCAGGAATCGTAGTTCGGCATCGCGGCCGCGATCAGGTCGGCGTACTGCAGGCCGACCATGGAACCTTCGGCGATCTCGATGTAAACGGTGTCCCCGAGTTCGGCGCGCAGGCCTTCAAGGAAATCGCGCATGGAAGTCAGTCCGGTCTGACCGGCCACGGAGCCTCCGTCACCGAGACAGCCCAGATCCACGCCGTACAGCTTTATGTATCCATAGCCCCAGTCCTGGACCGCGGTTTTGATGTAGTTCGTAGCCCACGCCGCTGCTTCCGGCACGGACAGGTCCAGAATCTTGGAAGTGTTCCCCAGGCCAAGCCTTACGATGGCGATGTCGGTCGGCTCCAGCATCCAGTCGGGGTGGGCAGTATAGAAGTCCGAGCCCGAATCGAACACGAACGGCGACAGCGCGATACCGGCCATCAAACCATGGCCCTTGATCTTGTCGGCCAGCGCCTTCATGGCATTCGTTCCGCCCTGTGCCGGGAAGGTTGTCGAATCAGGAGCCTTTTCGTCGTTCTCCCATCCCTGATCGATCAGGAAACCGTCCAGATGGAAGTTGGAGACCGACCCGTCAATGATTGTTCCGACCTGAGCCGAATCCTGGCTGGACAGGGCGACTGTCGCGACCATCATCGCCGGAGCCGGACGCAGGTCAGGAATGGTGTTAAAGGTCTTGATCGCCCGGCCGTAACGGGTCAGCGCCTCGCTGGCGTTGTCCGTGAAATCAACGTAGGCCACTTCGGACATGATGATCCTGGACGGGCTGACGTACGCGCCCTGAACCATGGTTGAACGCAGTTCGAACAACGACAAAGCGGCGTCGTCCCCAACCGCGAAGGCCTCGTCCGGCGAGGACGCGACCGCCACTCCGCCAAAGCCGCGGTCAACGTTCAGGAATCCGGCCACCACACAACTGTTCAACTTCGTGCAGATCGTGGCGTTCCAGTTTGCCAGGTAGCCCGGTCCGTTCATTGTCGCGATCGCCTCGGAGACGTTCAGGGACTCGGCATTGCTGTCATAGGCAATCTCGTGTCCGTTTGTGACCAGCATTGCGGACGCGGTGTTCGGACCCAGAAGCAGACCGCCACCGTCGCTGCCGCGGGCCACGACAGGGCTGAGTCTTTTAACCAGGAAGCCATCGCGGATCGGCAGGGCGAGCATCATTTTGACCGTCACGGATGGCGAATTACGATGCAGGGAGATGAACGTCCTGATACCGCCGATTGAGCCGACGGGAAGGGTTTCCATCATCACGGTTACGCCATCGTCGAGTCCGTCGGGAGCCCAGTTCGCCTCCCATCCGGCACGCTGCGAAGGATTCCTGGAGGAGATGGTTGAATCCCCTTCGATACTTTTGACCACGGCCTCCGAACTGGCGTTGATTATTCCGTCAAGTCCCGGGTTGCGGCCGATATTGAACGTCCCTTCGGCGAGATTGAGTACTACGGTGATTTCTCCGTTGGAAACGGTCACAAGGTCGCCTTCCTCTTTCGGGTAGAAGGGGCCTTCGGGCACATCATCAACGAAATCCTCGATCCCCATGTCCATCCATGAAGTGTCCACGCCGTAGTCCCGGGCGACGTCCGGTTCGTTCGTGTCCTCAACGACATCGGCCTCGGAACCGTTGTCATCGATCACATCCTGGAGGGTTCCATCGTCTCCCGTCGTTTCGCCATCGCCACAGGCGACGAGGTTGAGGGCAGCCAGAACACCGGCAAGAATCATCAGTTTTCGCATTATGGAACCTCCGGGAGTCAGCGCGTTTCAGCAGGCGAAATCGTTCGCCGCCGGAATATTACAACGAGAACCCCGGAAAATACAGACGCGCGCGCACGAAGAACACGCGCACGAAGGAACAGTAGTTCAGGAGCATCGATTGAGCGGGGCAGGAAGGGGTGGTGGGCTCAGATGAAGAGATTGACGTTGCCTTCGTCGGCGATCCCGAGGTAGTTGCCGACTCCGGCGATCTCGACGCCGTCAATCATCTCTTCGTGTTTGATCCCCATGACATCCATGGACATGGCGCAGGCGACAAGGCGCACGCCGTTTTCCCGGGCGCTCTCGATCAGGTCGTCCAGCGACAGGACGTTCTTGTCCTTCATGATCTTCTTCATCATCACCGTTCCGGCGCCACCCATGTTCATCTTCGACAGCTTCAGAGCCCTGGTTCCGCGGGGCATCATGAATCCGAACATCTTTTCCATGAAAGTCTTGTTCAAGCGCTGCTTCGGGTTGGTACGCAATACGTTCAGTCCCCAGAAGGTGAAGAAGATCGTGACCGGCGCGCCCATCGAGGCCGCTCCGTTGGCGATGATGAATGCGGCAAGAACCTTGTCCAGGTCGTTCGAGAACAGGATGATCGTCTTGCCCTTCGGACCGTCGGAAACAGACAGACCGCCACCCGCGACCTGGGCCGCCCTGGCCCCGGCGCTTCCGGCCGTCTTCCGGATGACGGCCCGGTAGTTGCCATTGACGGTGTCGACCGAGACGAGCATGTTGCCGGTTCGCTTTGCCCACATCGGGATGTCCGCGGCGAAGCCGGGATCCGATGCCAGAACCTCGATCTCCTGTCCGGATTTCATCTCGTCGACCACCTTTTTGACCTTCAGCAGGGGACCTGGGCACTGAAGGCCGCAGACGTCGAGCTTAAGCACGTCACGTTTGGCCGAGTCGGCGATACTGGGCAGTTCCATGTTTCTGGCGTCGCCGGATTCGGGCTGGCCGGCGCCCTGGCGATCGGTTCCGTACGCGACCGGGCATATTGCGGCGGGAGCTTCAGGGGAGTCGCAGTCGAAGGTCCACCGCCAGGTTCTGATGCCTCCGTTGAGGTTTTTGACGCGGTAACCAAGCTGCTTCAACCTTCTGTAGACGATGTAGCCGCGAAGGCCGGCCGCGCAGTAGATGCCGACCAGTTTGTCCTTGGGGATCTCCGACAGCCGATCCATCACCTGTCCCATCGGGATGTGAACGGCGCCTGGAAGCATGCCGGACAAGGTCTCCGCTTCCTCGCGCACGTCGAGCCAGAAGTCGGCGCTGTCACCGGGTTCCAACATCTCGACGTCGCCACGCAGGATGTTCGCGGCCACGAAAGCGGCCATGTTAACGGGGTGTTTGGCGTTACCCCAGACGGGACAGTAGGCCAGTTCGGCTTCTTCCAGATCGAACACGGTCTGACCGGCGCGCATTGCCTGTGCGAAAGAGTTGACGGCAACGTCCACGCCTTCTTTTCCGACCACCTGGGCCCCGAGGATCTTGCCCGAATCGTCGAACATGAGCTTGATGTCGAGAGGAGCGGCGCCCGGGTAGTAACCCGGGTGCTGGTTCGGATGTACATACGCCTGGTGGAACTTGATCCCGGCCGCCTTGAGTTGCTTGCCGTTCAGGCCGGTTCCAGCGGCCGCCAGACCGAACACCTTCACGATCGAAGTGCCCTGTGTGCCCGAGTATTTCGTGTCCCTGCCGCACACGTTGTCAGCGGCTACGCGACCCTGCCTGTTGGCTGGTCCGGCCAGGGGAACCCCTACGAACGCGTCCAGGACCTTGTTGTATACGGCCACGGCATCCCCGACCGCGTAGATGTCCGGGTCGCTTGTCCGCATGTGTTCGTCGACCTTGATGTGACCGGTTCTGGTCAACTCCAGGCCGGCGTCCTTTGCGAGGCCTGACACCGGTTTTACTCCAACGGACATGACCGTGAAGTCGGCCGGTATAACCCCGCCGTCGCCGAGGTGAACACCCTGGTCGTCGAACGACGTCACTTCCCTGCCCAGATGCACCTTGATTTTGTTGAGTCTGGCCTCGTCCAGAAGCTGCCTGGTCATCTCGGGGTCAAGGGCCGGAATCACGTGATCCAGTCTTTCGACAACGTCGACAATCAGACCGGAGTGACGCAGGTTTTCGGCAACCTCCATCCCGATGTAACCGGCACCAACAACCACGGCTCGCCTGGCGCCCTGCGCGGCCGCCTTGATCGCGTCCATGTCGTCCAGATTTTTCAGGATGAATACGTTCGGTCGGTCGATTCCGGGGATCGGTGGTCTCACCGGGTATGCGCCTGGCGCCATTATCAGCTTGTCGTATGGAACGACCAGTTCCCGGTTCCTGTCCAGATCCTTGACCGTTACCGTCTTCCGGGGCCTGTCGATGGCGGTCACGCGATGACGGGTCTTCACTTCGATTCCGTACCTGGAATCAATGGATTTCGGCGTCTGAACCAGCAGTTGCGAACGGTCGCCTATCACTCCGCCAATGTAATACGGCATCCCGCAGTTGGCGAATGAGATGTCGTTGTCCTGTTCGAAAACCTGGACGTCCGCGGTCGCGTCAAGCCTTCGCACCCTTGCCGCCGCGCTCATGCCACCAGCAACGCCGCCAATCACCACGATTCGTTTCATTTCATCACCCTTCAAAAAGACATTGCATTGCCAAATCGACGCAACATGGTCGTCAGCCCTGATTCTGAATTTTCTTGAACACGTCAAGAAGACGGTCCACGGTCTCGACCGGGATCTGCCCGTCCAGCCTGCCAAGGACGCATTTTCTAACGTACGAGTCGACGATTCGGCTCGACAGCGAATTCATGGCGCCCTTGACCGCCGCGACCTGGGAGAGAATGTCCTCGCAGGACCGCTCTTCCTCGACCATCCTGCGGATACCGCGGATCTGACCCTCGATTCTGTTCAGCCTGAGAATCATCTGTGCCCGGTGTTCTTCATTGTCCAAATCAGCCACGGTTTCATCCTCTCAGATACCCATACCGGGTATCAGTATCACCACGACACCCGTCAGTGTCAAGTGGGGTATCTGGAAAAAAAACTGCAGCTCTTCCGTGAAAAGTTGCTGACGGCTGAAACGATGTGAATGGATCTGAAAAGCGGGTGCCGAACGGGATCAGAGACCGGAAGTGATTCGCCAGACGCCGTCTTCCTTCATGAACTCCATCCTGTCGAGATTGGTGCCGACCTTCCAGCGGTCCTTGCCCTGTTCGACGTAGAAGAACTTGTAGGAAAACTCGATGTCCGCGTAACAGATGTTGTCCCGCGGAAAAGTGACCCGGCGAACATAGATCACATAGTGGACCGACTTAACGTCGTCGCGCAGAACCGGCAGTATGTTCCTTACCAGCTGCTCGTAACCGTAGTCGTCATCGGCGTTCGCGGTCGTTCCGTAGTTCGAGAAATAGTCACGCGACACCAGTTCAAGGATGCCGTTCATGTCCTTGTTCTCGACCGCGACCCTGTACTTGTTGATGATGTCGACGATCACGCGGTTTTCCGGGGTGTCCTCGACCGATGTCCCGGGAATCTGGCGCGCGGAACAGGCGAGGGCCGGCAGCAGCGCGAGAACCAGCAAGCACTTCTTCAGGTTCATTGCCTAACCTCCGGGAAAAATCGGAATACAGTGGAGTTCCTCAGTCGACAATCGCCGTGCTGAAGGCATCAGGGATACAGGTCTTCCATGTGCAGAATCCATCGTCCTCGCACACGGCCCAGGGCGAGGTCCGCTGGCACTCGGAGTCTTCCCTGCACTCCTTCCTGAGGGACAGCAGTTCACGGCAGGTCGACTCGGGCGGACAGTCGAGCGTCGAAGCGCAACCATTTCCGCAGAACGGGTCGGTTTTCCAGTTGGCCGGATCCTTGATGTCACGATACTTGTACATCAGACAAGGCCCGTAAAGGCATTGAGGGTGATCCGTCACGATGCAGGTGGCGCCGCAGAAGGCCTCGTCCCCCGAACACTGATCCTGGGTCTGGGAAAGAATTTCGTTACAGTCCGACAGCATTTTGTCCGTCAGAATGCACTCGCCGAAATCCCCTTCGGTCTGACAAGCCTGCAGGGCGACTGCGGCAAACAGCGCCACGGTCACGGTGATGGTTCTAATTGACACGAGAACCTCCGAGTATAGATGCTCCCAAAGTATTGTAGCTGAGGGCATGTCGCAGTCAAGGCTGTCGCCGCTTATTTCTGGAGTTTACGGACGAGGGTTTCCATGTCGGCGTCGGAAGTCTTTTC
>JAGOFO010000160.1 GCA_017997155.1 Myxococcota bacterium
CGGCCCTGATCTCCCAGTCGGGCGCGTTCATGATCACCAGGATGAACATCCTGGACTTCATCAAGACGCGGTACGCGGTTTCCAGCGGCAACCAGATGGATCTGGGGGTTGCGGACTATGTCGAGGCAATCCTGGCCGAGGACGTGGTCGAGGTGTTCGGCCTGTACATCGAGGGATTCAGCCCGCTTGACGGCCTGCGCCTGGCCAGGCTGATCCGGCGCGGGCGGGCGGCCGGAAAGGACTTCATCGTCTACAAGGCGGGGCGTACCAGTGAAGGACGCACGGCCACTTCCAGCCATACCGCCTCGATTTCCGGGGACTACCCGTCGTGCTACGAGACGTTGCGTGACGCTGGCGCGCTGGTTTCGAACACGCTCGAGGACTTCAACGACCTGTGGGCGATGGCGGTGGCGTTCCGTGGTAAGAACGTCGGCGGAAATCGGCTGTCCTTCATCTCGAACGCGGGTTACGAGACGGTTTGCATGGCCGACAGCATCAGCGAGCGGCCCAGGTTCGTGCTCGGGAAGTACGATCAGGCGACCTCCGACAGCATCCTGGGGATCCTGAAGGAATTCAAACTGAACGAACTGGTCAGCGTGCACAACCCGCTGGACATCACGCCGATGGCGCCGGACTGCGTATACACGATGTGTCTCGAGGCGCAGGCCGCGTGTCCGGAAGTCGACGCATGTATCGTCGGCATCGTGCCGCTGTCGGTGATGATCAAGGCGCTGCCTCCCGGCGACCACGGCCCGGGCATGTACACTATCGAGGAACCGGACGCGCTGCCCCAGACCCTGCCGCCCATCGTGCACCGTTCCGACAAGCCGATAATGGCGACCGTGGATTGTGGAAAGCTGTACCGGCCGCTGGCCGAGGCGTTGCGCGCGCGCGGCGTCCTGGTGTTCCAGAGCGTGGACGCGGCGATGCGGGCGTACCAGAAGTACGCGGCGTACAGGCTTGGCGTGGACTGAACCCCGGGGGTGCGATGTGAATCGCGGATTCGTGATCGGGATCGCGGGCGGAACCGGATCGGGAAAGTCCACCGTGGCCGACATGATCTGTTCGGAAGTCGGTCCCGAGAACGTCGTGAAGGTGGTCCAGGACAACTATTACCGCGATCTCTCGCACGAACCGTTCGAGGTCAGGGCCCGCCAGAACTTCGATCATCCGGCGGCGATCGACTTCGACCTGATGGCCCGGCATGTCGCGGCGCTCAGGCGCGGCGAAACGATTCAGATGCCGGTCTACGATTTCAAGACACACACCAGGCTGGCGCAGACCGTTCTGGTTGAGCCGCGCTCGACGATCATCGTCGAGGGAATCCTGGTGCTCGAAATGGATGTGGTCCGGAACGAGATGGACCTGAAGATCTATGTCGAGACGGACAGCGATTTGCGGTTCATCAGGCGGCTTCAGCGCGACATGGTCGAGCGCGGCCGCAGCCTGGACTCGGTGATAGAACAGTATCTGACCACGGTCAGGCCGATGCACCTGGAATTCGTCGAGAAGAGCAGGCGCAAGGCCGACATCATCCTGCCGTGGAAGGATTTCAACACGGTTGCGGTTGACATGGTGATCAGCCAGGTCAGGAACGGACGGCCCAGGTCGTTGTGCCGCAAAGCATGACCGGGGGGTGGATGGTCAAAGGTGATTCCTGTCGTTCGGACGCGTTGACCGCGGCTGCGCGTTCGTTTCGGATAGTTGTTGTCGCGTGTTTCCTGCTTGGCCTGTCTTTCCCCGTGTCCGGGTTGCTGGCGGCGCCGAAGTGCGGCAAGGCGACCTATCACAAGGTGGTCTCCGGGGATACCCTGTGGGACCTCGCCAGACGTTACGACACAACAGTCAATGCCCTTCAGAAGATGAACGGAGCGAAGGCGAAGAACCTTAAGCCGGGTACCCGCCTGGTCGTCAAGCCCGCCATAAAATGTGACAAACCGAAGCCGAAGAAGAAGGCCCCGAAACCTGCTCCGGAACCTACCCAGGTTAATGAAAAGACCGCACCCGACGCGGCCCAGGAACCTACCCAGGTTAATGAAAAGACCGCTTCCGGCGCGGTCCCGGAACTTACCCAGGTTAATGAAATCAGACTGGCCGGGGTGTACGACGAGGCGGCGGAGGTCGGTGACGACGACTGCGATTATGTGCCGTGGGACGACGAGGACAGTCAGGGACTCGCGGATGCCGACGCGGATTCCGAGGGCGTGGATCCGTACTCCGGCGACGGGATCCCCGACGACGTGGTTGAACTGCCCGACTTCGCGGAGTTCGGTTTCACTGACGATGGTTCTGCCTGCGCGGCATACCTGGACGCGCTGGATCCGATGCCGAAGAAACCGAAGGGGACGGTCAACTTCTACCACAAGATCCGAAAGGGCGACAACCTGATCAAGATCGCCCGGAAGTACAAGACGACCGTCAAGAATCTGGAGTCCCTGAATGGCTTGCGGAAGAAGCCGGCAAAGCTGAAGAAGCTGATGCATCCGGGCAAGCTGGTCCTGATACGGCTCGGCGACCCGGCGGATCTGCTTGCGGCGCGGCCGTTTCTGGCGGATTGGGTCCATCTGAAGCCACAGAAGGGATACACGGTGAAGCGCAGCTCGACCGCGTATGGCCGTCCGTTCGCAATCCGCCTGATGCTGCGTTCAATCTGCGAGTTCCGCCGCCGCAACCCGGACGCCGGCAACATCGTGGTCGGTGACTGGTCGGGCAGGGTGGGCGGCCAACTCAGCCGGCACCTGTCGCACAAGACCGGGCGCGACGTGGACTTGTCATATTTCATCAAGGGCAGGCCGAACATGAAGGGGTTCGCAAAGGCGACTCCTTCGAACATCGACGTCGAGTTGTCGTGGGAACTGGTCAGGGCGCTGCTGGACTCCGGCCAGATCGAATACATCTTCATGGACCACAAGCTGCAGCGGGTGCTTTACAACCATGCGCTGAAGAAGGGATTTCCCCAGGCCGATCTGGACCAGATATTCCAGTACCCGGCTCCCAGGTCGTCGCGCTCCGGCATCATCAGGTGGGCGAAGGGGCATGACGACCACATTCACGTGCGCTTCCGCTGTCCGAAGAACGACTGCATGTGCCGTTGATTGACCTGGCGGTCGGAGCTCTCGCGGCGTCAGCTTCAGTCAGGCCTTGATCATCCCGGTTGCCAGCAGTGCCAGCGCGACCGCGGCGATGCCGAGCCTGTACCAGCCGAACAGCGTCATCCGGTGTTTTGACAGGTAGGACACCATCCATTTGACGGACAGAAGGGCGAACACGAACGATGTGAACAGACCGATCAGGATGGTCTGAAGTCCGAAAGACTGGCTCAGCTCGGACCACTTGAACACCATCTGGTATGCGGTGGCCGCGCCCAGAGTGATCACTCCAAGCAGGAATGAAAACTCGACCGCCGATGGTATCGACAGGCCGACCGCCGCCGCGCCCAGGATGCACACAAGACTGCGGCTGATGCCGGGGATCAGGGCCAGGCACTGGAAGGCGCCGATCACGATCGCCTGCCGCCAGGTCAGTGTCTCGAGCGGTGCGCCGCGGGTAGGATCAGGGGTGCCACGTCGAAGGTACAGGACGAGGATGACGATTCCCCAGAATGCCCAGGCAACCGAGATGACGTACATGCCCGAAAGGCGATCCGCGATCAGTTCCTCTCCGGCGAGGCCGATCACCGCCGCGGGTACGAACGCCGCGATCAGATTGACCAGCAGCCGTCGCCCCTCGCGGTCGTGCCTGGTCAGCCCGGCCGCCATCTGCCTGAACCGCGCCCCGTAGATGACCAGGATTGCCAGAATAGCGCCAAGCTGAATCGAAATGGCCCATGCAAAACTGGCGTCGGTGGATTCGATACCCAGAAGTCGCTGGAAAAATATGATGTGTCCCGTCGAGCTGACCGGAAGAAACTCCGTCAGGCCCTCGACCATACCAAGTACCATCGCCTGCCACGAATTCATTGGAAATCCTCCGGCGTGGTGATAGTGTAACCCCGGGCCCGGGTACGGGCAATGTTGGCAAACCCTTCTCTGATCTGGCGGACTCCGACCATGCGGATACTTTCTGGAATCCAGCCGTCCGGGCGGCTGCACATCGGCAACTATTTCGGGGCGATCAGGAATTTCCTGAAGTTCCAGGCCGAGGGGCACGAGTGCTACTACTTCATCGCGAACTATCATGCGCTGACATCGAAAAAGGATGCCGCAGCCCTGCGCGAGTCCACGATGCATCTGGCGGCCGGCTACCTGGCTCTTGGCATCGACCCGGCAAAGAGCGTCTTTTTCGTCCAGTCGGACGTGCCCCAGGTGACCGAACTGTGCTGGTTCCTGAACACGGTCTGTCCAGTCGGTCTGATGGAGCGCGCGACGTCCTTCAAGGACAAGGTGGCGCGCGGGATCGCGCCGAACATGGGCCTGTTCGACTACCCGGTGCTGCAGGCCGCCGATATCGCGATATACGACGCGAACATGGTCCCCGTTGGCGCGGACCAGAAGCAGCACATCGAGATCACGCGCGACCTGGTTGGCAAGTTCAACCAGGCGTTCGAGCGCGAGGTCCTGGTGATGCCGGAACCCTTCATCGTGCAGTCGGTCGCGGTCGTGCCCGGGCTTGACGGCCAGAAGATGTCCAAGTCGTACGACAATGTGATCGAGATCTTCGATACCCCGAAAAACACCGCGAAGACGTGCGGGCGAATCGTCACCGACTCCACGCCGCTCGAGGACCCCAAGGATCCGGGTAAGTGTAATGTTTTCGCATTGTTGAAACTGTTCGCGTCCGCCGATGAGCTGGAAACGATCGGCGCTGCCTACCGTGCTGGTGGTTACGGATACGGTCACGCCAAGAAACGTCTGGCCGAGCTGATCAACGACCATTTTGCACAGGCGCGTGCCCGCTACGACGAACTGATCTCCCGTCCCGACTACCTGACCGACATCCTTCGCGATGGCGGCGCCAGGGCGCGCGCGACGGCCTCGGCCACCATGGCCAGGGTCCGCGATGCCTCTGGAATCCTGTGGACATACTGAACTCAGGCGGGTTGTGAAGACCGGCCGTCCCGGGCCTCAGCGCGATGGTCGGCGGAACCTGCCGATGATCGCCTCGGCCACGTGAAGCCCGTCAACGGCAGCCGATACGATTCCACCCGCATACCCGGCGCCCTCGCCGCACGGATACAGGCGGTTGTTCGAGACGGCGTTGAACGACGCGTCCCTGGT
>JAGOFO010000161.1 GCA_017997155.1 Myxococcota bacterium
GCGACCGGGACACCGGCAGGTGTAGGGAAATTCCGTGATCCACGGGGATACCTTTCGCACGGAGACACAGTCAGCATCACGATTGACGGACTGGGGACCCTCACCAACACCTTCAACGGCGTTGAATGATGCGACACTTTTTGACGTCAGCCATTATTCTGACTGCGTTCCTTGTGGTTCAGTCGGGATGTTCAAGTGATGAAACCAGTGTGCGAATCCGATTCAAATCTTCACAGGTCGGCGCGAATTACACTGGAACAGCCCGATACGCTCTGGCAGTACCCCAGGGGGATATGGTCAAGGTGTTCCTGTTCGAAACCGCGGATTCGACGTGCGAAGCGACCCTCAACGAACAGGCTGTTGCCGAGTTGTATCTGCCGGGGGATTCCTCCGGGACCCCGGGGATAAAGTTCGCGCCACCTTCAAGACCCAACTGGGTAACGGCGATACCGAACGAAGCCCCGATGATTTCAAGACAGACCATGACGGACACGACGTTTGCGGGGTGCATCGACCAGAAGGTGGATCTGTCATCTTCCGGCAACCAGGGCAGTATCAAAGGGTGCTTCAAGGCGAAACTCTGTCCCGCGCGCCCCCTGGACAGACTTACATCCAGACGCGGTGCTTCCAGCATGGAAATCTCAATGAGCATGCCTGGAAAAAGCTGGTCCCGGCATGTATCGAACTCAATCGCTTTCCTGGCCGAGGACGTGATAATGGTCTTCTTCCAGGACTCGGAATCCCTGAACTGCGAAAACTACCGCGTGGTTCCCAAGCAGGGACTTCTGGAATTCAAATATACGAAGGGCCAGTCCTCGTTTCTGGGTAACGATGTCGTAAAGGTGGCTCCAGTCGATCCCGACAATGGATGGAGCTTTCACTTCAACAACGAACAGGTGAAAACGGCGCAGGCTGAAGCAACCCTGTCTCCGGACGGCAGCCAGATCACCGGAACAATCGATATTTCCACCAATGGCGTGGATGAACTGTCACGCCGGGAATATTTTGGGCGAGAGGTCGAATCACAAAAAGATTCCGAAGTGTTCTCACGTATGAAAGGCTCTTTCACGGCGCCAGTCTGCCCGGAATTCTGAATGCCGTCAGACTGGCTTGCAGCCTACCAGCCCATCTTTCCCAGCAGTTCTTCCGTAATCCCGTTGCCACTTGAACTGACAAAAGAATGAACATACCTGGCGATCAGGTCGACCTCGACGTTTACCAGGTCACCCTGGCCGAGGTTGCCGAGCGTGGTAGCGGACAGCGTGTGCGGAATCACCGTGACGGAAAACACCCCGCTATCCACATCGTTCAGGGTCAGCGACACGCCATCGATGGCTATCGAACCCTTGGTGGCCAGGAACCGGGCCACCTCTTCCGGCGCCTCGAACCTGAGTTCGGAAGACTCTCCATGAGGCCTTGCATGCAAGAATCTGACGGTGGCGTCCACGTGTCCGGTCACGATGTGACCCCCGAGTCTGCCACCCGCGACAAGGGCCCGTTCCAGGTTGACCCTGGTACCGGCCCGGAACCGGGAAACCGTGGTCCTGCGCATGGTTTCGCCCGAAGCGAAAACCACGAAGCCGCCCGGGATCACCCTTTCCACCGTCAGGCATGGTCCCGAGACCGCCACACTCTCACCTACCTGCAAAGGCTCCCCGGACAGGCTGGCCTCAACCGAAAGCTCTATGCCGCCACCACGGGGCCTGGTCTGCGCGATGACGCCGACCGTCTCGATGATGCCTGTAAACACGGGACCTCCTGACCACACACTGAAGTTGTTCGATTATAGCAGTGGCATGGATCGTCGGCTATCGAAGCGGTTCCAGGTCCATTCGGACGTCTTCACCCACACGGCGCAGCGAGATCGTCCGAAAGCGCAGGGAATCGGCCGGCAGGTCGATACCGAGGTCGGCGCAGATGCCTGGGGCGCCGTTGTCGCCAAGAAGAAGCGGCGCGTAATAGATCACGAGGCGATCCACAAGCGATGCCTTCAGCAGCGACGCGGCAAGACGGTGGCCGCCCTCGACCAGGACCGACGTGACACGCATCGCGCCCAGCGCGGCAATGGCAGAGTCCATATCGACCAGCCCGTCCACGATCGGAAGCTGGACCACCTCGACGGACGATCGGGAAAGTTCCTCAAGCCTGGACGACGACACATCAGAACCGGCCAGAAGGATTACGCGTCCATTCGAAGTCGAGTCAATCAGGCGGCTGTCTGGCGGGAGGTTTCCACCGGTACTGACAACGGCCCGGATCGGGTTGCCCCGGTTTGCCCGACGGTCCGCAAGCAGCAGGGGGTCGTCTGACAAGACAGTATTGCCGCCGACCATCACGCAGTCGGACGCGGCCCGCAGGCGCAGCACGTCCAGTCTGGCAGCCTCGCCGGTGATCCGCCCGGACGGACCCTTCGTGCCAGAGGATCTGCCGTCCAGCGTCACCGCCATCTTCAGCGTCACCCACGGCCGCCCCGTAACGATCCATCTGGCAAAGCCGCGATTCAGTTCGAGGCACTCATCGCCCAGCACACCGACCGTGACGTCGATTCCGGCCTCTTGAAGACGCGCGATGCCGCGACCGCTGACAACCGGATTCGGGTCCACCATGCCGACGACCACACGGCGAACGCCGGATGAGATCACCGATGACGTGCATGGCGGGGTCATGCCTTGATGGCAGCATGGTTCAAGCGTCACGTAGAGCGTGCATCCGGCGGCCTGGAAGCCGATCCTGGACAGCGCGTCCACCTCGGCATGCGCGGCGCCGTGTTTATGATGATATCCGGTGGCGATCACCCGACCGTCGCGCACCAGCACCGCACCAACCATCGGGTTCGGACTGACATGCCCCTGACCCTTCCTGGCCAGCGAGATGGCCCGGCGCATCATGGCGCTGTCAAACGAGGCGTCCATTCACCGTTTCCCCCTCGACGCGCGCACGAGCGAACGGATTTCCTTCTCGAACGCGGTGATGTCGGTGAAACTGCGGTAGACACTGGCGAACCTGACGTACGCGACCGGGTCCTTCTCGCGAAGGAAGTCCATGACCTCGCTGCCGATCCAGGAACTCTCGACCTCTGTGGCCATTCGATCCTGAATCTTTGCCATCAGACCATCGATGAAGCCTTCGATCTCCGAGCTGGAAACGCGGGTCTTCTGGCAGGCGCGCGACAAACCGGCCATCAGCTTGGAACGGCTGAACTCCTCGCGGCGCCCGTCCTTCTTGATGACCCTGGGGATGAATTCCTCGGCGCGTTCATATGTGGTGAAGCGACGATGACAGGATTCGCACTCGCGTCTGCGGCGGATCGCGTCCCCGTTCCCGGCGACCCGGGAATCGATGACACGGGTTTCAGGGTTGCCGCAGATGGGGCACTTCATGGATCAACCCCCGTTTTCGATCTGGGAGATGATATCCAGCCGCCGCTGATGACGGACCTCGAACTGCGTCGACAGGAACGTGTCGATAAGTTCAACCGCATACTCGGGGGCGATGAGGCGCGCACCAAGTGCGACCACGTTGGCGTTGTTGTGCTGCCTGGCCATCCTGGCGGTAATGACATCGTGAACCAGCGCTGCGCGGATACCGTCCACCTTGTTGGCGGCGATACTCATGCCGATGCCGGTTCCACATACCAGAACGCCCAGTTCCAGGTTGCCCGAAGCGACTTCACGCGAGACCCTGGCGGCGTACACGGGATAGTCCACGGACACGCCGGGATCGTTCGTCCCGAAGTCCACGACTTCATGCCCGGCCGCGGTCAGGTGCCTGACGATGTGGGCCTTCATCCCGCAACCGGCATGGTCTGAGCCAATACCGATTTTCATGGGATCACGCCTTCTCGGGTGCAGTCGCCACTACGATGCGATCACGATAGAAACCGCACTCGGTGCAGGCCCTGTGAGGCATCCTGACAGCGCCGCAACGCGAGCACTTCACCAGGGACTTCACCGTCAGCTTGTCATGATGGGCGCGACGGGAATCGCGGGTGGAACGGGACTTCTTCTTCTTCGGAACAGCCATGATCAGCCTCCGTCAATACTCGGGACAACGAACTTACCTGAAGGCATTCCTTCAGTTCTTCGGGTCCACTTTCAAGGTTTTCAAGGCCTCCCAGCGCGGGTCGCCGTCATCAATAACGCAACCGCAGTCGCTGACGTTCCTGTCGTGACCACACACCGGACACAACCCCCTGCAGTCCTTCCTGCAGACCGGATTGACCGGAAGCGCGAGCACCAGTTCGTCACCGCCAAGCGCCAGAAGATCCACTTCATCACCAGCGAAGAAGGTGCAGTCGAGGTCGTCCGTCTCGGAGATGACCTCTTCTTCCCTGTCCTGCGCGGGATCGATTCCTTCAACGAACACGTGCCTGAAGGTCCTCTTCAGCTTGAAGGGACTTTCGGCCAGACACCTGCAGCAGACCGCGGTCAACTCGCCGGTCACTGCACCCTGCGCGACCACGTTCTTTCCCGCCAGCGACAACCGAACGTTCAGGTCAACCGAATCACCTGAAACGCGGTAGTCGACCGGAAGCAGTCCCGCGACGAAATCACCTGGGAGCTGCATCTGCCAGTCGAGACCGCTCTCGGTAATGTCAGCTACCGGAACGCATCCCGGTTTCGGCTTTTTCGTCGCCATAATCAGTGACAAGCCTCCGACAGGCCCCCGAATTACGGGGTCACCGATATTAATGGCAGATGCCGCCAAAGTCAAGCACCATCGGGACTGAGCCATGCCATTTGCAAGTGAAGGCATAAGGGCTTGCCGCTCCTCATAGCCTCGCTCCGGGTGCAAAGGGGTTGCCTTCTATGATTTCGGTGGTAAACTAATGCGGCTTTTGATTGTCCAATGGTGGACCGCGGAGGCTCCTTTTTATGGTTAAGATCAGACTGGCCAGATTCGGCGCGAAGAAGCGCCCCTTCTACAGAATCGTCGCAGCCGACTCTCACGGAAAGCGTGACGGCAGCTACATTGAACTGCTTGGAACTTACGATCCGTTGAAAGACCCGCCCGAAGTCCGACTTAACGGCGAGCGCATCAAATACTGGCTGTCCGTCGGCGCGCAGGCGAGCAGCACGGTTGCCAGCCTGTTGAAGGCTAACAAGGGCGAATGATCCCGCCTTTGCAGGAGGTTCACATGGCCCCCGACGCTATGGTTGAGCTGGTCTCCTACATCGCGAAGGCGCTTGTCGAC
>JAGOFO010000162.1 GCA_017997155.1 Myxococcota bacterium
CAAGCGCGTGTCGAGCCGCTTCCGGCACCGCGCCGCCGATGCTCAGCATGGCGAACCTGGCGCCATCGTAGATGAAATCGGAAAGCATCAGAAAGGCGATGAATCCGAGAATCAGGAACGCGCTGAATGAATTCGCCAGCCGCTTCGGCCGGGTCACGAGGCGGCGCCAGGTGGCCCAGGCGATCATGACAAGCACCACCAGTTCGGTGATGTCCTTCAAAAAGGTGTACCAACCGTCAAGACCTTCCGAAAACCAGAAGAGCGTCCATGACGACCACTCGGGGGCCCAGGCACGTCCGATCAGCGAGGCCGACCTGAAGAGCAGGATAAGAAAACCCCAGAAGATGAAGGCGTGCATCAGTCCTGGACCGACTTCCTTGAACATCCTGCTCTGGGCGAAAGCAATCTTCATCATGTTGACAAAGCGCCGCCACGGATGATCAAACCGGTTGTCCGGCAGGCCCGCGACCATCACGCGCACCCGCCCCGCCATGGTGATGAAGAACATCGTCATCGCGGCGACGAGCAGCACGGCCATCAGGACGGCGTTCACTATTCCGGGCATCGAAATACCTCCATGATGCGACGGCCCGCAGGCGCGGACCGGACAAGTCATCGAAAATTCAATACTAAATCGCGGTCAACACCGCTGTAAATATCGGTATGTCCGAGGCCCGCAGCCTGACCTCGCGATCGGTGTATGGCAGCCCCTCGACCAGACCGACAGGGTCAGGCTCCAACCGGTACCTTCCGGTGGACATGAAGGCCTGGACGATCACGGCCAGGTACGGTTCAACATCACTCTTGAGCACGAGCCGGGATCCGGGCGCCAGAGCATCCGATATGGATGTTCCCATCAATGGCCCGTGACGGCGACTCGCGTGCCGCTTCTTCCACCAGGGATCGGGGAACATCAGGAACGCGCTGACGGCGGTTCCTGGCCGGACCAGCATCGGGATGGTCCGCCTGGCGTCTCCCCAGGCCATGAACAGGTTGTCCAGTCCCATCCCGGCAGCGCGGTTCAGACAGTCTCCGCACAGTGAGAGTCCGGTTTCAAGGCCCAGACAGACCGCATCTGGCATGGCCGCGGCCATCGCCGTCAGGAAGCGCCCGCGACCGGAGCCAACCTCGATGACTATGGGTCGGCCTTCGGACGCCTGTCTGAAACGCTCAACGGTAGCCGGGCGTGACGCCAGAACGAGTCGCTCGAACTGATCGAAGTGCTTCGGCACGATGTCGAGGCCAATCCGATCCTCGCCGCCGATGATCGATTCGGGGCCTAGATCGGCCGGATCGAACATCTTGAACGTCTTGTCCGCCATCACCTTCCTCCTGCCGGGCGGAGGCCACGGCGGACGTGAATTTATCACAACGTCCGCCCCCGATGTCCATGAATGTCGGCGGCGGGCAGGATGCCACGACAAATAGCCCTGAGATTCCAGTGGAATCCTTGCCAAGAGACCCCTGTTTTAACTAGAATCAGGCTAGAATCGCGGAGAAAACGGCCATGTTCCGTAACTATTCGATATTGTTCGTTTTGTTGTCATCAATGGTAGTCGCTGGGTGCACGACCACCGAGCCTGGCACCGACATCGACGACGTGAAGTCCGATATTCCGGTCCAACTCGACACCTTTGAGGCGATCGAGGACGACGGCATGCCCGACACGCGCCCGGACGTCGTGACGACAGATCAGGGCAGCGACGACGGGAACGTCGACACAATGGTCGATCCATGCGCCGAGATGCCTTACGGATTCGGCTGCATCTGCGAGGAAAACCCCGATTGCGCCAGCAATTTCTGCATAGCGATGCCTGGCGAAAACTACTATCGCTGCACGATGACCTGTTACGACAATTGCCCGGACGGATGGAAATGCCAGGAAATCAACCTCGGCGGTGCGGACACGACCTACATCTGCAGGCCGACTTACAATCCTCTATGCGACCGCGAATGTGAATTCGACAGCGACTGCCAGTCGGCGGGCGCGATGTGCGTGTTCAACGGAACCAAGAAATACTGTCACAAGTCATGCGATACGGCGGCCGACTGCGAATCCAAGGTCAGGATCAAGGAATGCGACATTGCCGGCAACTGCACGTTCGACGGCGAGAAGACCGAGGCCGAATGCCTTGATGACCCTCTGTGCGAAGTGATTCCGATCAATTTCGACTGCGTCGAAGTGACGAACGTTGAAGGATCGAAGACTTCGAAACAGTGCATCCCGACCAGCGGCCACTGCGAATGCGCGTCCGACATCGACTACACCAGTGACCCGAACCATTGTGGCGACTGCGAGAACAGGTGTTTCTTCGCAAACGCGACCGCTAAATGCACGGACAGCGAATGCACCATGGGCGGGTGCGTCAAGGGATTCGTCAATCTGAACGGCTCGCCGGACGACGGCTGCGAATACGAATGCCTGTTCCAGACGCCAGTTGACCACCCCGATCCCGAATTCATTGACGCGGACTGCGACGGAATCGACGGCGACGTGGAAACTGGTGTCTTCGTTATGAACGGCGGCGACGATGAAAACTTCCTCGGCAACATTCTTAACCCGTTCGCGACGATCAACGCGGCAATGGCATTCGCCGCGTCGAAGAATCCCATACCCGAAGTGTACGTCGCGGCCGGCAACTATCAGGAGCAGGTAAACCTGTTGAACGGCGTCAGCGTGTACGGCGGATACGACTCCGGAAACGGCTGGCGGCGAAACTTCAGGACGAACGTGACGACGATCACCTGGAACGGCCAGGAGACGCTTGCCGTGCGTTCGGTCATCGCGAAGGACATCACGGAACCGACCGTATTCGACGGGTTCAACATCAAGACGGTCAGCTCGGCCCAGCCCTCGGGCTCGTCGTACGGAATGCATGTGTCGGGCTGCGACAGCGACCTGGTCATCTCGAACAATGTCATCGAGGCCGGTAACGGCATGGACGGCCGGAACGGCACCTTCGGAGCCAACGGTCAGGCAGGCAACAACGGAACAAAGGGCTCGGACGCTTTTGCCTACTTCAAGTGCGCATTGTGCGTGTGCACCGTGTTCAACCTCGAGGAAAACATGAAACCGGGCCCCGGCGGGTCCAGCCCGTGCAACATGACCGGCGGAATGGGTGGCAGGGGCGGTAACTTCGGCGACCCTGGATTCAGCGGAACCGCAGGCCTCAACTCGGGTGGATACGGCGGCAGCGGCGCGTATGACGTCAGTATGTCCGGCAATCCCGGCGGCGCGGGCGCGGCCGGCACCAAAGGCCCCGATGGTTCCGGTGGTCTGGCCACGGGCGAGGTGAACGCTGGTGGTCTCTGGATTCCTTCGTCCGGTACCAACGGTACCGATGGAACCCACGGAAAGGGCGGCGGCGGTGGTGGCGGCGGCGGCGGTGACGACGACGAGACCATCTTCAGTTGGGAATGTCACTCTGCCGGAGGCGCGGGTGGTGGCGGTGGCGGTGGTGGATGCGGCGGCACGGCCGGCACTGGCGGCCAGGGCGGCGGCGGTTCATTCGGGCTGTTCCTGGTGCAGTCCAGCCCGCAGGTGCTGAACAACACGATCAAGTCGAATTTCGGCGGCAACGGCGGAGTGGGCGGTGCGGCAGGCACTGGCGGTGCCGGTGGCCAGGGCGGCGACGGCGGGTCCGATACGGCCGACGGTGCCGGGGCGGGTGCCCGCGGTGGCAACGGCGGCAAGGGCGGCGATGCCGGCAGCGGCGGCGGCGGCCCTGGCGGGCCCAGTTTCCCGATCTATATCGCGGGAAACGCATCAAAACCGACTTGCTCGGGCAATGAACTCGGCGGACTTCTTTACGCCGGAACCGGCGGATACGGCGGTGCCGGGGTCTCAAACAAGGGCGCCGACGGAGCCAGCGGATTGATCTACGGCGAGACCGCGAACTGCAAGACCGAATAGAACCCACGGTTCCATCCTTCTTCCACGATCGATCCGGTCATCCGTTTCCGTGTGATAATCTCGTCAGGCTGGCAAAAGGGGACAACAAGATGACCTTGTACCTGATCGATGCAAGCGGACTGGTCCACCGCGCTTTCCATGCCATCAGGGGGCTGACGAACAGTCGCGGACAGCCGACAAACGCGATCTTCGGACTGGCCTCGATGCTGAAAAAATTCATCGCGGACACAAGACCGACCCACTGCGCGGTGGTCCTGGACGTCGGACGGGAGACGTTCAGAAACCGGATGTACGAACAGTACAAGGCGAACCGACCCGAGACCGAGCCGGCACTGGCCTCCCAGTTCAAATACGTTCCACAACTGGCCGCGGCCATGGGGTTCAAGGTTCTGGCGGTCCCGGACTACGAAGCCGACGACGTGATTGCGACCCTGGCCGCGCGTGCGGTCGCGCGGGGAATCGACGTGGTCATCGAATCGGGCGACAAGGACCTGCTTCAACTGGTGTCGGACAAGGTCCTGGTGCATGACCCGATGAAGGACAAAACATACGACCGCGAGGCCGTGCGTGAAAAGATGGGGGTTTACCCCGAGCGTGTCCGGGACCTCCTCGCGCTGGTGGGCGACTCCTCGGATAACGTCCCGGGGGTCAGCGGTATCGGAGCCAAAGGCGCCGCCGAGCTGATTAATAAATTCGGCGGTTTCGAGGATATCATCGCGTCAATCGAACAGCTTCCGAACCGCGCGAAAACATCCCTGACAGAACATGCGGCAGATGGAAGGCTTTCACTGGAACTGGTCAAGCTCGAGGAAAATGTGCCGGTGGAAGTCCAGATCGAGGATCTGAAGATTGTCGAACCGGACCGTCAGGCGCTGGCGGTGCTGTTCACGGAACTGGAGTTCCGCAAGCTGCTGGCCGAGCTTGGCCCCACCAACCGCCCAGTCACCCCGCCCGACGCCGAACTGGACCTCTTTTCCGTGGCCGCGCCCGCCGAGGTTCCGGTCAGCCAGACCGAACACGTCCATGTGACGGTTCCGGACGGAAAGGCACTTGGCGCCGCATTACGCGACCTGATGGGGACGAACTGCGATATCGCCTTCTGTGGCTGGCCCGACCCAATGGCGGCCGCGTTGCATCCGGATGGAATGTGTGTCGTTTTTCGTCTGGGCGATGCCGTCAGGCACGCTCCCGATGCTCTGATGGCGCTGCTTTCCGACTGGACCGGGGCGGGCTACAAGGAATTGA
>JAGOFO010000017.1 GCA_017997155.1 Myxococcota bacterium
CACGCCCTCGGTGTTCATTCCGGTGTCGTGCGCCTTCTTGGCCATCGCGAGGTAGACCTTGCCGATGTAAGCCTGCGAGTCCAGCTTGGCATCCGTCTTCTGACCGGCCGCCTCGTACACGCGGATCGCGTCCATCGGCTTGCCCTGGCGTTCGTAGATCTGACCCAGGTTGAAATACGCCTCGGGGAACGACGGATCCTTCTCAATCGCTTTCTTGAAGGACTCGACGGCGCGCTCGTAGTTCGGCGGGAACTGGTTCAGGAAAAGAACACCCTGCCCGAACGCGTCCTGCGCGTCCTCGTTGATGCCCTCGACGTACTTGAACTCGCGGGTGACGATCTCGCGGTATGACAGGTCCTCGGCGCTTTCCTGGACCGCAGGGGCCTTCTGACCGGAATCACCGGCCTGCGCGACCTGATCGCCCGTCTTCGTATCCTTGCGGGTCTGGGTTCCGGCGCCACCGCACGCGACGGCGGTCGTAACCAGAAGACCTGCTGAAATCATTACGAAAACCTTCTTCATTTCGCGGCCTCCTCAAGGTACTTGATTTCGACATCGCCACGCTTGAGCGTGTTGATGAAGCTGGTGGAAGTCACGGAGTCCTTTTCCCTGTTCGACTTGACCAGTTCGTCGCCCGAGACCGGGAACGAATCCTGGTTGACCTTCGCGGCGTATTCCGCGCAGGACTTCGAGTACGAGTTGTAGACCTTCTTCTCGTGCGCTAGGTTCAACGCGTTTTCGAACGCGCGCATCGCCTTCGCCTCGACCGGCGCCGCGATCTCGTCGATGACGGCCATGTACATAATCTCGGTGTCGGGATCCAGTCCTTCGGGCACCGGGACGTTCAGCAGTTCTTCCTTGAACGTGTAGTACAGCATACCGATCTTGAACAGCGCGCCGGCCGACCACGGGCCGGACTTGAAGTCCAGGACCTGGTTGAACATGCCCTCGGCCTTCTGCTGAGCCTCGGCCTTGTCGGTCAACGCCTTCTTCAGCTTGTAGGGATTCAGCGTCGACGGAATCGTCAGCTTGGCGAAATCGTCGTAAGCGTAATCCGCGAGTTCGAACATCGCCTGGGCCGCAAAGTTCTTGGCGGCGGCCAGAGCGGTCTGGTTATCGCCGATATCGTTGAACTTCGTGATCGCGGTCGTGAACATGCGGGTCGCTTCCGTCCGCTTCTTTTCCTTGTTCAGCTTCTTCAGCATCGCGCCCGAACGGACCCACGCCTCAACCTCGAGTTCGGGGACCTTGTACCCGCGGCCAATCCACTTCTGGTACTGGGTCAACGCCTTCTGGTTGTCGCCGCTGTCCTCGTAGACCTTGCCGATGCGCAGGGAAACCGCCGGCGTGGCCGGATGGTTCGGGAAGATCGTGATGAAGCTTTCGTACGACTTCACCGCGCCGGTGTAATCGCCCAGCGCCTCACGGATCATGCCTGCGTTCTGCAGCGCGTCCGCCATGTCGACCTGGAGCTGTTCCCAGTTCGCCAGCTTGTCCGGATCGGTCGGCTTCTTCTTGTTCCTGAACTGGACCATGCTCTCGAACGTCTTCGCGGCGTCCTCGAACTCGGTCTGGCTTTCCTGGATCGAACCGATCGCGAACACCGACTTCGGCGCGACCTCGGAATCCGGGTATTCCTTCACGACGCGCTTGTAGGTCTGGATCGCCTTGTCGACGTTACGCTGATCCTCGTAGAGAACCGCGACGTTGTACAAAGCGCTGGAAGCCATGTCCTTGTCGCCCTTGAACTCCTCGTAAACGCGCATCGCTTCCTTGCCGGCCGCGTCGGTCTTGCCTTCCATCGACAACACGCGCGCATTCTCGGTCATGGCGATCGCGACGATCTTCCGCAGTTCGCCTTCCTTCTTGACCGTGAAGTTCCTGGCATCGATCAGCTTTCTGGCCCACTCCTCGACCTGCGGCCACCTGTTCAGGCGCTGGTAGCAGTCCAGCAGTGTGAAGACCGCGTACGCCGCGTACTTCGACTGGCTGTCGTAGGCGAACAGAATCTGCAGACGCTTGACCGCGTCCTCGAACTGGCCGTGCCTGTAAAGGACGTCGGCCGCCAGGTACATGACCTCGGGGATCGCCTCGCCGCGCTTCGGGTTCTTCTTGCGCACTTCGGGGTCGGTCAGCAGGTCGGTAAGCAGCTCGACGTACTTGTCGGCCGCCTTGATGTAGTTCTGCTCAAGCGGGTGCAGTTCGGTCTTCTCGAAGTTCCTCTTCTGGGCCTTCGGGTCAACCTTGTAGACCTCAAACTTGCCGGACTTCGAGACTTCCTGCAGCCCCTCGGCAACCATCAGCTCGCCATAGCAGTAGATGACGCCCAGTGCAGCGTCTTCCATGTAATCGCCCTTCTTGTCGCGCTCGATGACGGCGTTGTACTGATCCGCCGCGGCCTGGTAATCCTGAATCTGGGCGTAAAGGATTTCCGCGTAGAAGAAGTTGACCATGTAGGCGCGTTCCCATTCCGAGAACCTGGTCAGGTACAGGCGGTACTTGTCGGCCGCCTTCGCGTACATCGCCTTCGCGCCCTTGTCCTTCTTCTCCTCGGCCTTCTGGGCCAGCGAGTGGTAGTGATTCCCCAGGTAGTACACGTACTTCTCGCCCAGCGTGTCGGCTTCCTTCAGCAGGTCGACGTCCTTCTTGTTCGCCGTGTACCAGGTTCCCTTGGGATCGAAGTAGTTCATGATCTCGAGGGTCGTCTCGTCCAGGGCCGGGATGTCGTTCGTGTTCTGGTACAGGGAAAGGATGATGCCGTAGTACTCGGGCACCGCGCGGCCGGTCTTGTCACGTTCGATGAAGTGACGGAACAGCTCGATCGCCTCGATGACCTTGTCCTGTCCGACGTAGAGGTCGGCCAGCATGCGCATCTTCACGTAGGTCTCGTCCTCGGGCAGCACGGACTTGAAGTAGTCCAGCGCCTCCTGCCAGCCGTTGTCGATCTCGGCGAAGCAGGAAACCAGGTCGTTAAGGGCCTGGTTGCGGAACTCGATGGTACCCTTGCCCTTTCCACCGGAGACTGCCGCAACGACGCGCTTGAAGCCGTCGATCGCCTTCTCCATCTCGCCCATGTTGAAGTAAACCCACGACAGCTTGTAAAGCGCGTAGTTGTACATCGGTGACTTCGGGAACTTCGTCAGGATCGTCTCGTAGTTCACCTGGGCGTAGTACAGCTTGTTGGACTCGAAGTAGTACTCGGCCATCGCCAGGTGCGACTGCGCCAGCCACTTGCTGTCCGGGTAGTTCTTGACCAGGCGGTCAAGGTAATTGACGCCTTCCTTCTGCAGGGCGACGTTGCGCTTCGCCTTGCCTTCCTTCATCGCGCCCTTTCCGATGTAGAAAAGGACCTCGTCGAAACGCTGGTACTCCGGGAAGTCCTTCAGGATCATCCGGTAGTACTCCAGCGACTGCGAGTAGTCCTCGACCGGTTCCGGGGGCAGTTCCTTCAGCAGGCCCTTGTCGTACTGGTCGTAGGCCTTGTCCCACTCGTCGCGGGCCTTCATGTACTGGTAGAAACTCTCGTCCCAGTACGCTTCGGCAAGACGGTGCAGAACGCCCGGGGCGCGTGTCGGATCCTTGCGGTAATCCGGGTTGGCCAGCAGGTCCTTCAGCCTCTGAATCTGCTCCTGCCTGCGCAGGGAGATCTCGGCCATCTTTTCCTTGACCGCCTCGCCAACCATGACCTCGGCGTCCTCAAGGGTGAACTTGCCGCCCTGAACCGCCTTCTGCTCACCAGCCGGCGCTTCCTGCTGATCCACGGCGCCCTGCGTCGCGGCTTCCTGCCCCAGTGCAACCACCGGCCCGGTCAGCATCGCTATCGCGACCGCCGAAATCCCGGCAATGGACGTGATGGTGTTTCTCATTCGTCCCCCATACCTCGAAAGAATTCCAACGAAGGGGTCCGCGGCCGAACAGAAGCCCGGGCCGACCCGAAAAAATTACCGCATCAGTACTCGACGCACTTGCTGACAAGCGAACTGCGGAAGTACGGGACCTCGTCAAGCCAGAACTCGCCGATGAACGGCCACACCTCGGTGTCGCCGCCGATGACGATGTCGCTGCGACGAGCCGTCGTGGTGCTGGTTTGCTCTTCCTCGCCGGACAGAACGCGCAGTTCCTGGTTCAGGGCGTCGATCTCGGCGCCGCTGATGTCGACCTGAATTTCGGTCTGATGGATCTGCGAACGCTCGATGTCGGCCTCGACACCCTTCAGGATGCGCTGAATCGTCACGCCGCAGCGGACCACGTTGTCCTTGTGGAGCGTGTCCAGGCGACCGAGCATCTCGGTGGCGAACTCGCCAAGCTGACCGGCGTTGTCCTTGATCAGCCTGGTTTCCTTCTCGATCTGCCTGACGGTCTTGTACAGGTTGTAGAACTCGACGTTCTGCATGACCGGCAGCGTCAGTTCGCGCGGAAGGCTCTTTTCGTCCGGAGCGTTGACAGACTTCAGGAACGAGAAGTAGTACCCCTCGAGCGACGGCTGTGCGTCCATGAAGCGACGCAGCGGAACCTGATGCACCGCGATCTCGGAATCGAACATGTCCAGGGCCTTGGACGCCTTGTCGTAGTAGCAAAGGTCGCCGTAGACGCGGGCTTCCATGATCCACAGTTCCGGAATGAACGCATCGTCGAAGTACGGCGAGCGAATCGCGTGGAAGGCGCCCAGCGCGCGGCTGTAGTCACCCTTCATCAGGTAGGTCCAGGCCAGTTCGTAGAACACCGTGCCGGCGCGCGGGGAATCCCCCGGAACCTTCTTGTAGTAGAAGATTGCCGCGTCGTGGTTTTCCGCCTCGTAGGCGATACGGGCCAGGCCCATGTAAGCAAGGTCGCGCACGGACGGATCACCGTTCGTCTCGTCCTCGGACAGCGTTACCGCATCCTGGAACGATTCGACCGCCGACTTGTACATGCTGTTGCGGACCTGAACAAGACCGACCAGGTACTTCGCCTTGGCCGAGTCCGGGTTGCCGACGCCCACGCGCGAAAGGTGGTTGACCGCGCGCTCGTAGTCGCCGATGTCGTAGAAGTACTCGCCCATCACGTAGTTGAACTCGGCCTGGAAGGCATCCGAGAAGCTGACGACCGGGAAGGATGTCAGCATTTCCAGTTCGTGCGGGTTGTAGATCACCTCGCGGCGCAGGACGCGCAGCTTCTTGAAGGCATCCTGGAAGAACGGCTTGTCCTGGCCCTGCAGAAGGACCTCGACCAGAAGACGCGCGGCGCTCTGGTACAGACCGGCGTTCGTCAGCGCGGCCGCCATGCCGTACTTCGCGTTGTAGACCTCGATCGAGTCCTCGGCGTAGTTCTCTTCCTTAAGGAAGGACTGGAACAGCACGATCGCCTCGACCCAGCGGCCGGTTTCCGCGAGTTCAAGCCCCTTCTTCAGCTTGCCGGTCGCGTAAGCCTTGCGGCGAGCTTCCTCGGCCTGCTTCGCCTCAACCGCCCGGCGCTCGGCCTCGGCGGCCGCCGCCTGACGCTCGGCTTCGAGCTCTTCAGGGGTCTTTTCACGCACCACCGGGGCTACCGGCGCCGCCGTCTGCTGCGAGGGCTGCTGCGCGGTGGCTGGTGCCGCCGGTGCGGGAGCAGGAGCGGCATAGCGCGTGGGCGTGCTCATCATGAACTTGATGACCCCGTCCGGCACGCCGGCCTTCCTGAGTTCCAGGATGTCGCTGATAGACAGATTGAACACGGACCTGTCCGCCTCAATCTGAGAGATGATATCCGCTTCCGGAACCATCATTACAACTGCCAGGCTGACCACCTCGTCCTTCGTGATCGCCCGGGCGTCACCAGACGCCAGGATGATCCCGGGAATCACGGCAGCGGCAAGCAGCAGCTTCGAAATCAAATTTCGGCTCATTTTCCCACCGTCTCCAAAGTAACGGCGACCCGAGGGCCGCGAATGATGTCAACAGTCGATCCGTCGAATCATTTCGGCGCCGGCGTGATGTAGCTCACGCTGACGGAAAGCTCGGCCAGCGAGCTGACGCCATCCGACCATTCGCCGTTGCCCGGCCCCGGGTACTTCGGGAATATGTAGTGCCGGTAGTCGATACCGACAGCCAGGTAATCCGTCACCCAGAACTTGATGAACGCGCCAAGGTTGGCCATCAGGTTGAACGGAATCGCGCCGTCGTACGACCAGCGGGTCTGGAGATCGCCCTTCTTGTCGTAGAACTGCGAACCGATCACGCCGATACCGACCAGGAAGCCGGCGTCGAACGAGGTGATGTGCTTGTTCATGACGCTGAACTTGCCGTGGAAGGGAGACCAGAGGATGTTGAAGTCAACATACCACTGGACACGTTCAAGCAGTTCGCCCTTGTAGATGGCCTGCTTGGTTCCCTCGACGATCTCGTCCAGAAGTCCGGTGTTCGCCGACGGAATGTACGCACCGGCCACTTCAAAGGACAGGGATTCCATGAAGTGGTAGTCGTACCTGATTCCAACCGGAACGTACACGAAGAACGGGTCGTTCGGGATGACCCCCAGGAAGATTCCGATCTCATGCCGGAAATCAGGCTGGAACTGCTTCTTCTCGATGACCTTCAGTTCCCTTTCCTTACCCCAGATCTTGTCCAGATTCGAGTCCAGAGTCGTGGATTCCTGCGCGAACGCGGGAATTCCCACCGCCAGAACAACGAAACTGATGATGGTCCGCAACGCCCACCGTCCTTTCATGACAAGCCCTCGCTTATTGCTTTTGGTTATCCGGCACATTTTGGCCGCCAATTCCCTTTGTAAATCGGGGTCAATCCCCTACTACGCACCAGCCGGCACGCAGATGCCTTCGTCACATGTACCACCGGTGCACGGCGTACCGTCCTCGACGTTGTCGTAATTGCACAGTTCATCAAGTACCTGGCACTCGGGCGCCGCGGCCACGCACATTCCGTAGCAGCAGGTGCCGGTCGAACAGATCGTGCCGAAATCGGCATCCAGACTGACGCAGACGTCCTTGGTCGCCGAAAGCTCCGCAACGCGGCACGCCTCGGCCTTCGCGTCGTCCTTGTCCGCCCACGTCAGGGGCATCCAGTCACAGGCCAGAGCCTGACCGCCCGACGGAATCAGGAAGATACCGCGCGTGTCGACATCGCTGACGATCTTCTTGGTCATCTGGGTCTTCATCGACTCGCTGAAGATCGCGGTATCGGACGGCACCACGGCGATCTCGCCATCCAACGCGGTCATGGCGCCCGCGGTCAGGCTGCCATCGGACAGGTCGTTGACCTTCTTGGCCGCCTGCCAGACGCCGGACAGGGAAAGACGGAACTTCGTCGCGGCCGCGGTCAGAGCGTCCTGCAGCGGATGGTTTCCATCCTGGATGACCTCGTTCGAACCGGGCAGGTCACTGGCGTTGATGAACGTGTAGTGTCCGCCGGTCAGACAGGCAAGCTGCTGCTGGAAGGGATCCATCTCGGGGTAGCCCCTGGACTGCATCTGAACGATGCTGACATGCACCGGGATCTGGTCGTAGGACTTGGGGGTCCCGTCTTCGTTCATCACGTCGTCCCAGATGTATTCCAGGAAGTCGTCCCAGGCCACGTCCGAGCAGGCATCGTCCTGATTCTCGGAAAGCCACGGGCCGGTCGTGACGCGCTGGTAGCGCATGAACGAGAGGAAGTCCGACGAGTTACGGGCGCAGGTATCGGGCCCGTCGGTGATAATGAATATGTGCCTCGCCAGGCTCTTCGTCTCGTTTTCCTTCAGGTACTTGTAGACGTCCTTGACCGACTGCCACAGCGGGGTGCGGCCTTCCGCCTCGGACTGAAGCGAGCTGAGCTGGTTCGAATTCAGGATCGCGCGGTTGATCCCGAAGCACGCGGAACGGGCTTCCGCCTCGGTCGCGTAGGTACCGTCGCACAGAATCTTCGCCTCGACGTCGCTGACAGCCTCGCCGAACTGGAAGATACCGGCGCGATCACCGGCGTTGAGCTGACGCATCAGCGCCTGAACCGCGGTGGTCCTGAACGCCTGATAGTCGGTGGCGCGGGTCGCGAACTGGGCGATCGGAACCTTGGAGTCGATGCTGATCTCGGCGAAGGACGAAGCCTCGACGTAACCCTTCATCGAACCGCTCTGATCGATCATGATCGCGACGGAGATGCCGTTGCTGTCCGGCCTGAGCCGCAGCGTGCCGTCCGACAGATTGTTGGTGTAGGCCACGGTGTCCGGCGAGCCATCGATGCTCTCCTGACGGGTGCATTTAATCTGCGAGCCGCCACCGGAGGTCGTCGTCTGATTGGCTATCGGGTATGGATCCAGGCACGACACCTTGACGTTGAAGTTTTCCTCGGAAACGGCGCGCGGTTCCTCGGATTCAGCACTCATCTCGACGATAACACGGTCGCCGTCGGGGGCCTTGACCATGTCGCCGGGCCTGATCGCCGTGTCGTTGTCCTTGGTGGTGGTGTCGGAGCTGAGGCCCGCGCCGACCAGGGCGAAGGACATCAGAACGGAGTCCACCTTTCTGGACGGGTCGTACACGCACTGACGAGTGTAAGTGCCGTCTTCCTCTTTGTGGGCGGGCACCACCGACACGAATTCCAGCTTGCTGCCGGTGAACGAATTACGATAGAAGGTCCAGTCGTAATTGCACCCGCCAAGCACCGCAAGCAGCGTCAACGCGGCGGCGGCCAGGAACAGAATTCCCCTAATCCGCAGCAGTTTCCCAGAGCGCGTCATGTCAAGCTCCCATGTTCAAGGCCTGATCTGGCGAATATGAACGCCGAAATGCTTCGGCGGGTAGTTTATCCTTTGAAGGTTGGCTGTTGTCAACAACTAATTGGTCTTAAAGCGAATGGTTTCCAATTACCTGTTAATAAAAGTTGATCGTGCGCGATCGCGCACGCGCGTAAGGGTCGGCGCCTCGGTGGAAACGACCGCCCGTCCCCGCGCCCGCCGACTAAAACCAGGAGTTCTTAATTTCCATGGATGCGGGGTCCAGTACGACCAGTCGGCCATTGCTGGAATCAAGCGCGAACAGCGTGGCTCCGTGAACCAGCATCGCGCTGGCCAACCCGCCGATATCGTTCTGATTCGGGATGCGTCCCGTCTCGGTGAGGAACGTCAGTGACGTGTCGCGAACCGGCGGAATAACCACGGGTCTGTACTGGTTGTCGAGCACGCAGCCCGGGATCACCCAGAACCCGAATATGGCGTTATGGAACCACTTGCCGTCCCAGTCGATGCGCGAATCAAGTCCACGGGCCACGGGACACGAATCCACGACCAGATCATCGCCGTCGGGCATGGCGGTAAGCGCGCGACCGACAAATGCGGGGTCGGCGTCCGGACGGACCACGCACTGACCGCCCTCGGACTTGAACGGATGCAGGAAACCGCTGCGGCTGCCGGAAACAAGCCACTGTCCCGACACCCTCGCCTTCCAGGCCACCCCGGAACCGGCGCACATCGCTGGCGGAGTGTCCATGGCCGCGGTCGCATCGGCCGGGATCAGGCCCATCTGGCCGGCCTCGACCGTCTCAACGCGGAATATGGCGGTACGCCCGGACCAGCTTCCGCAAGCCTCGTCCACCGGCAGTGTGACCTCGACCAGATCGCCGTCATATCCATCGCCCGCAGCCTCGATCCCCAGCGCGCAGAAATCCACCTCACCGGCGGACAGGGACCAGCGGTTCAGCCAGCCATCGGTTCCGGCGGATTCCAGGACGCCGCACACACCGGAAGCCCCGGGTATCACGCCCTCGAACGTCACCGACCAGCGTTCCGGAGCCTCGGCCTCGACATCGCCGTTGAACTGAATCCCGTAATAAACGTAGGAATCGTCCTCGGTTACCGGCATGACTATCTGCCTGGAGCCGAATGAAGGCAGGTCGGATCGCGTCTTGATGCCGTTGGCAAGCTTCTGTCCCTGGTACCACAGTATCGGCTGGTACGCGGAGCTCTCGATTCCTTCCAGGTCGTTCTCGGCACGATGCGACCACGGGACCTCTTCGGTCGGATCGACCACCACCCTGACCACCTGACCGCCATAAAGCCATGTCAACGCGCGCAGCCCGACCTCGGGAATTTCCACGAACGTGACGCCGACGACCGGCGAATCCATCCTTATATCCTTGTAGCCCATGTATCCGAAGAGCCGGTTCGCGAAGTTGACCACGCCGGTTTCATCAGTCGAGTCGGCGGTGTCGGCGGCGGTCAGCGCGTGGGTGTCCACCCTTTCCAGGCTGGCGTCGAACACGGCCAGGCCGGCCGGAGACGACATCGGCACATAAATGAACCTGCCATCCGGCGAGATGGCCGGACGCCCCGAAACGTAACCCGCGATCACGGCGGGACTGCCGGGGATGCAATCACGTGTCAGGCCCTCGGTGCCGGCCATCGGCGCCAGCACGCTGTCGTTCACCACCGGAACGGCGACGAATTCGGAGCCGGCAGCCAGAGGTCCGTTAAAAACAAGCATGTGGTCCCACGCCGGATATCCGTCAGCGGCGGGAAGATCGCTCGAGGTCAGGATCACCTTTCCCGCGCCGGCGGCCAGCGAACCGACTGTTCCGGGCAGCGGGGCAACCTCGGTGATCTGCATGAAGGCATCGCCGACGCCCTCGGTCGGGTCGAGTCTGGCCAGCCTGAAACCGTCATCGCAACGCATAACCGCCGCGACATACCACCCGGCCGGCGCTTCCTGGTCACGGATAACGATCATGTCGGTAACAGGACACTGAACGTCCATCCTGGCCGACACATGAACTTCCTCATAGAACACACCGGGAATTCTGGCGATTCCGGGGCCGTCGCCGCCGTTCGCCGAATAGGCTGCATAAAGATCGCGCGAATCGGGCGACGCGACTATTCTGGTCAATCCTGTGCCGACCGCCACCGGCGAATAGCCGGGGAAATAGGCGTCCATGTCGATCAGCTTGCCAGTCCTGGCGTTGGCGACGAACACGCCGCCCATATCGTCGTCCAGTATCCACGATATGGTGGTCGAGGTGTCCTCGGCACACTTCTCGACATCCAGGAACGAATAATCGGATGAAACGCATGTAATCGCGAAATCCACCGGCCGCTGAAGGACGATGGTGACGTACTCGGCATCCTCTGAGCAGGCCGACACGCCCCCGGCAAAAACCACCAGCGCGATCAGCGTTATCAATCGTCTAACAGCCACTTGGCCTCCCGCATATGACGGCATCATTCGATCACCCCGGCGACATGGTAGTCGTCCCTGGCAGGGTCGACCCCGAACACGCTCACAGTCGAGTCCTCGAAGTTGGCGACGAACGCCCGGCCGCCGGCGATCGCTATTCCGTATGGCGCGGCGCCTACATAGATCGTGTCGATCACCGTTCCTGAAACCGGGTCGACCGCATAGACGTAATCCAACGCGTTCTCGGTTACATAAAGCGTTTCGTGTCCGTCCTGATCCACAAATGACGCCACCTCGGCCGGATCTCCATCAAGCGGTATCAGATGACGGTAGCGAAGATCTCCGCCACCGACGATCTCAAACACGGCCAGACCGGCCGGCGAACGATACGCTGCGTAAACAAACGGTCCGACACCCGATCTGATCATGCCGCGGAAGTAGTCGCCAGTTGAGCCCAGCAACTCGGCCGGAGCGGTCCCGTCGACACGCAGGTCCACATCACCGCGCGCCGATATGGTCGCGTGCGCGACGACAATCTCGTTGAACTCCCGGTTGGAAATCCAGATAACGCGCTCGTGGTCCGTGACCGCGTACTCCAGGACCGTGTGACTGCCCTGGTCCAGCTTGGCCACGGCTTTGTGTTCCACCACGCCGTCGTCGCCCGCCAGGAACATGTCAAGCGCCGCCCCGAGAATGCCGGCGACGTACACAGGACGCACGGTCCGGCCATCCGACAGCGAGATCGGCCGACCGACCGCGACACCGTAGGGGTTGTCCGCGAAATAGGTCTTGCCGTCTTCCTCGGTAACCTTGAACTGTTTAAGACTGATCGCGTGCTCGCCCGCGCACCTGTGGAAGCCGGCCGGATCCGCCTGGGCGGCATCTGTCTGAACCGGAACAGCAGCGCCCTGATCGCCTTCGTCCGCTTCGTCTTCGTCCGACGCCTGGCAGTCCAGGGACGGCACGCCGTCGAACCTGAGCACGTCGGCGAACTCCAGCGTATCCATGTCGCGGCTGGGGACCCATACCCTGGCGCCACCGCCGGGCATAGGGGACACCACGATCTGACCACCGAACGAACCTATCTCGACCGCGCCTTCCGAGGCCTTCTCAAGCGTGGTCGCGTCGATGGGAAGTACGGTTCCGCCGGTCCAGGCCGAATCGAAGTTCGTTGAAACGACGTAGACGAAGTCACCGGCCGGGTCGGCCGCGATCGCCACCGGCCACGCCAGAGCGCCCGCCGCCGGCTTGAGCTGTCTGTGGTTCTCGACGCAGCCGACGGAAGCGGCCACGGTCAGTAACGCGAGCGCGGCGATGGAACGGATCCCGTGCGGAAAATCCCAATGAAAAACCTTGCTGCCCTCCACCAGAACCTCCGTAACGGGATCCGCCCCGCCGCGCGTTCAATGCTCAAGGAACCTGATCACTTCCTGTGGGCGATGTTCGCCTGCGCCGCCGCGACACGCGCGACCGGCACGCGGAACGGCGAACAGCTGACGTAGTTCAGACCCGCTATGTCGCACAGATCGATCGAATCGGGATCGCCGCCGTGCTCGCCGCAGATACCGCACTTCAGGTCGGGACGCGTGGTGCGTCCGCCGTTCACGCCCAGCTTCAGCAGCTCGAAGATGCCGTCGTCGAGGGTGGCGAACGGGTCGTGCTTCAGGATGCCGTTCTGGATGTAGATCGGCATGAACTTCGCGTAGTCGTCGCGCGACATGCCGAAGCCCATCTGGGTCAGGTCGTTCGTGCCGAAGCTGAAGAACTCGGCGACCTCGGCGATCTGCGCCGACGTGACGGTCGCGCGCGGAACCTCGATCATCGTTCCGACCAGGAATTCGACCTTGACGCCCTTCTCGGCGAAGACCTTTTCCGCGGTCGTGCGGATGATGTCCGCCTGGACCTTCAGTTCGTTGACGTGGCCCACCAGCGGAACCATCACTTCGGGATGAACCGGCAGACCTTCCTTCGCGACGTCACAGGCCGCCTCGAAGATCGCGCGCGCCTGCATCTCGGTGATTTCCGGGTAGGTGTTGCCCAGGCGGCAGCCACGATGACCCAGCATCGGGTTCTGTTCGTGCAGTTCCTCGATGCGCTCGAGAATCCGTGCAACCGGGATTCCGGTCTTTGCCGAGAAGTCCTTCTGGCTCTTCTCGTCGCCGGGCAGGAACTCGTGCAGCGGCGGATCCAGCAGGCGGACGGTCACGGGGTATCCCTTCATCGCCTTGAAGATCCCGTAGAAGTCCTCACGCTGGAACGGCAGCAGCTCGGCCAGGGCGACGCGACGATCGGTCTCGTTGTCGGCCATGATCATCTTGCGCATCGACGTGATGCGGTCGCCTTCGAAGAACATGTGCTCGGTGCGGCAGAGGCCGATGCCCTTCGCGCCGAACTCGATGGCGCGCGAGGCGTCCAGCGGGTTGTCGGCGTTCGTTCGGACCGACATGCGGGTGAACCTGTCGGCAATCGCCATCAGGCGCTCGAACTTGCGGTAGTTCGGCGCGTCCTTCGGGTCAAGCGTCTTGTCCAGCAGGACCTGAATGACTTCGGACGGGGCGGTTTCCATCTTGCCCAGGTACACGGAACCGGTCGAGCCGTCGATGCTGATCCAGTCGCCTTCGCGAACGACGTGATTGTCAATCTTCATCAGGCGGTTCTTGTAGTCGACCTCGATATCCGAGCAGCCGGCCACGCAGACCTTGCCGCGCTGGCGCGCGACCAGTGCCGCGTGCGACGTCATGCCGCCGCGCTGGGTCAGGATGCCCTCGGCGGTCTCCATGCCCTTGATGTCCTCGGGGGAGGTTTCGATGCGGACCAGGATCGCCTTGTCGCCCCACTTCGCGACCTGTTCCTTGATCTCGTCGCTGAAGAAGGCCACGCGACCGGTCGCCGCGCCGGGACCGGCGGGCAGGCCCTTCGCCACCAGACGACCTTCGGCTGCAGCTTCCTTCACCGCCTTGGCGTTGAAGATCGGGCGCAGCAGGAACATGACCTGACCGGCCTCGATGCGGGTGATCGCGGTTTCCTCGTCGATCATGCCCTCTTCCAGCATGTCGATCGCGATGTTGACGGCGGCCAGGCCGGTGCGCTTGCCCGAACGGCACTGCAGGATAAACAGCTTGCCCTTTTCAATCGTGAATTCCAGGTCCTGCATGTCGCGGTAGTGGTTTTCCAGCAACGTGCGGATATGAACCAGTTCGTCGTAGGCGTGCGGCATCACCTTCGCCATCTCGGCGATCTTCAGCGGTGTGCGGATACCGGCCACGACGTCCTCGCCCTGCGCGTTCATCAGGAACTCGCCGTAGAACACGTTCTCGCCGGTCGCGGCGTCACGCGTGAAGGCGACGCCGGTGCCGCAGTCGTTACCCATGTTGCCGAAGACCATCGTCTGGACGTTGACAGCGGTGCCCCAGTCTTCGGGGATGCGGTAGATGCGACGGTACTCGATCGCGCGCGCGTTCATCCATGAATCAAAGACGGCGTTGATCGCCAGGCGGAGCTGCTCACGCGGGCAAACCGGGAAGTCGCGGCCGGTGCGCTCGAAAACGACCTTCTTTTCCAGCCTCACGACCTCTTCCAGTTCCTCGGCGGTCAGTTCGGTGTCCAGCTTCTTGCCTCCCTTCTTCTTGACCGACTCGAGAGCTTCTTCAAAGGGATCGTGCTCGCCCTTCTTGCCCTTGATGCCCAGGACGACGTCGCCGAACATCTTGATGAAACGGCGGTAGCTGTCCATCGCGAAACGGCGGTTGCCGGTCGCGGTCGCCAGGGTCTCGACGGTCGTGTCGTTCAGACCCAGGTTCAGGATCGTGTCCATCATGCCGGGCATCGAGGCGCGAGCGCCGGAACGAACCGAAACCAGCAGCGGGTTCTTCGTGTCGCCCAGCTTCTTGCCGTTCGTCTTCTCAAGCCACTGAACCGCTTCCTCGACCTCGGCCTCAAGGCCGGGCGCCCACGTGTTGCCGTTCTGGAAGTAGTGGACGCAAGTCTCGGTCGTAATCGTGAATCCCGGAGGAACGTTCAGGCCGATCTTGCACATTTCGTGCAGGTTCGCGCCCTTGCCGCCCAGGGTGTTCTTCATGTCGCGGTCGCCCTCGACCAAATCCTTCGAAAACCTGTAGACCCTCTTGTCTGCCATCTAACTTACCTCGTGGAAATCCTTGAGAAATCAGCAAACCAGTTAAACTGGGAAAAAACCCTGTCCAGAAGCGCGAGCCTGGCCAGACGTTTCGCCTCGTCCTGCTCCAGCAGAACCGGGACACCGTCCTTGCCCGACCCGATGAAACTTGCCAGCGGCCCCTCGAACGACGCCATCACCTTCAGCACGCCCGGGTAGTCGCGACGTTCGCGCGCGGCGGCCGACTGAACCGCTCCATTGACACGGCACACCTCGAGATCCTTTTCGAGCTGGGTCTCAAGCGTGTCGGTGTAGTCCACGGCCGGGTCCAGAAGGTTTCGGTGCTGCTTGTTCGCGCCGAACCACGACCCGATCTTGCCCATGGCGCCCAGCGGACCGATCGCGTCGCGCCAGCCTTCCAGTTCCTCGTCCGCCTTGCGGACCATGTTTCCGACGCGCTTGAACACGTTGTCCAGGAACTGCCTGAACGACTCGTCCGCCATCGCGTCGCGTATCGCGACCGCCCGCGACACCAGGTCGGCCGGCGACGCGGCCTGTTCGCCCGTCATGAACGGCAGGACAGCGTTCGCCACGTCCCCGCCCACGCCGTATTCCTCGGTCAGGATTCCGCGAAGACGCTCGGCCATGAAGTCCTCGATCGTCGCTTCTTCCTTTCCCTTGCGAGAGACCTTCGAGACCGCTTCCTGCAGGAAGGACTTGGCGCCGGACATCAAACCGCGCGAATCCGCCGCCATGTCCAGAAGCTGCGACACGGTGATCCGGGACAGGCGCGGATTGGCGATCATAATCCTGAGGACGGCGATCGCGGCCCTTCGCAGCGCCAGCGGGTCGCGCGAACCGGTCGGAATCTCGCCGACATAGAAGCAGGTCGCGATGCTGTCGATACGGTCGGCCAGCGCCAGCGCGGCGGCCACGTCGGAGCCAGGCAGCCTGTCGGCCGCGAATCTCGGCTGGTAGTGGTCGCGTACGGCGGTGACGACGGACTGGTTCTCGCCGGCGGCCTGCGCGTAGTACGAACCCATCACGCCCTGCAGTTCCGGCAGTTCGCCCACCACGGAGGACATCAGGTCGGCCTTGCACAGCATGGCGGCGCGGGCCAGATCCTTCTTCTGTTCCTTGTCGAAACCGGCGGCATCCGCGATGTCGTCGCAGATCTTCTTCATACGGCGACGCTTGTCGTGCATGGTCCCGCCGTCCTTCAGGAACAGCCGGCCCTCGAGGCGATCGCCCATCTCTTCCAGGCCCACCTTCAGATCGTGTTCCCAGAAGAACCTGCAGTCGTAAAGACGCGCCGCCAGCACGCGCTCGTTTCCGCGCGCCACCACGGCCATGTCCCGTGCCCGGTTGTTGCAGACAACGCCGAACTGGCAGGAAAGCCTGCCGTCCGGTTCCTGCATCGCCATATAACGCTGATGCGCGGCCATCGCGGTGGTCAGGACCTCGACGGGCAGACGCAGAAAATCCTTGTCGAACTCACACGTGATCAGTATCGGCTGCTCGATGATGTTCGATATCTCGCCAAACAGCGCCTCGTTCGGTATGAACTTGCGCCCGGTCGAGCTCTCGACGGCCGCCATCTGCTCGCGAATCGAGGTGACGCGCTCGGACGCGCGGGCCATCACGTGCCGCTGCCGCAGCATGTCGACATATTCGGCCGGCGAGGTGACCGTGAAGGCATCGCCAGCCATGAAGCGGTGTCCGAACGACTCGCGCCCCGACTTGATGCCCACGAACTCGAACGGAACGACGCTGTCGCCCAGCAGGCAGCACAGCCAGTGGACCGGCCTGACGAACGGGCCGCGGCCCGCGCCCCATCGCATCGATTTCGGGAACTTCAACTGACCCAGAACGCCGGGCATCACGCCCGCAAGCACGTCGACCGTGGGCCTTCCGTGAGTCAGGACCTTCAACGCCACGACGCGTCCCTTGGGCCCGTCGACCTCGACCAGGTCATCGGTCCGCATGTTCTTGCCGCGGGCAAACCCGGTCGCGGCCTGGGTCCAGCCACCATCCGACGAACGCGCGATGGAGATGGACGGCCCGTAGGCGATCTCCTCGCGGTCGGCCTGGGCGACCGGCACGTTCTTGACAACAACGGCCAGACGGCGCGGCGTGAACAACGCCTCGGACCCGTCGTGAGCCAGCCCGGCGGCATCCAGCGCCGCCAGGGTCAGCACTTCCAGATCGCCTGCTGCCCGGGCGACCATGCGGGCCGGGATCTCTTCGGTTCCAACCTCAATCAGGAAATCGCGGCTTTCCATGGTCACTCCCCCTTCCCGGTTCCCAGGAATCCCTGCGTTTCCATCCACACGGTCGCGCAACCGCGCGCCATCTGCCTTACGCGGCCGATGTACGCCTGGCGCTCCGAAACCGAGATGGCGCCGCGCGCATCAAGAACGTTGAAGGCGTGGCTGCACTTCATGCAGTAGTCGTAGGCGGGCAGCGCAAGCTTCTTTTCCAGCAGCCTCAGGCATTCCTTCTCGAACTTCAGGAACAGGTCGAAGTGCAACGGGACGTCGGCCTCCTCGAAGTTGTACCTCGAGAACTCGACCTCCTGACGGTGCGCCACGTCGCGGTAGGAAACCCCGTGTCCCCATTCAAGGTCGAACACGTTGTCCACGCCGGACAGATACTGCGTGATGCGCTCGAGCCCGTAGGTCAGTTCGACCGATATCGGATTCAACTCGTACCCGCCGCACTGCTGGAAGTACGTGAACTGGGACACTTCCATCCCGTCCACCCAGACCTCCCAGCCGAGCCCCCAGGCGCCCAGCGTCGGAGACTCCCAGTCGTCCTCGACGAACCGGATGTCGTGCTCGTTCGGATTGATGCCGAGCTTGTAAAGGCTTTCAAGATACAGGTCCTGGATGTTCTCCGGGGCCGGTTTCATGATCACCTGGAACTGGTAGTAATGCTGCAGCCTGAATGGGTTTTCCCCGTACCGGCCGTCGGTGGGCCTGCGGGACGGCTCGACGTACGCGGCGTTCCACGGTTTCGGACCGAGGCACGCCAGGAACGTCGCCGGATTGAAGGTACCCGCACCCTTTTCAAGGTCATACGGCTGAATGATCAGGCAGCCCTTTTTTGACCAGAAATCCTGAAGCCGAAGAATTACGTCCTGGAATGTCATCCGCCACCTCCGAAGGCGCGCGAATGGTATCAGGAATCAGCCCCGTCCACAAGCCGGACAACACGCAGCCAACCGCGGTGACGATGACTGGGAACGGGTCTGGTTAAGAACCGAATTCGCTGGCGCCCACCATCCAAGAGTGACACCGTCACTCCCAGTGGGCAGACGGCTTCGCCAGAACATAACCAAGTCTGTCCTCGCCACGCCTGATCTCGGCCCACTCCTGTTCATTCAGTGTCTGAAGCGCCATCGGGAAAAGGATCTTTTCTTCCTTGTAGACCATCTCGACTATGTCACGAGCCAACGCGGGCGCGTCCGCAACGAACGTGACGATATCCTGGTGGGTAGCGGCCGTCGCCAGTTCCTTCCTGGCCCGCCGAATCTGGTCGTGAATCCCGCGCATCACCTGCGACGGCCCTGTGATCTGGTGACGTTCAAGCATCGGGAACAACAGGGTTTCCTTACGCTCATAGTGATTCTCAAGACCAGTCAGCGCTTCCAGGACGCCCTCCGCTCGATCAAATGCGCCGAACGGAACGACCCCGCCGTCCATGTCGATCGCCAGCGCACCCAGATGGTTGGCCAGGCCGGTTATGACCCTGTTCGCCGCCATGTAGGTATCAATCGGATGTCCTGCCGGGACCGGTATTTCATCGTGCTGATCCAACGCCTCGCGGAATGTGCTGACGTGAACGTCGCACATACGCCGCACTTCCGACACCGGCATCCCGGCACGTATCAACTCCTCTTCCATTCTGGCAATCTCGGTGGCCTCGACATCCTGAAGCGCCGTGGCGAACCGCGCCCGGGCGTCTTCAAGGTCGCCGCCGTCATGCAACTCAAGGATGATCGCCTTCAACTCTTCCAGTCGGCCATCCCGTTTCAGGGCCGGCGGGGCATCCACCGTCAACTGCGGTTTGACACCGGTCCTTGCCTCTAATTCGGCGGCGATCACGCGCACCAGCACGACCAGATCGATATCGGCAATCCCGGCCACCGTCCTGAGCGTCGCAATTCGCCCGATGGTGGCCCTGGCCATCCGATTGCGCAGCATCTCGAACTTCGGATGGTATGCGGCCAGGAAGTCCTCCAGGAATGGATACTCGGTCAGCAACTGATTGATTCTGGTCTCGCCGTTCAGCTTCATCACAACACTCCGGTTTTGTTGAACAACAATCACAGCAACGTGCCAACCCCCCTGCCGGCGCACGGCAGATGGAAGAACATTCTCACATCCCGTCTATTCGACGGTCACACGCGACAGAATGATGCTGAATAAACAGACTCAGGACTCTCGGACTAGTTACGCGACGTCATTGAGCTTGCTCTGAATGACCGCGCCGCCGATATTGCCCAGGAGGAAAAGCAGAATGAACGCGGTACCGCCGCTCATCGAGCCATTGGTGACGTGCTCGACGCCCTTGCACCACTTCCACAGATAGATGAAGCTGGCGATCGGAATGAACGCGAGAATGGCGCTGGGAATCTCGGCGCCCTTGGCCTTCATCTCGCCGGCGGTCGCGAAGAGCCAGTAAATCCAGTAGATGAAGAACGTTACTAACGGCAACAGAAGTACGGCAGCAGGACTACGCTTGGTCATGTTAAAAGCCCCCGAAAGACTCATAATTGAGTGTGGTGATTTTATTCACCTGGTCATGGTCATGGTTGGTCAACGCGGTTTTGCACAGAAATTCCACGGCAACTATCGTCGCTTCGACGGCCACCTGAATCCAGGCGGGTTAGTTCTTTTCCTTGAACACGAGGTCGATTGCCAGGCCGGCGGCCAGAAGCAGCGCCCTGGTGTCTTCCCCTGCGGGAGCGGAAGCGTTCAAGGCGATCATGTAGTTGTCCGCCGTGGTGAACAGCTCCTTGCCAATCCCCGCCCATTTCTTGCTGACGGTTCCCAGCGTGCTTCCGTCACTGCCGATAAACCTGAAATTCCATCCCTTCCAATCGCCTCTGATCTCGGCGACCTGCCTTCCCATCGAGTCAAAGACGTAGAAACCGCCTCCAAGCGAGAACACCTTGCTTTTGAAGTAGCCAATCTCGGTTCCATTCGCGCGGCGAACGGACACCTTGGTCGACCACCAGGCCACGCCGCGATGAATGGTCAGGATCGGCGGCACGCCCTCGCCAGGATAGATGTTGACGATGCTTGGCATGAGCTTCTTGCTCAGAAGAAGCCGCATATACTTGGCCCACGCCGGGGGCTCCTCGCGGGCGATCCCCAGCATGGCGCCGCTGGCCGGGTCGATGATGTCGTAGGTGTCGGTCAACTTCAGCACGGCAATGTGTTCCCTGATAAACCACTCGTTACGTTTCAGCAGCATGCTCCCCCCTGGGTGATTAGGAATTCGAGGTATCTTATCCCGACACGTGCTGGTGAGTGTCGAGAAACTTGTCATCGCGGTGGATGGAATCCATTCGGTCGTCTAATCGGGAATCTTCGGATTGGTGTCGATATGCGGGTCCTGGATGGTGTTGGAGACCCTGATCTCATAATCGCCGGGACGGGCGATACTGAGTGCCTTAATTACCTTCCAATGCCCTGCGCCTTGATCAAGTTCGACCGTTACCTTGATGCCGGTCGCGTCCCCGGGAACGATGCACGTCGCCCACTGGCCCAGAAGGAGCGTGCCGCTCGGCCAGTTGCGTTTGACAGTGTGGTTGCCATTGCCATCGAGTTCGAGCCAGGTTAGATCAAACCTGGCATTGAAGCCGGCACTGTTGCGAAGAGTGAACGTCCCGTCCTTGTATTCCTGGACATCCACCTCCGTGTAGGGGACGTTGAATCCCATCGTCGCCTGCGAGTTGTCCTTCAGGAATGACACCTTGTAGGAGATCGGGGCACCCGGATTGCCCTTGCCAAAGGACATTCCATCCTTGATGTATCCATTGACCGCATCCAGATTAAACGGCCCGCTGGGGGCATAGCTGGAAGTCCCGCCGCCCAGCACCAGAATCTGGATCGAAGAATTCTGAAGTGTGCTCGAAACATTCGCACTGGTGTTTGCATCCAGTTTTACATTGCCGATCGACGCGTTGAGGGCGGCCTGCACCTCACTTGATGACTTGGCCGATCTGGTTCGCAGGGAAACCAGCAACAGGCGTCCGTAGGAAACACTGCTGACGTAACCGGGAGGATCCTTGGGCCCGAAGGTCGCCTTGGCATCGGATATCTTGACCGATGGCGCAAAAACCCTGCAGGGAACGCCGGGCGTGTTCATCGAGACTGTGTAGTAGATCTGCTTCACGACACCAAGAAACACCCTTTCATCGGATTCGGACGAGACATTCGCCATCGCTTTCGCCTTGAGGCTCAGCCAGTCAAGACTGAGTCCCAGTTCGACAGCGGCCTGTTCCGCGGAATACACCTCCAGGGCCGCACTGGTGAACTTCATTACCCCGGAGTACCCGGCAGGGACGTTTTGCGTGAACCAGTCATTGATAAGACCTGTCGTGGCCTGACGAATGTTCGAGGCGGTCGGATCCGCCACGGTCGCCTGACACTTCTTCAGTCCGGGAAGGTCCACCGAGATGGTGACTGGCGCGCGGGGAAGGCCGATCGGCGTCGGACTGCCCTTCTTGAGATTCGAGTCCACCTTCACCAGCGCCCCCGGATACATCACCCCATCCGAGGGATTATCAAGGGATATCTCTTCGATCAATTTGTTGACCTTATGGGGAGTCATCACGGTGACACTGATGCCTCCATTGATGACCTTCCGGTGGACTGTGGGAGACAGGGATTCCTGGGAGTCCTGCTGATTCCCCAGCAGCCCCGCCACATCGTACACAAGAGACTGCACGTACTTCTCAACCTGCTCATTGGCCATAACACACCCCCTGACTTATGAAATGATGAGAGACGGCTCCCGTACAGTACGGAAAGCCACGAAATCGATAGGTTCGGAGTCATACTGTTCCCACTGTCAGACAACGTCAATCGCATGTTGGCTCATAGAATCGACATAGCCATTTCGTTTAGCCTGGGCAGTGTGATGGGAGTATCCGAGGCCCCCGGCTTTCCCGTCGACGTCGCGGGCGGTGCCAGGCCGGTGTTCAATAAATCCGCGGCATCGGCTAGAATCCGCCGGGGGTTCATCAGGCGGGGACGGCGTGAACATTCTGGGGATCTCGGCCTTCTACCACGACAGCGCGTCATGCCTGCTGAAGGACGGGCGCATCGTGGCCGCGGCCCAGGAGGAACGTTTCACCCGCGTCAGGCACGACGCGGCCTTCCCGCACAACGCCATAATGTCGTGCTTGAACCAGGCCGGCATCGAGCCTTCCGCCATCGACATGGTCGTCTTCTACGAAAAGCCGCTGATCAAGCTTGAGCGGGTTCTGCAGAACGCGGTCGACTTCGCGCCGCGAGGTTTTGTGCCTTTCTGCCGCGCCATGCCCTCGTGGTTCTCGGAGAAACTGGTGCTGCCGCGGGTCCTGAAACGCGAAATCCAATATGACGGACCGGTCCATTTCGCGTCTCACCACCAGGCGCACGCGGCCGCGGCCTTCTATCCGTCGCCCTTCGACGAGGCGGCGATCCTGACTACGGACGGAGTCGGCGAATGGGCCACCGGGTCCATTGGGGTCGGCAAGGGCGGCACGCTCCGCCTGGAACGCGAGATCCGTTTCCCCCACTCACTCGGCATGCTCTACTCGGCGTTCACCGAGTTCCTGGGTTTCAAGGTCAACTCCGACGAATACAAGGTGATGGGGCTGGCCCCTTACGGCAGGCCCGCGTTCGTGGACCGCATCCTTGAAACGATCGTGAAGGTCGACGACGACGGCGGCTTCGAACTGAACCTGGACTGGTTCGACTTCCAGTATGGGACCAGGACGGCCGGCGCACGCTTCGCGACCCTCGCCGGCTGCCCGCCGCGCCAGCCTGAATCGCCCCTGAAACAGGTCCACATGGATCTGGCCAGGTCGATCCAGGAAGTCACGGAAACCATCCTGATTCGCCAGGTCCGATATGCGAAACGGATTACCGGCATGCGACACCTGTGCCTGGCAGGGGGCGTGGCGCTGAACTGCGTCGCCAACGGGAAGATCCTGACCGACGGGGCGTTCGACGACATCTGGATTCAGCCGGCGGCGGGCGACGCGGGTGGCGCCCTGGGTGCCGCGCTGCTGGGCTGGTACTCCACCGGTGCCACGCGCGAGGCCCCAACCGGCGATGCCATGCAGGGCGCGCTGCTCGGCCCGGAATTCGACGAGTCCCGGATGCGGACGGCCCTGGAAAAAGCTGGTCTTCCGTACGAAAAATTGGACAACGGCATCTACGACGGCATCGCGGAATGCCTGGATGCCGGCCAGGTGGTCGGGCGCTTCTGCGGACGGATGGAGTTCGGTCCCAGGGCACTCGGTTCACGCAGCATACTCGCCGACGCCCGAAACCCGGCCATGCAGCGCGTCGTCAACGAAAAGATCAAATTCCGCGAAGGGTTCCGGCCGTTCGCTCCAGCGGTTCTTGAAGAACACGTCAACGGATGGTTCGAACTGGATCGACCCAGTCCGTACATGCTTCTGGTGTCACAGGTGGCGCCTGAGCGGCTTCTGAAGATCCCCCAGGACGAACCTGACGGGCTGGAACGGCTGAAGATACCCAGATCCACCATTCCGGCCGTTACCCACGTGGACGGCTCGGCCAGGATCCAGACGGTCTCGGCCACCAGCCAGCCGGACTTCAGGCGCGTCATCCAGGCCTTTCACGACCGCACGGACTGTCCTGTCGTGCTCAACACCAGTTTCAACCTGCGCGGCCAGCCGATTGTATGCACGCCGGACGAAGCGGTTCAGACGTTTCTTGCCTGCGATATCGACGTGCTGGCGGCTGGCCCCTTCATGGCGCGCAAGCCTGCGGACTGGGTCAGACAGCCGCTGCCGCGTCCCCGGGCGTTTCGTCGGCCCCGGCGAATCGGCGAACTACGCAGACTGGGCATCGAAACCGGCGTTCTTTTCGCGATCATCGGGCTGCTGACCTGGTTTCTGCCAACGGAACCGCGCGTTGCCATTTCCATTGCTGCATGGTGCTTTGCCGCGTTTGGATTCACGACCGGACTGGCGGTTCCCAACGCGATCCGCGGCCTCGAAGGCATCCTGGACCGCGTGGGACGGCGAGCCAACTCCTTCGTGGGATACATCCTTTTCGGAGTAGTATTCGCCCTTGTGCTGACGCCGACCGCCATCATCAGGCGGCTGGGCGGAAAACGACCGGAAAAGGGCGGCTGGCACGATTGGGCCGACGAGTCGAGCGACCTGGACAACATGTATTGAGGCGGAAAACACGATGAATCTTGCAGGACAGGTCTGGGGCTGGATGCGCAAACGCCGCAAGTACTGGCTGATCCCGCTGATACTGGCGCTGCTTCTGGTCGGCGTGCTGATCATCGTCGCATCGTCGACCAGCATCAGCCCGTACATTTATCCGTTTCTTTAGAGTCACCCCGATTCAGGGCTCTGGCGGACTTTCCTTCAACAGATTCAAGAAGAT
>JAGOFO010000018.1 GCA_017997155.1 Myxococcota bacterium
CATCATCTTTGAAAGCTATGTTGACGGCGAGCACGTCAAGGAGTCGTTCGACGCGGCCGGCGTGACAGAAATGCTGGTGGAACTCGCTAACGACCAGCCCATGCCGACCATGGGCGAACTGATCGACGCCGGGCGCCGGATTCTGGTTCTGACCGACGAGGACGGCGACGCGTTTCCGGGCTACCTTCCGGTCTGGGACTGGGCCTGGGATAACGACTGGGACAACAAGGTTCCCGAAGATCTCAACTGCCGTGTGAACCGCGGCGGCGGCGACAACAATTTCTTCATCCTGAACCACTTCCTGACCGACCCGGTCGCGTCCGAGGATCTGGCAAGAAAGGTGAACTTCAATCCCTTCCTGATCGACCGCGTGATGACCTGCCAGGAGGAACGTGGCCACATCCCGAACTTCGTCACGGTCGACTTCTATCATCTTGGGGACGTCATCGATGTCGTTTCGACGTTGAACCGGCAGGAAGCCTGGCCAGAACCGGGGGTGGACGAATAACCAGGCGCCGGACTCACTCGCCAATCACCTTGACCAGAACTTTCTTCCTGCGGCGCCCATCGAACTCGCCGTAGAAGATGCGCTCCCAGGGGCCGAAGTCGAGCCGGCCATCCGTTACGGCAACGACGACCTCACGGCCCATTATCTGGCGCTTCAGATGGGCGTCGCCATTGTCCTCGCCGCTGAGGTTGTGGCGGTACCGCGAGACCGGTTCGTGCGGCGCCAGCGTTTCCAGCCAGTCCTCGTAGTCGGCGTGCAGGCCCGGCTCGTCGTCGTTGATGAACACGCTTGCCGTTATGTGCATGGCGTTAACAAGGCACAATCCTTCCCGTATGCCGCTTTCATTGACTATCTGTTCCACGGTGCGCGTGATGTTGATGAACCCCCTGCGCCCCGGCACGTTGAACTCAAGGTATCTGGTGGTGCTTTTCATGGCCGCTCCTCTGGCTTGCTGTCCCGCCCCGAATCAGTACCACGCGTCGCCGGTCAAGACAATGCCGTGGAGTCCGTGCCCCCGGACGGGATGAATCCCGTTTTTGATTCGACATGTCGATAACTTTAATGTCGAGAAAGCTGTCCCGGTCACGGATCCATGTCCCAGTCGGAGAGGGTGGCGGGGACGTTGTCCAGGACAAGGCTGTCCCAGTCGGGCAGGCCGGTCATGTGGAAATAGACGTCGTCCACCGCGGACTGGGGGCTGGGGTAGGTTCCGACAAGCTCGTCATCACGGGAAAGGGCCCAGCGGGCGGACAACTGGGGACGGATGGTGAACAGGCCGGCCGGACTTTTATACTTGAACTGCATCTGGGCACTCCTTGATGCCTTGCGGTTTCAACCGGCACGGCGCCGGCTCCCATAGTCTACAACGGATGGCGGCAGGCGATCACCACAGGACACGGGTCGGGGTCAGGCGGTCGTCAAACGAGTGGTCGCCTACCTGGCCGTCGGAGTTCCTGCCCCAGCAGTAAGGTGCCGAATTCACGATGGCGCATGTGTGGCGGCTGCCGCCATCGACCTTGATCACACCGGACGACAGGATCTGCTGAAAATCCACGAAAGGCACCGTGTTGTTTGTTCCGAGCTGGCCATAATCATTATGACCGACACATCTGAGGACGCCGGAACTGTCGGCGTAACATGTGTGGAAGAACCCCGCCGCCGGTGCCGGAGGCATGGCAGCCTCTTTCGAGGCGATCCAGGAGGCCACGGTCACGGGATAAAGGGAACAATTGCCATATGTGCAGACCGAAGCACCTTCACCCGCGAGTTGGCCGTTCGAATCGCTGCCCCAGCACCGGATTTCGTACAAATAGTCGTTCGCACCACTATTGGTCCTGCGCAACACACAAGTGTGCTGGGCACCAAGGGAAAGCAGATATGACGCGGAATCCTCGTCGGTCAGCCGCGATGGCTTCAACCGGTTGTCAGTGTCGCCGATGCCCAGTTGGCCGGACTTGTTGTCGCCCCAACAGATCACGTTGTTCTGAAAGGTTACCGAGCAGACGTGCTGGCTTCCGCATTCGCAATCCAGGGAACCTGCCAGCCCGACCTTCTGAGGTGTCAGGAATTGATCAGCCGTCGAATCCACTCCTATCTGGCCCTTGGTGTTCGCACCCCAGCACCAGATCTCGGAGTCCTTGATGGCACAAGCAAAAAGGGCGCCGGCCGAGACCTTGGTTACGCCGCTGCCCAGACCGCTGACAGCGACCGGAACGTTGCTTGGCGTGGTGGTGCCGTTGCCGAGTTGGCCCATGGTGTTATCACCCCAGCAGTATGCCGCGCCGGCGTTCGTCCATGCGCAGGAAAAATTCTGCCCCGCGACGACACCGGCGACGTTTGTCAAATTCGAAACCTGGGTGGGGCTGTCCCTGTCGGTCCCAGATCCGTCACCAATCTGCCCGTTTGAATTATTGCCCCAGCAATATGACAAGCCGTTGCCGGCAAGCGCGCAAGTGTGGGATTCACCGGCGGACATCCGGACGAACTGCGGCACGCACGTGCCGGTGGTCGCACTCGATTCAAGATATCCTTCCGCGCACGATGAAAGAACGCACACACCCGAACCGTTGCAATGCCCGGAACCGTTCGCGTAGCTGCACCCGGTCTCGGGGCCCGGCCACGGATCCAACTCGCAGCCGCAACCGCCGTTGCAGTGACTCTGTGGATAACATGGCGTGACCACTATCGGGCAAACGACCAACGTCCCGCCACAGCCGCCCTTGTCGTTGCAGGTATCGTTGCAGGTGCAGTCATTTCCGTCATTGCATGAACGCCCGACCGGATATGAATAGTTGCAGTTGGAGGTTCCGTCGGGATGGGATTCCTGCTCACACTGGCCACCGTATACAGGACAGATGAGCATCGTCCCGCCGCAATCGCCGGAGGTGCATTTGTCGTCATAGGTCCCGAGATCGTCGTCGTCGCAGGGCGAATCATCCGACAGGACCGTCCAGTCGAGATTCATGACCGATGGCTGACAGGTCCAGCAGGGCCGATCCGGGTCGACGGTGCCGGCCAGATGGCACTCGCTGTCGATCCAGCAGAGACCGGCGGCAAGGCAGGAGGTCGGGTCGGTCGGCATGACGAAAGAGTCCGTGGTGACCGAATCCAGGACAGCATCAGGGTCCGACGAGTCGGGATCGGCGTCCCCGGCAACGTCCGCGGCATCGTCAGGCCCCTTATCCCCGGGCACATCGAACGCGACGTCCGGGGCCACATCGACGATCGCGTCAGAACGTGCATCGTTGCCAGCGTCGCCCACGTCGACGTGAACGCCCCGATCCTGGCCAGGATCCGGGTCGATCGTGTCCAGGTCGGCCACATCCGCGACGGAATCCGGGTCGTAAACGTCGGGCACGTCCGCGCCAGAACCGCCGCCACAGCCCGATGTCAGGAAAGCGACCAGGACTGAAGCGACCAGCCCCACCTCTGGAATCCGGTAGACAGAAGCTTTCATAGGAGAAGCCCAAGCAAGTGATGAAATTATCCTAAACCTGATTCTGGTGGAGTAAACCCAAAAAATGCCGCGAATGATCAGTCGGAATGCTCAGCAGGATCGTAATATTCGGCTGAATCGGCAAAGAAACGACGTACCTCGGCCTCGAACATCTTCTCGACGTACTTGCCGTCGCGTGTCTGCGCCAGACCACCGCGGGCCGTCTCTTTGTAGTCGCTGCTGAGCTTCTCGCCGACCTCGCGCATCACCAGGATCACCTCGTCCGGAGAAACGAATGATTTCACGCCGGACAACGCCATCATGGCCGCGGTAATCGCCATCGAGGAGTAGATGCCGTTGCGCTTGACGCATGGAACCTCGACCAGGCCGGCGATTGGATCGCAGATCAGGCCCAGGCTGTTCTTGATGGCCAGGACGAAGGCCGCGATGATCTGTTCGACATCGCCGCCCTCAAGAAAACAGACCGCGGAAGCCGCCATGGCCGCGGCGGAACCGATCTCGGCCTGGCATCCGTAAGCGGCGCCAGATGTCGACACGTCCGAGAACAGAAGCATTCCAAGAAAGCCCGCGATAAGAAGGGCCTGCACGATCCGGTCTTCGGGCGCATCCGTCATTTCGGCGTACGCCTTCAACACCCCCGGCAGGATACCGCAGGATCCTGCGGTCGGACACGCAACGATCACTCCGCTTCTGGCGTTCTGTTCGTTCACCGCCGTGGCATAGGCTGCCGCCCGCCCCCAGATGTTGTCGAACAGCCGGTTGTCTTTCAGGTATCCGTCCATCCTGCTTGCACTGCCACCGGACAGCCCGAACATCGACGACCTGCTGCTGCCGATACCGGCCGTAACGGACCGCTCCATCCGTTTCCAGTAAGCCAGCATCTGCCGATGGATATCGTCCGCGGTCGTCCTCTGATACGCGGACTCGACCGACACGACCACGTCCAGCAAAGACATGTCGCGATCACGACAGTAATCGATCAACTCCTCGAACGAATTGAACCGCAGGACGTAGTCATCATCGGGGGAGGCTCCCTCGAAAATCCGTCTGACAACGGGCAGTTGCTGGCCGGGGGCGGCCACGGCAACTATCGTGTCGCCTTTCAGGAACATGTCGTGCTTGCCGGTCAGCGGTTCCGCAAGCGGTCCTCCGAAGTACCTGATTTCGACGTTTCCCGCACCGATCGAGAATCCGGTGACGACGTATTCCTTCCGATCGGTAACAAAGGCCACTTCGGCGATATTGCTGCACTTGTCACGATGGTACACGGCCAGGTCGCCCGGGGTTCCACGCGTGAATCCGTCGAACCGGGCCGTCACGCCGCCAAAATCGATTCCATGAGACGCAAGATACTCGGGCGAGCCCGCGCGCAACATCGCCTCATCGTCCGTATCCAGTCCAGCCAGGCCGCCAGCTATGGCGACCGGCGTCTTGTGACCGACCCCGGTGTCCGCGAACGAACCCAACAGTCGCACGCGAACCGAACGGACAGTCTCGCCGCGCGCCGCCACGGCCAGGATGATCGAACGACATATCTGGCCGATGCGATTCGCGCCGGCCGTATGACTGCTGGACGGTCCGACCATGGCCGGGCCGACCAGGTCGAAAAGGCTCATCGTAAAGGTGAAGTGCCTGATGTAACGGGCAAAATCAGTTGTGATGGACGAGACCTCGCGGCGGGACTGCGGGCCAGTGCAATGTGCGATAACGCGGTAGAAAGTCCTGACCTGCGGATCAGGGTCAAAGGTGCGCGCGACCTCGACGAAATCGACGTCGACCAGGTGGCTGCCGAAGACCTCCCAGAGGTTGGACACGAGCGTCTGGTGCGCCACGTTGACACAAAGGATCTGGAAATTGCGCGAGGCCTGGTCGTAGCTGACCACAATGTGTCTGGCCAGCCGGCCCCTTTCGTCCACGAATGTCTCCCGGAACCGCTGGAAAACGGCCTTGAGAGGCTCGCCAGCCGACCAGGCGCCCTTCACGTGCGGGTCGGGAAATATCTCGTGCAATATGAAGCGCTCGGTGGTGTTCACGTAGCTGCGATACAGAAACGGCCGATCGCGCAGGGCACGGATTGCCGCGCCAAGGTGGCGGCGGATCGATTCCGGGTCGAAGTTGTGCAGCAGATACTGTTCGTTGTCGCCCTGGAAGTTGAAGACACGCCCCTCTCCCTGGTCGCCACGGAAGTAGTCCAGAAACAGCTCATGCTGAGGGTGATATGCGGGGTTTACGTGTTCGAAATAGGCCGGGGGCATACTGGCGACAAAAGCTTCGGGATCGGCTGTTCGTTTCAAGATTATCGCTCCGTCGTCGGCGCGTGATGGGCCGCAACACGCCCGAATGATACACGGAACATCACATCCTGTCGGCCCCGGTCGCTGCGTTGGCAGCATTGGCGCGGGCAACGCCCGTACTCCATTGACGATGCAAGAAGCAAACCGCCCGACGTCAGGGCCGGAGTTCACCATTTAAACGACCGGGGACGGGCACGGTGCCTGCCGGCAGGGAGAATGGCCATGAGAAACACAGACATCATTCAGGGCATCGCGATCACGACGGGAAAGGCGGTATTCAAGGGCGCGCTGGTGCCGATGCTGCTGCTGGCGGTCGTCGCGGCGCCTGACGGCGCGCTGGCCAGGGGTCGAGGACGCGTGGTCACGAATCTCGAGGTCGCGGCCACCGTGGACCGTGAAAACGTCGAGGGACGTTCCTGGAGGGCCAACTCCGATGCGTGCGGATCGGTGGTGATAGCGTCGAACTGCGACGGCTTCAGCACCTACAACTACCTGACCGGGACCCCCCATCTGTTCATGAAGGACGTGTGCGGATGGGTGGACGGCGAGTTGCTGTTCAGGTTCACTCCCGCCAGCGTCGACAACCGCTCGTGGTACGCGGGAAAACAGATCGTCAAGATAAACACCGACGGCGACGGCGGAAAATGCGTCTACTCGATCGCATTCAATCATGTGCTGGTGACACCGCCCTTCGACATGTTCGGAAGGCGGATCATCTCGCGCGATATCCTGGGGTTCTCGGCGGTGGTAGAGGTCGAACACACCTACGACACGGGCCGCGGATTTTACCGCGACAGGGATGGCGACCGAGGCGACCGTTGGGATTATGACCGCCGTCCCGAACGGCCCATCCGGCCGGATGACCGCCGGTACGTCAAGCCTGGCGCGTCACACCTGGTCCGTCGAGCACGCTGACCCCACCCGACACCCTCTTGACATCGATCCTGACAGGAATCGCCGTCTTCAGCGCCTCGACGTGTGAGATCACTCCGATCAACTTGCCGTGACGCTGAATGTCGGCCAGCGTGTTGACCGCCGTATTCAAGGACTCGTCGTCCAGCGAACCGAACCCCTCGTCCATGAACAGCGAATCGATTCGAATCTGCTGGCTGGCCAGGCCAGCCAGACCAAGCGCCAGCGCCAGGCTGACGATGAACGTCTCGCCGCCGGACAGGTTCATCACCGTGCGCGATTCGCCCCCCTGCCAGGCATCGTACACATCCAGGTTCAAACAGGGATTGCCTTCCCTGTCTTTGCTGACCACCAGCCGGTATCGGTCGGTCATCAACCCGAGGTGTTGATTCGCAAGCGCCACCAACGACCTGAACGTGATGATCTGGACATAGACGCGATAGGACTTGCCGTCCGCACTGCCGATCATGCGATCCAGTTGTGCCCAGTCCTCGAGGTCCTGCTGCAGCTTCTGAAGTTGGGCCACCTCGACCGCGCGGCTGTCGCGGGCCTTGCGGTCGGCCTCGAGTCCAGCCTGGATGGCGCCAAGTTCCTGATTCAGGTCATCGATACTTTTCTGAACCACCGCCACCTGGTCGAGCAACTCCTGCAACGGCTTGTCGGTGAGCTCCTTCGCGCGTTGCTCGGCCAGCATCGACTGGTTCTGATCGATGCGACCGGTCAAATTGTCGCGGGCCTTGTCCAGCGATTCCTGGGCGCGCTGAAGCTCCGCGACCCGGGCATCTTCACGCCGCGCGGCCAAAAAAGCCTCGCGACTGGCGAATTCCCTGCCGGTCAGAGCGATATCGAATGCAGCTTCCGCCGCCGCCAAATCCTTTGCTGCCCTGTCTATCCTAGCCTGCGTCTCGTTCTGCTGACGTCCGTTCGAGGCAAGGCTGGCAGTGGCACCCTGCAAGGTATCCTCGGCCCTTTTCAAATCGGAGCGGGCCTTTTCGACCGCCTCTTCCAGGGTGCGCCTGAACTGGTCCGGGTCGTGATCGCCCAGTTCCAGCCGCCGCTGCTCCAGCAGGGCCGCCATTTCTTTTCGCAGCAACTCCAGCTTGTCAGACAGTTCGTCGATCTCGACTTTTCCTTCGGAGAGTTGTCTTTCGCGCTGCCCGATTTCCGCACCCGCTGCCGACATTTCCTTTTCAATACGGGTGGCGTCGGTGCCCCACTCCTGCCAATGAACACGACGCTCTTCCAGGCTTTTCAGCACCGCGGCCGCGTCTTCGAGCATTTCGGCAGTGACACCCCAGTCCGCGACATCGTTTTGCAGACTGGCACGATCCTGATCACGTTTCAGTTCGATCTCGACGCGCTGTTTGTCCAGAAGCCTGACATTTTCAGCAGCGGCAGTGTGCAGCGACGAGCTTTTTTCCACCGCAATATTCGCATCGGACAGTTCCGTCGCCGCGGAATCCAGCGCCGTCTGCGCACCTGTCGCCAGGACCTGCAGATCCGCGGCGCCTCCGGCAACCTTCCGGCACGCGTCGAGCGCCAGGTCGTTTTCCTGGACCAGACGTCCGACTGTCGCAGCGACTTCGGTATCCGCGGCATCGAACCCGCACTTCTGCGCGGCCGCGACCAGCCGTTGTTCCAGATCCGCCAGTTCCCTGGTTGCGTTGTCACGCTGGGTCACGTTCGCCTGCAGTTTCCCCTGCGCCGTGCCAAGCTGCTGGTTAAGCAGAGTCAGCCTGGACGACACCTGAAGCCGTTCGGCCTCGGTGGACTTGATCTCGTCGGCGGTTTCATCGGGAGGAGGCAGACCCTTCAACCTGAATGGATGATCAAGCGAACCGCAAAGCGGGCATTGGTGCCCGGATTCCAGCTCTGCGCGCAGTTTTTCCAGATCGGCCACCTGACCACTGAATCTCTGGCGCTCGCGCAACAGGACCAGCTTGTCCGACAGCGCCTTGTCAATCTGTTCCTGCGCGCCGATCCTGTCCGACAGTTCGCCGATCGCTCGATTCATCTGCAGATCGGACTGGTCGATGTCCCGTGTCCTGCCCCTGCGCTGTCCGATCGCATCGATCGTATCAAGTGCCGCGCCGAGTTCCGCTCCACGTTTCGTCAACGAAGCCAGACGTGTCGTCCACCAGCCGGCATCGTGACCGTCCAGCAAACCGGCCAGTTCGAGTCCGATCCGATCACGGCTGTCACGCGCCCGTTTTTCCGCCGTTTCCGCCCTTTCCAGTCTGGCCTTAGCCTTGTCCAGAGCTACTGAATATTGATCCGCCTGCGTCGCCGCCTTTTGAAGATCGGACTGAACCCCGACCAGGCCTTCCGAAAGCTGTGAAAGTCTTTCAAGGCGGTCACGGACAAGGGCCAGGCCGGACTCAAGGCTCTGATCACCTGCGTGCTGACTGATCAAATCACGGATCGCTTTCAACTGGTCAGCCCGATCCGTCTGCTGACGGAGGGCCTCGGCGTTTTGATCGGCCAGATTCGCGTGTGCCTTTTTCTTGTTGTCCAGTTGCTGAGAATCGGTTTCCAGGCGCCGCTGATCCTGCGCGATCAAGGTGTCCAGTTCGCGCGCCTTGTCGATTCTGGGAACAGCCTGGACCTGGTCGGTCTGCGCCTTCTTGAGAGCGACGTCCGAGGCATCCCGCGCCACAGTGGCCAGCTCAACCGCATCGCGAAGCCCGGGCAAGGCATCCTGCAGAGCCTTCAGGTCAACACCGGCGTCGTCCAGCGCCTTCCGCCTTTCGTCAACCAGCCGCCAGTCCGGGTCGATCGCGCGGGCCTGCAGCGCCTGCCGCAACTCCAGCCGCATCGGCTCGGATTCGGTCTTTTGCCTGTCCAATTCCTGCTGTTCGGCCTGCAGGCTGTTCGCCAGATCCTGCAATTTTTCGATCAGCTTCAACCAGCCGATTGCCTGGTCAAGACGATCCTTCTCCTGATGGTACGGACGGAGTTCGCCGTTCAGTTCGGCCAGACGGGTTTTGAATTGTTCGATCTGCGCGTCGTCGAGGATGCTGATGCCTTCCAGCCTGGCCTTCACAAGCTTCACTTCGCCCGCTGCCAGACTGGTCAGTTCATGAACCTTTTTCGAAATCCGGGTGTAGATCCCGGTTCCCGTGATCTGTTCCAGCAGGGCGGCTCGATCGTTCTCATTCGCCTTCAGGAAATCGGCGAAACTGTTCTGGGCCAGCATCACGGACTGACGGAAACGTTCAAACGAGAGTCCGGTCAGTTCCTCGACGCGTTTCGCGCCTTCGGCCGGCGTGGTCGTCAGTGCGTTGCCGGTGTCGAGGTCAACTACCTTGTGAAAGTACTGGCGATAGGGGTTTTTCGCGCCGACCTTGGACATCTCCTGTGACCAGGAGGCCCGAAATCGCTTGCCGGCGGAGGTCTTGAACTCGACCGAAGCCAGACATTCGCGGCACCCTTTGGTCATGACCTCGTTGCCGTTTCCAACGGTGCCGACCACGCCCAGCCTGGGAGTCTCGCCGTAGAGCGCCAGGCAGATCGCGTCCAGGATCGTCGTCTTGCCCGAACCGGTCGGCCCGGTGATCACGAAAAGGCCCGATTGAACGAATTCGGGATCACGGAAATCGATCGTCCAGTCGCCTTTGATCGAATTGAGATTTCTGATTCGAACCTGAAGGATCTTCATCTGGCACCCCCTTCGGCGCCCGTCACACCAGCGACATCATCGGGAGACTGAAGGGAATGAACTACCCTTTCGTGCAAAAGGATCAGCTTCGCCTTCTGTTCATCGGTCAGGGTTTCCGCATCCAGCCGAAGCTGAAATATCCGCTCGGGGGAGTACTGTTCAAGTGGCTCGGCGGCCTGGTCGGCCTGAATCACCGCCCTGGCGCGGTACTTGTCGCCGATGCGCAACACGTCCACCACCCCGCCTTCGACCGCCTCGGACACCTTTCCGCGCAGGTCGACCTCGGGGGCTTCGCCAACATATCGGACGTCGGCCCAGACCGGCTCGCCGGCCTGATCAAGCGCCTTCAATCCGTCAACGATTGACTGGATGTCGGGTTCGGAGATGACCGCCATATGATGCCAGACGGGAACCTGGACGTGCTGAACCGTCGCCGGGGTTCCCGATGGACCAACAAAATCGACCAGATAGACGAACTTGTTTTCGCCCGCCTCGTCGAAGCCGAGTTGAAGGGGCGACCCGGAATAACGGATGGTCTGATCGTTGCGGATGCGCTGGGCCTTGTGCAGGTGGCCCAGCGCGACGTAGTCGGCGTTTCCGGGGAAGATGGAATCCGAAACCGCGCCCAGATTGCCGACATACAGGCGCCTTTCGCCTTCGGCCGTCAGATAGCCTTCAACGAAAAGGTGGCCCGTCAGCACGACCGGCGGTGACCCGGCGACCGTTTCCGCCCCGTGTCGCTCGGCCAGTTCCGCGTGTACGACGTCGATACGCCCACGCACGCCTTCGTAGTAGTCGGCGATGCCCTGCGCGATGCGGTCCAGCGCCATCGATGGAGTCTCGCCGGCGACTGACCGTGACACATCGGCCTCGCGCAGAAACGGGACGGCGCCGACTATCAGTTCGGGCAAACCCGCCTGGTCGCGCAGAACCAGCACCTGATCGTCTATCGACTCGGATACCCCGCCGACGACATGCACGTTCAGAAACTTCAGAACCGGACTCCAGGCGTTCAGCAGGGAGAATGAATCATGGTTGCCGCCGATCGCCACCACATGGCGGCAACCGGTGTCACGCAATGACACCAGGAAATCAAGCCACGCACCCTGCACGCCCGTGGCCGGAATGGCCGTGTCGAAAATGTCGCCGGCCACGACAAGCGCGTCGACCGACTGATCGGCGATAAGGTCATGAAGCCATTCAAGAAAAAACAACTGCTCGTCCAGGCGCGACTTTGTGTGAAGGCGCGCGCCCAGATGCCAGTCCGATGTGTGCAGTATTCTCATTGGTTATCCTTCAGGCCAGTCACTGGTTCCATTGCCATCATGCAGCCAAGGATAACCCGACCAGCGGCGGGATCCATGCCGCGAATTCAAAAAGTTCCGCTTTCGGCGCGAACACGAATCAACTCCGGGCGGCTGGGAATTCATTTTCGGGGTTGCGGGTTGTAGACTTGGCGACGGGATTCCACCCACCGGAGGTTTTGATGTCCCGCAACAGGAATCGGATTATCGGAACCGCGCCATTCGCTGGCGCTTTGATACTTGTGATTGCGGCCGTGTCGGGGTGCGACGACGGCCCCGACGTTCCCGTGTGCGAGCCTGTGTGCGCCGCCGGGCAGGAGTGCGGCGGAGACGGCTGCGGCGGCACCTGTGGCGATTTCGACGGGGGCTGCCCCGATGGTCTGGCGTGCGACGGCGCCGCCTGCATCGAGAACCCGTGCCCGCAGGGATTCGCGCTGATCCCGGCCTGGACGTTTGAGATGGGCTCGCCGGAAAACGAACCGGGACGCGTGACGGGCGGCGGCGACGAGACGCTGCACAAAGTGACCATCTCGAAGCCCTTCTGCATGGCGAAGACCGAGGTCACGAACGGGATGTGGCAGCAGGTGACCGGCACGACGCCATCGTATTTCGCGGCGGCTGGCGACGATCTGCCCGTGCAGAACATAAGCTGGTATGACGCAATAAAATTCCTGAACATGAAGTCGACCGCGGACGGTCTGACGCCGTGCTACGAGACGACCGGCGAACAGGGCACTCACGGCGGCGGGTGCGTTCAGGGCCAGATTCAGTGCGCCGGGGACTTCCAGTTCGAAAGCGTGACGCGGGTGCCCGGATGCACCGGGTACAGGCTGCCGACCGACGCCGAGTGGGAACTGGCCGCGCGTGCCGGACACGACACCGACCCCGCTTCGTTCCAGGCGGGCCAGGCGCAGACCGGTTTGCAGTGCCAGGTGCCCAACGACCGGCTCGACGGCGTCGCGTGGTTCTGTGGAAACGCCGGCGCGACGTATGAGCAGGCGTACGACTGCCACTTCTGGAGCCCTCTTGAAACGTGCGGGCCACAGCCGGTCGGTGGCAAGACCGCGAATGAATGGGGCCTGCACGACATGCTCGGAAACGTTTTCGAGTTCTGCCAGGACCACTACTGGTGGTACAAGCCCGACCACCAGACCGACCCGGTGCTGGACGACCCGAACGGTTACAACCGCGTCATCAGGGGCGGTTCGTGGTCGGCGGCGGCGGCCTTCGCGCGGGTGGCTTCTCGAACCGCGACGAATCCAGTCGACCGTGGCGACATGGGCATCCGCATGGTGATTGACGTGCCCGGGACGCAGGACACGAATTCGGCGCTTCTGGTGGCGCGCGACGCTTCGGGCACGGATTCGGCGCGCGACTTCAGGGCCGCCAAAATGGCACCGCTACCCGATGAAGAAGGCACCGGCGTCTACGACGAGGAACAGGATGTCATCTACGCCGGACCGACCTACCGGGTCGTGTCGTTCAACCTGATGTGCAGCGTGTGCGGCGGCGGTTACGACTCATGGGAAGATCGCCTGGTTTATTTCGGCGAGATGTTCGACTCCATCGACGCGGACCTGATAGGTCTTCAGGAAACTGTGTTCGACTTCGAAGTCGATCAGATCCTGGCCGAACTGCCCGGTTACGCGGCATCGTTCTACCGGGGCGACGGCGCGGACAATTTCCCATACCCGGACGCCACCGTCCTGTACCGGACCGACCGATTCGACCTGGTCGAATCCGGCGAATACTGGCTTAGTCCGACGCCGGACGTTCCGTGGTCGAAGGGATACTCCGAGGGTCAGACGATCCCGCGCGTGGTTGCCTGGGTCAGGCTGTACGACAAGCAGTATTTTCAGGACGTCTACTTCGCGACCACACACTACGACTCGACCCATCCGCACCAGGAATACAGCGCCCCACAGTTCATTTCCCAGACCGCCGTCTGGGCCTCCGAGGCCCCGGTGATACTGACCGGCGACTTCAATACCGAACCGCGCGACCCGGCGTTCAACATAATGACGAACGGCGTCGACGCCACCGGATTCAAGCTCGACGACGTCTTCGCCCAGGTCGGCAACTACTGGAACCGGGACTTCAACACGGACACCCCGCCCGCATATGACCCCGTCTCCAGAATCGACCACATCTTCACGGCCGGTGCCACGTTCAAGACTAAGTTCTGGTGGGTGGATCTGCGAAAGTTCGGACCCGACACGCTGTATCCGTCAGATCATCGCCTGATATGGGCCGAGATCACACAGACCGAAGGTTACTGACAACGGACGCGGCACTGTCACTCCGACAGCAGCTTCAGATACTTCTGCGCGATGGGATCGTCAGGATTCAAGGTCTGCATCTCGCGGAACAGGCTGGCCGCCAAATCCCGGTTTCCCGCGCTGAAATGCGCGATCGCCAGGTTTTTCAAGAAGAACTGCCGATTGCCAAGCTGCTCGATGCACTTCTCGTAAACGGCGGCGGCCCTGGCGGGCTCGTTCAGATCCCTGTACATCCAGGCGTTGCCCATGTTCCGGCAGACCTGGGGACTGTCCGGGTAGTCGACCATCACGCGCTGCCACAGATGGACGCCGTCGCGGTAGACCTTTTCCTGGTGATGGGCGGAATAACCCAGTGCGCCCAGGCCGACCAGAACCAGAACGGCGACCAGATTCTTGAAAGGGAACCGCAGCCGGGCCACGAAGGGCGCCAGCGCCGCGCCAAGCGCCAGTACCAGACCGGCAAGGGTCAGATAGACGTAACTGTTCGCGTACTGACGGGATAGCGGAATCAGGCCGGACTGCGGCGCGTAAGCCAGCACCGCAAGCGCCAGACCGATAAAAGCGGGACTGCGCCTGATAAACGCAAAAACGGTCAAGGCCAGCAGCGCCAGGATCACGACACCACCCACCACCAGAATCCACGTGGCCGGTCCCGCGACCGGATCCAGGTACTTGGGACTGAGGTCGACAGGCCACGCGAGGATCCTGGCATGCCATCCGGCACCGGCCAGCAGCCGGATCAGCCAGTTGTCACCGGAGAGCGACGAGCCGTCGAGGGCGCCCATCCCCTTTTCCATGCGCCAGGCCACGACAGCCAGCCCCGCGTTGACGGCCAGCAGCACCAGCCACATGGCCGGAACGGGCCACCGACGGAAGGGACGCGGGCGCTCGCGGTTACGGTCCGGGGTCTCGGGACGGCGCACCAGGTCAAGCACCAGGATCAAAATCGGCACCAGAAGGGCGGACGGCTTGGACAGAGATGCCAGCAGGCCCAGGACGAAAGCGGGCAACCTGGCCCTGATACGACGGTCGCGGACTGGAATCGCCATGAACGCCGACAGGGACAGCAGCGAAAACAGCGCGGCAAGCACGTCCTTGCGCCCGGAGATCCAGGCCACCGGCTCGGTGACCGCTGGATGTATGGCGAACAGCAGCGTCACTCCGGCGGCGAGCCAGGTTCCGCAACCCAGCCGCATCGCGGCCAGGAAAAGCGTCACGCACACAAGCAGATGAAGCAGCAGGTTCGTGACGTGGTAATGCGACGGATTCAGACCGGCGACCTGATGGTCAAGGATGTACGAAAAAACGGTGACGGGAACCGGATAACCCAGATAGGGCGTCATCAGATGGTCGCGCACGGAAACGGAGCCTGGATCGGTGACCGCCCGGTTGGCGGCCACATGCAGGTCGTCGTCCCAATTCACAAACGAAAAACCGGCCACCTGCCCGTGTACCAGCGCGCACGCTGTCACCACCAGCATCATCCCGACCAGGATGTTCCAGATTCTCTTCATTGACCCCTCACGAGGTATCCGTGAACCATTTTCACCGATTATATACGACCGTGGCCCCGTTGGATCGCCAATTCCCCGGCCAGACCCGGCGGGGAGCGGTCAATCATTCCTGTTAACGGATCCGGCGTCGTGACTTATCATTACCGCGCCTGTTCCAAGGGGGGAAGCGCATGGGATACGTTCCGGTAACAAGGCTTGACGGGGTTTCGGTGTTTCGCAAGGCGGCCATGGGCACCTGGCGCACGGCCAAGGATCCGCAGGTCTACTCGATCATGGAAATTGACGTCACCGACATCATTCCGATGATGGACGAATACACGAAAAAGCATGGCGTGAAGATTACCTTCTCGCATGTCGTGGGCAAGGCGCTGACATACATCCTGCAGCGGCGCCCGGAAATAAACGGATTTCTGCGCGGCAGCCGGATCTGGCTGCGGCGGGACGTCAGGCTGAACTATCTGGTCAACGTGCCCGGGGAAGGCGACGAGAAGGTCAAGAAGGCAACGCTGTCGACCTGCTCCATTCCGGAATGCGAGAAGAAGACTGTCGCGCAGATCGCGCAGGAACTGGTGAAAAGGGCCGGTGCCGTCAGGCGCAACGAAGACGCCGACATCCGCAAGAACATGAGCATGTGGAAGTACATCCCCTGGTGGATGATGAAATTCTACCTGTCATTGGCCTCGTGGCTGATCTACGGGCTGAACATCAACCTGCCAGGCATCCCGAAGGACCCGTTCGGGTCGGTGATGATCACGAACGTGGGCGCGCTGGGCATCGGCCCCACATGGGCGCCGCTCGTCCCGTATTCAAGGGTGCCTCTGCTGATCACGCTGTGCGCGGTAACGAAAAAGGCGTGGGTCGTCGACGACCGGATCGAGATCCGCCACATCCTGCCGGTGTGCATCACCTACGACCACCGTTTCATGGACGGCGCCCAGGCCGCCCAGATGTTCGCGGATTTCACCGAATGTTTCCGCAGGCCTGCCGATTTACTGTTCAACGATGGCGATGAAACCGGAACGAAGGACTGACGGTATCAGGGAAGCGGACCGGCCGACGTGTACTCGGCGCCGGTGAAGCTCTGGAAATCGATCGCGTCGTTGCGGCCCAGGCTGAAGCGCGGCTGCACGTCCGGGAACACGCCCCAGTAGTTGCTCTTGCAGTCGACCGTGCCTGAGTCCGTCGCGGCCACGACCTCGGTAGCCTTGTTCACGGTCGGCACGTTCGAGACGCCCCAGATGGCAACGTCGACCGACATCGATCCGGAATAGGAACTGCTGTTGTAGTCCACCACGGCGACCGCCAGTGACGACACGTTCTGGGACTCGATGTTGATGAACCTGGCCGGCGCGGTGCCGCTGGTGCTGTAGACCACCTTGCCGCCGGATGTGCTGCTGGAAACCATGCCCGAAATATAGTCGGATCCACTGTCGGACTCGGAATAGGCGGCCCGAATCCAGGTGATCGGCTGGCCCGCGTTCGTGTTCCAGACCGTCGACCATGAGGTGCCGTAGTACGAGGCGTTTGTCGTTACCGACAGAGCCGGCTGGCCAACCATCATGCCCGTCTTGACCGAGTTCCCGTAGATATTGTTGCTGTTGATGACCGGGTTCGGGTTGCCGCTGGAGCTTTCAAGCACGATGCCGGGCAGATCGTTGAACTTCACGTTCGAGAACGACAACGAACCGGTCGAGGTGCCCTTGTAGCGCAAGCCGGCCTGCCCGTTGTACTGGATGTTGGTGTTGCTGATACCCAGGTTCGATGCGTTCAGGAATACCCCGTTGGCGCCGTTCTGCCGGATCTGGCAGTTCGTCACCGCGACGGCGTTCGTGCTGGTGGTGGCCCACAGGCCATCCTCGGTGTTGTTCTCGATGATCATCCGGTCGATGGTCACACTCCTGTAGGACTCGACCTGCACACCACGACGGTTCTGGCTGGCCGAGCCGCCCGTTATGGTCGCGGAATCCCCGGAAACGTTCGCCTTCAGCCACAGGCCGTGGAACGCGTTCTTCCGGAAGGTGCAGTCGGTCAACGCGTGCGTTCCCGCTTCGACATGAAGACCGGTGTATCCGTTTTCGAACACGGCGCCGGCGACGTCGCTGGTGCCACCCAGGATCCTGACCTCCTGGAAACCCTTCTCGACGTTTCCAACCGTTGAGAAGAGCACCGGGGTCGACAGGCTGCCATCGACGGTGAAGGTTGACGTCGTGACGGTCAGGCGGTAGTCGCCCTGGCCGCTGGCGTCCTGGTCGATCGGCGCGAAAAGGATGTTCGTGCCTGGCTGGACAGTCAGCGAAGTGCCGCTGAACGTCAGGTCGCCGGTGACATAGACCGTGCCCAGCCACGTCGTATCCTGGGTGATCGTCTCGCCGCCGAAATAGACGCCCTTGGTCCAGGTCTGATCGAACGGAATTCCGACGAAGCCCTGAATGTTCGCGGAGGAAGGCGACCCCAGGGTGACGCGGTCAAGGACATTCGGGAACACGCCCAGGTAGTTGTGACGCATGTCGATCGTTCCCGAGTAGGTCACGGCGGATATCTCGCGCACAACGCCGGGGTCGACGCTGGCCGCCGCGGAGACGGAAATCGACCCGCTGTACGAACTGCTGTTGTAGTCGGTGACAACCGCCACGATCTTTGTCGCCCCGAACCCATTGGTGGCGAACCAGCGGTTAGCCGTTCCGCTTGTGGCCACAATCACCGTGCCCGTGGACGAATCCTTCCGAACCGAGCCGCTGATGTAGTCACTGCTGGAATCCGACTCGGAGTAAGCCACGCGAACCCGAATGATCTCGGTGCCGGACGGATTCGTCCAGTCCAGACTGGTGGAAGTGCCGTAGTAGCTGGCGTCCGTGCTGGTCGAGATGTTCACGTTCTTGACCACCAGCGCGCCGGTCGTCGAATTGCCGACGATATTGTTGTAATTGATGACAGGGGTCGGGTCGCTGGTGCTGTCGGTCCAGACGCGCACGCCTTCGTATGCGTTGCCTGTGATCGAATTGCGCGTGACCAGACCCGTTCCCGAACGAAGATACTCGATTCCGCTGCCGCCGTTTCCGGAGACTGTGCTGTCCGACAGATTAAGGGTGCCGCCGTTGACGTACACGCCGCGTCCACCGTTGTCCTCGATGACACTGGCGGTCGCGGTGACCGTGCCGGCCGTCATTCCAATGCCGTCCTCGGTGTTGTCACGCAGGATGACCCTGGTCAGATTCGGCGCGGCCGATGTTCCACCCGAGAAAAGACCGTTGCGGCAGTTGCGAATCTGGGAATCCTCGACCACGAGGGCGTTCTTCACGTCGAAAGCGATGTCGCCGTACTCGAACGTCGCCCATCTGACCTGCGAACCGGTTCCGTTGATGATGATTCGGTTCCAGGCTCGCGCATGGCGGTGGTCGGTGCCGTAAACCGTGAACAGAACCGGCTTCGCCTCGGTGCCGTCCACGATCAGGGTGCCGTTAACCGTGATGTCAAAATCCCCGATGCTGTCAACGTTGGCATCGACATAGGTGAAAAGAACCGTGGTGCCTGGAGCCACCGTCAATGTCTCGCCGGTCGGTACGGTGATGTCGCCGGTAACGACGATCGTGCCGGTCCAGGTCGTGGTCGTGACGGTTCCACCGATGTACTGAAGCGAACTCAGGGTAACGGTGCGTGAGATGCTGGCGGTCTGGCCGATCGCATCCCTGACCTCCATCCTGATCGTGTACTGGCCATCGGCCGGATACGTGTGGACCAGCACCTTCTCGGTCGACCAGGCGGTATCCCAGGTGCCGTCGTTCGTGAAATCCCAGCGGACCTCGAGGTCGGCCATCGCCGTCTCGGTATCGCGCGAGGACGAGGCGTCCATCGTGATTTCCTTGTCGCCACTGACCACGGCGGTGAAGTCCGCGACAGGCAGATCGTTGCGAACCTGCAGCCGCACCGTTCCGAAACCGACCGAACCGACGTTGTCGGTCGCCTTGGCCTGCAACATAAGGGAGGTGTTGTTCGGGTGGTCCGACGGGACGGTGAAACTGAACTCGTAAGGAGCGGCGTCATCCATCAGGCCGGTGGGCGTGCCGTCCGCGACCAGTTCAACCTTCGTGACGTTGCGTCCCGGATACGCCTCGGGGTTGACGATGACGCTGACGACTGAACCCTGGGTGACCTGGGTATCGTTTGCGGGTTTGATGAACGTGACGACCGGCGCCTTGTCGTCGCCGATGACGATCTGGCAGGCGGCCGAGTCCGAGACGCCACGGTCGTCGGTGACGGTCAGCGTGACCGTGAATGTGTCCGCGGTCGAATACGCATGCTGGACCGTGGACTGAAGGCCGCTTACAGGACTGGAATCATCGCCGAAGTCGAACGCGAACGACACCAGCGAGCCGTCCGGGTCATCCGATCCGGACCCATCGAACGTCAGTGTTTCGCCCAGATTGCCCGATGACGGACACTGCAGGGCTGCCACCGGCGGCTCATTCACGTCCTGATTTGCGGCACCCGGGGTTGGATTGGACAACTCCTTGAAGTCTTTGGAGTTATCGCCAGTGTCGGTATGATTGATGTCACGGGCCAGACTGTGGTTGGCCAACGGTTTCGCAACCGCCGCCGTCTCGCCGGCGAAGAAGTCGCCGGTACCGAAGGTGCCGTAGCCGATCGCATCGACGATGCTGTTGCCGAATCGAAGCTGGATGCTGTCCGGGCCGTTCTGGTAGTCGACATCAGCGGTGAACTGGTCGCCGGCATCGTGAATCGCCGCCGCTGACTGCGGATGCGCCACCACGAACCTGCCATCCGAACCGATCGAGCCGACCAGTTCGATGATCTGGTATTCGGCGTTGTTCGAACCGTTGACTCCAACGAGGCGCCAACCGGTCAGATCGGTCGAGGCCGGACCCCAGAGCTCAACGAAAGAGTCGATATCCGGGCTGCTGGTCGTGTCGATCATGATCTCGTCGATGATGATGACGGCGGGCGGTTCGGACTGTTCGCAGAGGCCGGCGAGGCACTCCTCCCAGGACTCACAATAGGTGACGGTTCCCCATTCCAGGCAGCCGTCGCTGTTATAGTCCCGGCACTGCTGCCAGCCTTTTCCCACCACGCACTTCTTCTCGTCGGGAACCTCGCACTCGTTTTCGCAGGTGGTGGCGCAATTGCCGTTGCTGCAGACCAGGGTTCCCTCGCAGTCGGTGGCCGTGCCCCACTCGAGACACCCGTCGGAATTGTAATCGCCGCAGATGCGATAACCTTTCGTAGTTCCAGCGACGCACTGACGGGAATTGGCGACCACGCACTCGTTTGAACATGAAAGGGCGCAGTTGCCGCCGGTGCAGACCAGCCCCTGATCGCATGGAACCGGAGAACCCCATTCCAGGCAGCCATCCGAATTGTAATCGTCGCAGGTCACGACCGAATTGATGTCACACTGACGGGCCTTGGCGACCGTGCACTCATTCGAGCACTGGTTGGCGCAGTTGCCGCCGCTGCAGACCAGGCCATCGTCGCACGGCACGGGCGAACTCCACTCCATGCAGCCGTCTTCGTCGTAGTCGTCGCAGGTCAGGACCGCGTCGCCGTCGCACTTGCGGGCGCCCTGAACCGTGCAGGCGGAGGTGCACTCCTCGGAACAGAAACCACCGTTGCAGACCTGATCCTGGCCGCAGAACAGCACGGTTCCCCATTCCAGGCAGCCGTCGCCGTCGTACTCGTTGCAGATGACGTATCCGCCCACCTCGCACTGGCGGCTGTTGATAGTGCTGCACTCGTTGTCACAATCATCCGCGCACTTGCCGCTGCTGCAGAACTGGTCGCCGCAGTCGCTCGCGTCGCCCCATTCAAGGCAGCCGTCGCTGTTGTAGTCCCCGCATGTCACTACCGAATTGGAATCGCATTTCTTCGCCCCGATGGACGTGCACTCGCTGAGGCAGTCCTCGCCGCAGAATCCGCGCGCGCAAACGAGACCTCCCTGGCAGGCCGTCGGATTTCCCCACTGGAGGCACCCGTCGGAATCGAAGTCGCCACACTCTATTACGCGTCCTTCGGCGTCACATGCCTTCGCGCCAATCGCCGTGCATTCCTGATCGGGGCAACCGCTGACGCACTCGCCGAGGTTACATACCTGACCAGCTTCGCAGTCTACTGCCATGGACCACTCGACGCAGCCGTCGTCGTCCAGATCCGCGCAGGTCCTGGGCGCGCCCTCGAAGCACTCCCTGGCTCCCTCCTCGGGGCATTGATCCGTGCATGACTGGCCGTTATCGACGGTCACGTCCGAGCCGGCATCATTAAGCGAATCGAGCGCGGTCACGTCCAGATCCGAACCCTGACCGCCATCGGGACAGCCCGCCAGCACGGTCAAGGAGATTGCCAGGACGCAAACGACGAAGGGCGTAATCATTCGACGCATGGAGACCTCTGAAAGATGAGAAACGGCGCGCAAGATAGCACCAAAAGCCCTTGGAGTCAATCCAAAACCATCTCCGGATGACAGTCGATGACGCGAGATGAACGGAAGACGGTGGATCGGTCAGAACAGATAGGAGATACCGAACTGGAATCCGACGTGGCCCCCCACCGCGGCCACGCCACCCGGAGCCGCGACCACGGTCGGTCCGAACTCGAGGTTCGAGTGGATGTTCAGGTCCTTGATCACGTTGTACTCAAAGCCGATGTTGAAGAGCATCGGAATCTCGGCCGATACCGCCAGACCCCACACGCGTATCGGCATCCTGAAACCGGTTATGACCGCGATTCTGGGTTTGTTCCAGCGATGGCTGTACCGGAACTCCGGGCCGCCTATCTGGACGCCGATATTGAATCCGGGCAGATACATCATGATAAGGCCGATGTCGGCCCCAAGGCTGATGGCGTGCGGTCCCCTGGACCAGACGCATCCTTTCAGAGAGACACCGAAAGTATCGCCCAGAACACCGAACCAGACGCCGTAGGGCAGGTAGTCCAGCGTCCAGAACGGGATCAACTCAAAGGATTTCGCGACTGGAATGTGCACGCCGAAGTCGGTGGACGGGAAGCCCGCCCTGAACTCGAACGCCTTTCTGTTCATCGGCAGGATCTCGGCGCCCTGCGTCAGCCAGCCCGAACCTGCCGTGACTTTCGCCTTGCGTTTGGCAAGGGAGTCGCCAGGCATCTCCAGTTCGAACGCAAACGCCTGGGTTGAGAACAGACAGAACGCCAGGGCGGCCATGACCACAGAAATACGGTGTCTGCTGAACATTCCAGATTCTCCCGACAAAAGTAGTATGTGTTAGCAGAAAATCTTTGTTGGATCGGAGCTTAGCATAACGGGTTCAAGACAGGAAACCGGAATCGCCGACTACTGAGCCTTCTTCTCGGCCGGCTTACGGGCACACGAACAGTCGCATCCCCAGCTTGCCGGGAGCAGGCGCTTGTCGCAGGCATATTCGACGATTACGCGATGTCCCTCGGAAAGAGGATGAATCCCGTCTTTGGTCATATCGCTGCGCATGTTGCCGTAAGGTGACTTCTTGTCCAGCAGTGGCGTGTCGAACAGGTTGATCGCGACGTCAGGCAGTTCATCCCTGGAAAACGAGGTCTTGCCGGCCGGGCACAGCTTTCCGAGCGCCTCCTCCGGGGTCAGGCGTCCCATCATCCAGTCCACGCACTGTCTGGTCCACGCCTGATACTTCTTCGCGCTTTCACCCTTCCAGCGTTTGTCCTTGCCGGGACGGCCCCACGGAACAAGTGTAAGCCCCGCGACCTTCATCCCCCTGGAGTGAACCGTCCGGAACAGTTCCATGAAGTCCTTGTTGACGCGGCTCGGGTTCGAAACGTTGTTCAGACCGCCCTGGATCATCATCCAGTACTCAATGCCGGGCGCGTTCAGATCAAGATTCTGGTTATCAAGAACCCGGGACTGAAACTTCTTCTGGATGTCGGACGAATTGCAGGACACCTCGGCGATGTTCACGACCTCGACGTTTTTGCAGATGCGCGCGACCCAGCGGCCGTAACCCATCGCGAAGTAGTCCATCTGGGACATCGAACCGCCGGTCACGATGATCTTTATCTTCTTTGACGGATCCTTGAACGTCCACGTTCCAGGCGTGTAGTTGTCGATACAACGGTTGTTCTTTGCCGGCGGATAGATCGGCCTGAGGTCCGTGTAGGTGCCAAGCGGGTTGCTTTTGGAACACTTGGACTGGGCCTGGGCGAATGACGGAACCGTGAAGGCGACCAGCACGGCGATGACGACGTTAAACCTGAACACGGCCACACCTCTCGCTAATGTTTCTTTGAGTTCGGCCGCATAACTAATACATGACGGGGTACGGGATTTCAACTTTGTGACATGTCGAAAGCGGCGTCATGGAAACCTGGCGGCAGGTCAGCGTATGCGTCGACGTCCGGGCAGCATCTTGGCCAGGACCAGCAAACCGTAGTGTGGAAGCGAGGCCTTGCGCGGGTGATGCAGCACGATACGAATGGCCCGCAGCGGGTTCATGTAGAAGCGGGTGTGCGAACTGCGGTAGATCCGGTTCAGTTCCTCGTCGGACATCGCCGAGATGTTCACGGTGTTCGTGAAGTAATTCAAGGCCTTGATGCCATTCTGATTCACCGGGTGGCCCAGAATTTCGGCGGCCATGTCGGCCAGTTCGGTCCCGGCGAACGGGGTGGTCAGCATGAAGATCGCCTTGTGCAGCGGCGAATCAAGGGCGAAACGGACGGTGGCGCGCGCCTGGTCCGCGGTCTCGCGCGGCAGGCCGAGCATGAAGAACCCGGTCGAATAGATTCCTTCGCGAACCGCGGCCTTTATCGTCGCCTTCGCCTTCTCGATGTCCAGGTTCTTGTGGATCGCCTTCTGAAGTTCCGGGACGGCCGTCTCGATCGCGAAACAGCACGACACGGTTCCGGCGCGCCGCATCAACCTGACGTCCTCGTCGTTCAGGTGATCGGACCTGACGCCGTTCGGGAAGTGCAGCCTGGCGTCGGGAATGTCCGAAATGATTCCGTTCAGGATCGCCCTCATCCGACCGCGATCCAGGTTGAAGCAGTCGTCGACAATCTCGAACTCACGGATACCCAGGGTCTGCCGGATCAGCTTCATCTCGGCCACGACCGACTCGGCCGAACGTGGCCTGAATCTTTTGCCCTGGGTCGCGTGGCAGTACGAGCAGTGAAACGGACAGCCGCGGGAAGTGACGACGGTCATGTAAGGACGGTTGCCGACACCAGCCATCGAGGGCGTCCTGGCGTACAGGTCCTGATCCACCAGGTTCCAGGCGGGATACGGCAGCGTGTCCAGGTCCGGCAGTTCGGCCGGGGTGGGCCCGCGAACCTGGCCGTCGCACATCGTCGCGACCCCTGAAAGATTAGTGGCGATCCAGCATCTGTCCCGGCCCGCGA
>JAGOFO010000163.1 GCA_017997155.1 Myxococcota bacterium
CTCAGGATCTATGCTTGCCGGGTTCGGGTTGTCAGCACCCCCCGGTCACGATCCCGACCTCGTGTGACGACAACAGCGCGTGTACTTCAGGGGATACCTGCGACCTGAACCTGGGCACCTGCGTGGGAAAAATTAAAGACTGTGACGACAGTAACGTGTGCACCACCGACTCGTGTAACACGTCGACAGGCGCCTGCGTCCACAGTCCGGCGGCTTCGGTCTGCGACGATAATCTCGGCTGCACGACGGGAGATTACTGCATCTCGGGACAATGTCTGGGATTCGCCACGATCGACTGTGGCCAGAGCGCCTGCGCCGACGATCCTCGCTGCCTCTGATAAAACAAGGGTGCCGGACGTACCGTGTTGAAATAGCTGGTAATAATCAGGGACAACACTGCGGCGGTGGTGGATCGCCGTAATCGCATTCGCAGCAGACGTCGGCGCAGGCTTCGACGCAGCACTCCTGATAGACTTCTTCCGGAATGATCCCATACTCGCAGTTGCAGCAGATCTCGGAACACTTATCCCCGGCATCGGTTTCCGCGACATCCACTGGTTCGACCACGTCGGGAACCGGCTCGACAGGCGGCTCGACGCAACATTTGTCCCAGACCTCCTGCGGAATGATCCCGTAATCACACATGCAACAGACGGAATCGCAGTCGATGACGTCCGATTCCACCGCATCGGGCTGGGCCACGTCCGGTGTGACGGCATCCGGAGCGGAGTCGGGTTGGACCACCTCGCAGCATTGCCGGAAGATCTCTTCGGGAATCACGCCATACTCGCAGTCGCAGCAGACATCCACGCAGTTGACGGCATCCTGGCCCGCATCGGTGACCACCGGCAGATCAGGCGTCGCTCCGGGGTCACCGGCAAGGTCGTCCCGCACCGCATCCACGCTGGTCGCCGTGTCGTCGCCAATCGCGTCGAGCACGACCACCTCGGCCCCGTTGTCGGTCTTGTCGTCTTCGTCATCGTCGCAGGCGGCTCCACCGACCAGCAATGCCAGGCTGGCGACAGCGGCCGCACGCGCGGCGTAGTCGCGAATACCGCGATTGTCCGCCGTCGTGGAGACACGCAGCCAGCAGTATGGGTCCTCGCCAATGGTTCCGGTCAGTGCGGTCGAAACGCATCGAGCTCCACCTCGACATCTGGACGCCTTGCCGCAGGTCCTGCAGGCGCCCTTGAGCTGATCGTCGGTGAAATCGCGGTTGTAGCCGAACGCGCCAGTCCTGAACCAGATCTCGGCAAGCGAATGCTCTTTTACGGAACCTTCCCGCCAGGGATCGCTGCCGTCCGGCGCCTTCGCCTGAATCGAAAGACAGCCCTTAACGCCACCGTCAGCCTCGATGCCAATCGCGTCCATGCCAGCCCGGCATCCCTGCCAGCATTCGGCACGGCCACGCCAGCCACGGCCGCGCAGGGTCTGATCGTGGGGTCCGTAGTATCCGATCGAGTCACCGACGGCGAGATGGATCCCGCCCTGCCGCTTCATCGCGGCCAGTTGTGGAATCACCTGAAGCAGATCCCGAGGCCTGATAACAAAATCCGTGTCGCCGCAGATCTCGCCCATGGGCTTGGCCAGTTGAAGACGCCACATCGAGGCGCCGGCCTCCATCGCAATCTGTCTGATCCTCGCCAGATGGTCGATATTTAACCTGTTGATGGTCGTCATCACCCCGACGCTGACTCCGTTCGCGACCAGCGTCCGGATGCCCTCGACCGACTTCACGAACGAGCCGGGAGCCCGTATGCGATCGTGAATCTCCTGGGGGCCATCGATGCTGACCCCGACGTTACACATGCCCGAAGCCTTGATGCGGGCCGCGGATTCGTCGGTTATCAGCAGACCGTTCGTAACCATGTTCACGCGGATGCCGCGGTCGGCGATCGCCCGGGCGATGTCATAAAGATCCGGTCGCAGCATCGGTTCGCCGCCGGAAAGCGTGATCAGCTCGCATCCGAGATCGGCCAGCTGGTCCACCAGATCCAGACACTGATCAGTGGTCAGCTCATCGCGTCTGGCGCGGCCCGCCGAGGAACCACAATGCAGGCAGCTCAAGTTGCACCCGAGCGTAAGCTCCCACACGCAGTTGCGCGGCCGGTGACGGGACCGCAGGCTGTTCTTCCAGGCATCATCGGAAAAGGAACGCGGCAGTGCATGTTCCATGACGGTCACCACGGTATTGACGGGTAATGATTATATCGAACGATTCGATACGGTTCCATAACCGCATGCGTGCAGTGGAAAGTCGGCTCTACATATCGGCGTCGATGAACCCAAAGTAACGCCCCATCCAGTATGGGGCCAGGAAGCCTGCCGGGTTGTCGGCACGGTTCGGATCCGCGACACAGGACTCTATCTCGGACGGATCGCCCCACCACTCGAAGGTGGCCGGACACCTGTCGGAGACCGGAATGATCCCCTCGACAAGGTTGCCGTGTCTATCCGAGACGCAGCCCACGGCAAGACCGGAGTTGTCCTGATCCCGTTCGATCTGTGTCTGGTTGAATGCCTTGAGTGAGCATATGCCGTCGTCCACCAGTGACTCGATCAACGCACGCCGTTCGACCGACATCTCGACGTCGCCTTCGGCCGCGGCGATCATGAAATTGTAGAACGGCGATTCCATTGACCAGATGTCGCGTTCGTCGCTGTCGGGCCCACGACTGGTGTTCTCGAAGAGTTGACGGAATCTGACGCGTTCGGCCTTCGACGGTTCGTACCAAATCTCGTTGAGGTAGGCCAGCAGCATCATGGAAACATTGTCAAAATTGGTCTGGCAACCAAGCTTCAAACCGAGCTCCCCGATGTAAGTCGTGTAGTCCGCCGGGCTCTCGGAGGGACGGTCGATGCAAGCCAGCATGCCTTCGGACTGAAGAAGACAGTTGTAGTACTCGTCGATCAACTCCTGCTCGCCGGATGTCATTGCCGCGGACTTCATCCAGACCAGCGCCAGCTTGGCGTTGAATCCCGGGAAGTGATCGAAAGACATCGCGTGAATAGAACCGTACCGCGTAGGAAGACCGTCAAGGTCGGTAAGCCAGTACGCGTTGTCAATCAGGTGATGCGCGATGTCCGACAGGATGGTCGTGGCAAGCGCCCGAACATCGGGGTCGTCCACCACCCTCGCGCACACCCCCGCCGCGTAAGCGTGCCCGGAATACTCGTCCTTCGACACATTGCGCTTCCAGCAACGTCCGGCGAACTTCACGTCCGTGCACACGTCAGGATACTTGTTCCACGACGACGTGGCAGGATCGTACTCCAGCATGCACCCGTCGGTGTCGACCTTCACCCAGCGATTGCCAACCCGCCCGTCGGCGGTCGGGGCCACATAATCCATAGGATCTTCCGGACAAGTCTGTGCCGGGGCGATCGCGGGATCGGATGCCTCACGGGCATAAAGTCCGGGACGACCGGTGATCTGCATCAATTCATACGTGCCGGCAAGAGTGCGCTTCACGTTGGCAAGAGCTTCCGGGTCACGGGTCGCGCCGTACCGGAAACACTGGGAAGCCACATACATACTTGTCCACAACCCATTGTTTTCGCTTGCTTTGAGTGTGCAGACCGGCAGCTCCGAATCGGGCACAATCGTTGCTGGCACAGGGCCATCACAGACGATGTTGTACATCCTTGCAACGAATTCGTGGTCCCCGGCGCGAGGCTCCTGATGAAGCTTCGGACCAATCCAGTCGTAATAGGCGGCTTTCTGTGAAAGCGTCATTTCAGTGCCGGCATATCCTGCGCATTTCGGCCACGGCCCGGCTGGAGGAACCCACGGCACCGTGAAATCGAACTCCTCCACCGCGTCGCCAGTCAAATCCTGGGGGACATCGACAAGGGCATCCTCAACCGAATCCAGCACATCCTCAGGCGGAACAAAGACATCCTCTACCGAATCAAAGACATCCTCTACCGAATCAAGGACGTCCAACGTGTCCACCGCAACGTCCTCGGGGGTCTCACCACCTGAGCACGCAGCCACTAAAAAAAGCGCAACCGAGAGAGCTGTCAGGAACCGGCGTGTCATCGATACCCCCGAATTAATGAAGAACAGGCTGACAAGGTTATTGGCAGAGGCGAACGACGTCAACGCCGCTCGGACGAAATCACGGCTTTCGCGACATGACACCCTGATCCGGGCTGGGCGAGGGTTCCTTGACAAAGCCCCCCGCTGGCGGTGACAATCTGCCCCGGACGAAGGCGTGGTGCCTCCAGGGACCATTGGCAGCTTTTTCCGACTAACCGACCGGAAATTTTATAGAAAACAGGGTTCGCAAAATGTTTGAAAGATTCTCTAAGGCCTTTGAACGATTCTTCTCCCGGGTTGCCACGGCTTCGGCAAGGAAGCCTTTCGTGTTTCTTGGCGCCGCGGTGATTCTGTGCGCGCTGGCTTTATGGGCGCTCAACTCCATGAGTTTCTCGACTTCCAGGACCGCGTTGCTGTCCAAGGACAGTCCCGAGGTCATGCGCTTCGAGCACTACATGGAGACCTTCGGCGCCGCGTCCGACCTGATCGTCGCGATCGAGGGCGTTCCACGCAAGGACCTCGAGGAGTACGCCCTCGAGCTCGAAAGACGACTCGAGGCGAAGGACGAAGAAGGCAGGCCGCTGTACCCGGAGATCGCGGACGCGGATGCCAGGATGGATCTCGAGTTCTTCGTGTCGCACGGCTTCACGATGCTGCCACGCGAGCAGTTCGACCAGGCCGCGTCGTTCATGAACGGCCTGCTGAACCTGAACGGCAAACTGCCTCAGGATATCGACGGCGCGCTGAAGCTGGGCGAGGACTACTTCGCGAATCCGCCATCGATCCCGACATCCGGCATCGACATGAGCGCCGCGAAGAATGCCCTCAACGGAATGCAGTTCTTCCTGGATGAATGGCTGCGCTGGCTGAACGCCGATCAGACGCCGGAAGGAATCGACTGGGGCAGCCTGCTGGCCGATCAGCCAGAGGCGAAAAAGATGGTCACGGGCGGCGGATTCTACGATTCGCACGACGGCAGCATGCTGTTTGTGTTCGTCCGGAAGGCTTCCGGTTCGGAAGAATTCACGTTCAT
>JAGOFO010000164.1 GCA_017997155.1 Myxococcota bacterium
CCGGCACCGAGTCGTTCACGAAGATCCTGATGGTCGGGTAGGACTTTCCGAACAGGTGGTCATCGAAGTAGTGAACCCCGACGCGGTAGCAGTTCGGCGGTGTGGTCGAAACGTCCGGATCCGGCTTTTTGTACGTGAAGTTTTCCGGTCCCGCGCCGTCCGTGTCGTCGCGATCCAGGTTCGGCTGGTGATCCCAGTCGGACGCGTTGTCCATGTCCCAGACCGGCTGGGTAATGAACCAGTAGCAGTCGAAATCGGGGTCGAAATACCCGTATGGCGTGCCGTCGGTGTCCTTGAAATCGCCGCTGGCCATCGGATGCGCGACGTGCAGGTCCATGTCGGCTCCGCAGTTGCGGGACAGGTAGCACTCGTCGCCCTGGTCGGTGTCGGCGGGGGTGTTCCAGGTAAGTTCGATGTGGCAGCCCTCGGGCGGCTCGACCTTGACCGTCTGGCAGCACTTGTCGGAACAGCCGTCCTTGTTGAAGACCTCAAGGCAGAATTCGTACTCGCCGATGATATTCGGCTGGAACGTGGTATCGCTGCAAACGGTCGCGGTCGGCACGAAGACCGACACCGAGTCCGCCGGCTGCTTGACGGTCCAGTCGCAGGAGGCGATCGATCCGCCGAAAGTCGGGTCGACGCTGTGGTTCATGAACTGAATTTCTTCCTGGGGTTTGATGGTGTCGCCGTCGTTGAGCGCCCCGGCGGTCGTTGACATCGAGAACTGGCAGACAGCGCACTGGGCCTCGGCTCCAAGTCCGTTGATCGGAACCTGCAGCGACTGGCGCGGCGTGTTGTTGTCGAACACCAGGAATCCCTGATCCGGGACCAGTTTTCCGGTCAGGTCCTTGTTGACGTCCGTAGGCGTGTATTTCACAAGGATCGACGTGGTCATTCCGGCGGCCACCTTGAGGGGATTGTTTTCGGATACCTGGGTGGCGGGGGAAATGTCCATCGTGAATTCCGAACTGGTGCCTTCCGAGAAGTAGAGGCCGTGGATCGAGAGTTCCTCGTCTCCGCAGTTGTAGATCTGGACGTTGCGTTCCTCGGTGCCGCTGCCGACCACGACCGTGCCGAAATCGATCGGAGTCGGGGTGACCAGCAGACACGGACCGCCGTAGTTCGCCTGGAGCGTGGCCTCGTAGGATTCGCCCCTGGATATGTCGTAGTCCGGATCGTTGCTGTAAAGAAGGAAGATGGCCCTGGCGGGCGTCTCGGAAATGGCGGTGTAGAAGACCGGGATGCCGACCGAACTGGCCGGTTCGACGACCACCGGCGACGCGCAGATCGTGTCGTCAATCCTGATGCCGGATTGCGGCGGGTCGTAGGCGATCGGGATTCGGGCGTCCTTGTCGGTCGCCCAGGCTTCGGTACCCGCCGCGTCCGACTTGCGTTCACACGGCCAGACGAACGCGAAGCCGTCCGCCATCTTGATCACGTCGACGCGACTGATTTCCAGGGGCGCGAGGCCGGTGTTCTGGATGTACATCGTGTCCTCGAAGGCGGACGGGCCGAGCGGCACGAAGCCCATGTCGACCGGGTTTGGATTGACCGCGATATTCGGTTCCACCACGGCCTTCGTGATGTTGATGACCAGTTCCTCGGTATCGACGTCGTTGCTGAGTATCGTGACCGTCGCGTTCTTGCTGCAGAGATCGGTCGGGTCGTTGAACCTGACCGTCAGTTCCAGTGCGGCGTTTCCACCTTCCGGCACGTTATCGGCAGGCTCGATTTCGTACGGGAATCCGGCACCGGCCTGAACTTCAAGCGAGAATGCCGATGTCACGCCGTCCTGACACAGTCCGCCGGCGAGCACAGGGGCCGACGGAATTTTCAGGGTCGTGTCGCCGATATTGATCACCTTGACTGAGTATACCGTCGTCATCTGAACGTCGGTTCCTGCCGGATCCAGCTCGATTTGAGGATTGTCGCCGGCGAGACCGCCGCCGCAGGCAACAAAAGCGGCGGCAAGCAGTGTCGCGGTCAGGGTGATGCTGGTGGATTTCTTCATGTTCGTCGGGGCCTCTGTGAGTAAAGAACTGCGCCGCATTCTACAGAATTGGCGGGTACTTTAACAAGGTATATTGATACCGGCGGGTGCGCGCGAGCCTCATGAACGACTTTGCGCAGGGGAAAACAAGCTGGAAGAAAGCGCGTCGCCCGGGGTGGCTATGGTCAAGGTGGCGTTTCAGTTTACCCGGGGAAGAACGATATTGCCGGTGTAAGTCATCTCCCTGGTCAGGGGCTGGAATTTGATCGACTCGAAGGTCGTCTTTATGCATTGGTTGAGGTCGGCATCGATGATATCGATGGTGTCAAACCCCAGATCCTTGACGGCACCGGATGTCGAGATCGTGAACTTGAGCGAGATCGGGATCTGACGGGGCACGTCCACCGCCATCTTCTTTCGACAGTCCTGGAAAAGACCGATCTGTTCGGCCAGGAATCTGCTGACCGCGGCCTGATCCAGCGTGGCGCCAACCCTGGGCTCGACAACCGCGTGGGGCTGATCAGCGGCCGCGGTGTTGTCCGAGTCGCCTGCCCGTGCCGTTTCGACGCCTGGTTGAGCCGCGGCCGATGTGCCGGCCGGAGACGCGGCGCCATCGGACGGCGCGAGCCACGGCCTCGACGGTTCGTTTCCGGCGGTCGCCGCGGGTGCTGCCGTATCGTTCGCCGACTGCGCGGCAGGGACCGCGGCGGACGCGGTCCGGTCGACTTCCGGCGTGGTCGGCGTGGCCTGCGGGACGGACGCGGTTCGCGCTGTTTCGGTCACCGCTGGACTCGACTTCGGAGCCGTCTGAACGGCATCACGCTGACTAAGAAGCACTATTACGGCTATGACGGCGCCGACCGCCACGACGGCGAACGCTATGGTGACGAAAAGCAGCGTGCGCCCGGACCCCCGGCCCTCGGGCGTCTTCCTTTCGGAAGCCTGTCGGCTGGCGGCGTGCCTGGATTCGCGTTTCTTGCCTGGCTTGGTGGTCTCTTCGGTCCAATCACGACGCGATTCCGCCACGGAATCGCGGGGTTCAAGACCGCCGGCGGGCACCCATGCCGGAGCGCCATCACTATCGGCGGGCTGCTTTTCTTCATCGGGTTCCCGCGTCGCTCCCGTTGTCAGATCGCCCGACGACATGCCGGATGGAGTGTTGCGTCGCAGATGTCGTTCGCCGGTTGAGCCGGTGTCCACCTGCCTGATCCGGCGCGGAGCCGTGTCTTCGAGAAGCCTGGGTTTTTCCGGGACTCGTTTAAGGAGTTCCCTGGTGTCCGGGATGGTCCCCATCAGTTCCCACTGGAGCATCGGGGCGTGCCAGACCGGCGTCTCGCGATTGATTCTGCCTTCCGTCAGCATCTGCGTCAGCTGGTCCTCGTTCAGAGGGCCAATCCTGTCCTTGTTGACGGCCACCCACCAGCCGTCGGACATCGGCCGACGCTTCTGGCTGGTGTCGGTCATCCGACGCACGCTGCTTTCCGTGATGGTCGAGATTTCCTCGCCGGCGGCGACCGCGTTGCTGCCACGGATGCCTACCTGGATGACCGCCTCGTCCGGGTTGTCGCTGTTCCTGAGAATATGTCCCTGACCACATTCATGGCACGTCATTTCCACGCCATGGGCGCCGCAGGTGGTGGGTTCGAAGCGGTATTTTTTCCCGCAGTTTCTGCACGCGAAAATCATAAGTCCCCGATGGCGGGCCGCTTTTCGCTGGCCTCGCCGGCAATCCCCGGATAGAAAGGATACCCAGTCGAAGATAGTACCCCGGGCGCGCGTGTCAGCCCAAGTTTTTGCCCCACGGTTTTCGACAGGTTTGGCGGGTATCGCCCTCGACGCCATAATTGAATATGATACGTTGGGTTTACAAGGCGCTGGTGGCTTGCCGATGACACAAAGAAGAGTTGTTCCGGTTGCGGCGGGTTCGCTTCCGATGCTGGTGGTTGCGTTCATTCTGACAGTCGGGTCCGGTTGCGGCAAGATTTGCCCCGAAGGCACTGTCAGGGTTGGCGATTACTGCAAGCGGGTCAATCCGGACGTCGAAGTCGTTCCGGACGTGATAATCACTTCGGACATTGCGGTCGACAGCGTTGCGGACGATGCTTCCGACATCGTCGGGCCCGACGCGGCGGACTCGGTCTCCCATGACCTCCTGAAGGATGATGGCGGGAAGGTGGACACCAACAACCCGATCGAGTACCCCGGCGACTACATCGGTAAGGCCTGCAACAAGCCGTCCGAGTGTTCCAGCGCGACCTGGCCGGCTGGCAAGTGCCTGTCGTGGCCCAAGGGATTCTGCGCGATGCCGGGGTGCGACGCGGACCTGATTTGTCCCGAGGGCTCCGTCTGCATGGGCCTTGCCGCAGGCAGCAACTCGGCGCTGTGCACGATTACCTGCGAAGACGATTCCGACTGCCGCCAGCAGACCGACGCGCTTGGAAACGGTTACTCATGCAAGCTGGTTCCCGACCCTGAAGGCAAATTCCAGTCGGTCTGTTACATGGAGGCCGGTGACGCGAATGATGTGGGCGGATCGTGCCAGGCCCACGAGGATTGTCTGGGCAGGATGGGCTGCCTGCCGAACTTTGACGGAGGTTACTGCGCCCAACTGATGTGCGATGCGGCGAACCCCTGTCCTGCCGGCACGGTCTGCACCAGGCTGCAGGGGCGTGGCGTCTGCATGAAGACTTGCATTACCGGCGAGGACTGCGTCGAGACGCGGCCATGCACCGAGGACGACATCGACTGCACGGATGGTGTGGTTTTGTCCAGGGCTTGCATCCAGATGAAAAGCGCCATCGACCTTTCCAAGGTGATGGTCTGCGGATCAGGGACCGTCGGCAAGGAGATCGGTGAACAGTGTCTGAACGAGACCGAATGCAAATCGGGCAAGTGCAATGTCAGTTACACCGGAAAGTGTTCCGATTTCATGCAGACGGGGCGGCGCTGCCTGTCGGACGTGGATTGCGCGATTACCAAGGCGATCTGCGCTCAGAATCCGGCCGATACCTACGGTTTCTGCACCGCCGACTGCGGTTTTACCCAGTGCGCGTCGTCTGTC
>JAGOFO010000019.1 GCA_017997155.1 Myxococcota bacterium
CAGATCTCCGACCGCGTCATGTCCATCCTTTTTGAACTCTGGAGCTGGAGGGACGCCCTTGTCGACGTGCGGATCGAGACAGTAAAAGAGTTTGTCAGGCCGGACACATACCCGGACAAGGTACGCGGGACGCTCGCGGACTCGGTCGCTTACATGCTGGCCGACAAGCTGGCCGACTCGTCCCTGTGGACTCCGGCGGAGTCGAACGGACTCTGGAGGCTGGACATCGAAAAACTGATGGCGCCGGCTGCCCGCGCGCCACTGTCGGCGCCCCCCGCGGAAAACCACCCGCTGGAAACCCTTTCGCTGATCCTCAGGGATCACCAGGCCCTCAAGGAATCCCGTGGTCTGACGGATTCGGCCTTCGACGCCCGGCTGGTGCTGACAAATACCCTGTCCTCTCATTCCGGTTCCCTTCCGGCATGGAATACCTACCTGATCGAATGGCTTACGAAGCGTCTTGAGGGAAAACCAGACTTCGACTGGTGGGCCGAGGGCATGTATGTGCTTGCCGACATGACCCGCAATGTCGATAAGGACGACAGCCAGATACATGCCCGCAGGATAGCTCTCGAATGCGTGAAGGGCCGACCGGGTTCGGACGGGGCCAGCCGATGCAGGAATCTCGTGACCCAGATCGAGGCGCGTCAGATAGGGTCTCTTTCTTCCCGCGCCAACGCCAGACCGGGGCAGGAGTTCATTTCCGTCTCGGTCAGAAATGTGAACCACCTCTGGTTCAAGGCCTGGAAGGTTGACTACGGCAAGGCACTGTCCGGCCCGAAGGTCAGGGATCCCCAGAACGCCATCATCGAAAGTTTCCGGAACACCACATCCCTTCAGAAACCCGATCTGACCTGGGACATCGCGGTCACCGATCCCGGCAACTTCCGCGACCATACGCTCAGACTGGCGCCACCCATCAAAGAAAAAGGCGCCTGGGTGATACAGCTTTCGGCAAACCGTGAATTCTCAAAAGAGGACAACGTCATCCAGAACATCCTGGTGTACCTGGACGGGCCGATTGTCGTCACGGAGTTCGATCAGTCGCGTCAGGACCGCACGATACGCGTGCTTGACGGCGAATTCGGAAGTCCGATCGCAGGCGCAAGAATCCGACTCTTCTCGGTCTCCTGGCAAAGAGGCGAGGCGGCGTTGAATAAACTTGCCGAAGCGGTCACCGATCAGTTCGGCGAGGCCAGGGTGAAGGTCAACCAGGTGGACGGCCGCCGAATCCTGGGCGTCGTGGACCAGGGCGGACTTACGTGGCCGATGAACACCCCGTACAACTTCGGCAGCGTCTGGAACTACGGAGTCGCAAGCCGACAGACGCTGATCTATACCGATCGCAGCATTTACCGCCCGGGCCAGAAGATTCTCTTCAAGGTTCAGGAATTCAGCAGAAGCTCGGATACCGACGTTCCGTGGTCGCCCGTGGACGGGGCAAACGCGATTGTGGAACTACGCGACGCCAATTACGAAGTCGTCGCGTCGAAACGCGTGAAGACCAATGCGTGGGGTTCGGGATCGGACGAGTTCGAGATCCCGCAGGGCAAGATGCTCGGGGCCTGGAGCATACAGGTCAACCAGTCCGCATCCACGATGGTCAGGATCGAGGAGTACCGTGTTCCGTCATTCACGGTCGAGGTGGACAGCCCCGAGGGTCTGCGCCTGAACAGCAGGGCCGTGGTGTCCGGCAAGGCCGACTACTTCTTCGGCCTGCCGGTAACCGGGGGAAGGGTCGCATGGAAGGTTCAGCGCCAGGAACGCTGGCCCTGGTGGTGCTGGTACAGACAGGCCAGAACCGAGGTGATCGCCACCGGTGTCGAGCAGACCGATGACAAGGGTGTGTTCAAGGTTGATTTCCTGGCCGAGGCCGGCGAAAAGCCTCAGGGCGACGATATCCCGGAATTCGTGTTCACCCTGGAAGTGGACGTGACCGACGAGGCGGGCGAGACTCATTCCGCCTCCAGGTTCTTCAACATGGGCTGGGCCGCCGTGAAGGCTCTTGCCAGTACTCCAAAGGGATTCTTCGATGCCGGCAAGCCGGTCGATGTGTCCGTATCCAGGATGGATCTGAACGGCAACCCGGCCCCGGGCAAGGTCGACTGGAAACTGTTCAGGATAGCCGATCCCGAGAAACCGCAGCTTCCTTCCGATGTTAAAAACGCGCCTGTCGGATTCCCCGGGTTCAGGGGTGACTACGACGGTTACTACAATCGTATGGACAGCTATTCACCGGACGAAATGGTCCGGATGAGACCGGATGGCGCAAGGAGGGCTGCCGGCACGCTCGATGTCGGCGACGGCGGCAGCGCCGATCTGACTCTCGGCGCGCTTGAAAACGGTTTCTGGCGCCTCAGGTACACGGTCAAGGATCAGTACGGTCAGAGTTGGTCCGGGTCGTTCGACTTCAACGTGGTCTCTCCTGCTGCTCCTACGACGCTCCCCATACTGCTGAAGGCTCAGGCCGATTCGTATGAAGTGGGCGACACCGTTCGGCTGGCCGTTGGATCAGCCTTCAAGGGCCAGCACGCGATCCTGAACGTGAGCGATCGCTCGGGGCTGGTCGAGACGCGAAGACTCAAGCTTGGATCGGGCACCGAGATCATCAACTACAAAGTGAACAGGGCCGCGCGGGGCGGGCTCCAGTTCAATCTGATCGCCTACCGTGACTACCAGAATCTGAGTCAGGTCGCTCAGGTGTCGGTGCCCTGGTCAGATCGGCTGCTGAAGGTGTCGCTGGATAAGTTCCGCGACAAGGTAACCCCCGGCGGACGCGAGACGATCTCGTTCAGGGTCGCCGACCCGTCGGGACGTCCGGTTCCCGCCGCCGAGGTGCTGGCGTGGATGTACGACCGGTCGCTGGACGACCTGGCGCCGCTCTGGGTTCCTGACATGATGCGCCTGTGGCCCGGGATTCAATACAGAATCAATATCTCCGACAACCTGACGATGGCATCGGGGCTGTACACGCAGCACGACGGTTTCAACGTCAAGTACGTCTCGGTCGTCACGTATGAACCGGACGGTCTCGTGTACCTCGACGTCTGGCGCAGGCACTGGGGCAGACGCGATGTCGGCTACGGAGAGATGAGGAGCGTCGGTGGGGCCGGCATGAGGGTGGCGAGTGCCCCGACGCCTCTGGACCAGGTGATGTCGGACAGCGTTGGGATGGACAGTGGACTGGTCCGGGCCAAGGCGGCCGAGGCAGCACCCTCGGTCGCGGCGAATGGCCCGACAAATCAGGATGGAGACAAGGCGGCTCCGGCACAGGCCGGAACAGACGTGAGGTCGAATTTCGCCGAGACCGCCTTCTTCATGCCGCACCTGCTGACCGGCGTCGACGGCGTCACCACGCTCGAATACGAGGTTCCAGACTCGATTACTACATGGAAGGTTCTGGCCAGCGCGTCGACAAAGGACATGCGTTCCGGACGGACAGAAGGCCGCGTCATCTCGTCGCGGGATCTGATGGTAAAGCCTTTCCTGCCGCGCTTCATGCGCGAGGGCGATGTCGTGGTGGTGACGGCGGTCGTGGCGAACACGACCGACAGGGAGCTCAGCGGCTCTGTCTCCATCAGGATCGAGGATTCCGTGACCGGCGCCGACGTGACCTCGTCGTTTGAACCGGACCGGAAGGAAGCGAATTTCTCCAGCCCGCCCAAGGGTGACACGACCGTCTACTTCAAGGTGAAGGCTCCATCGAAACCCGGCTCCGTTTCCTTCAGAATCGTCGCCAGGTCGGATTCACTGTCCGACGGTGAACTGCGCCCGGTTCCGATACTGCCGGGACGCTATCACCTTGCCCAGTCCAGATTCGTCACCCTTCGCGGTAAAGACGGAAAGGATGCGCGCACCGTCGAATTCAAGGACATGAACGACAAGGATCCGACGCGCGTGAACGAAAAACTGGTCGTCACGGTTGATGGCCAGCTTTTCATGTCCATTCTTTCGGCCCTGCCCTATCTGACCGAATACCCGTACGAATGCGCGGAACAGACCTTGAACCGCTTCGTGTCGACCGGGATAGTCTCAAGCCTGTTCGACCGTTATCCTGGCGTGGCTGCGATGGCGAAACGCGCGGCCGATGCCAGGGACACCCAGTTCGAGGCATGGGATCGCAAGGATCCCAACCGCAAGCTGGCGCTCGAGGAAACGCCATGGTTGCGCGAATCGACGGGTGAAGGCAGTTCGCGTTTCTTCAAGGTTCTGGATCCGGCGGTCGCAAAGCGGACGAAGGACGACGCCCTGGCAAAGCTGGAAAAGATGCAGCACGACGACGGCGCATTCCCGTGGTTCCCGGGCGGACCGCCCTCGCAGTGGATGACGCTCTACGTGGTGGCAGGCATGTCCAGAGCTATGGAATTCGGCGTGGAGATCCCGACCGGGATGGTCTCGAACGCGATGTCCTGGACGCACGAATGGTTCCTTCGGATGAAGCGTGAACACCCGGACTGGGTCAAGAATGACTGGGGCAACGCGACATTCCTGGGGTGGGTCCTGTCGAACCTGCCGCAGGAGATGTGGGGCGGATTTACCACGCAGGAGCAGGCGGAACTGCTGAAGCTGTCCTTCGAGAACTGGAAAAAGATGTCGGTCGGCATGAAGTCGATGCTGGCTATGACGCTTCATCGCGCGAAAAGGACCGCCGACGCGCAACTGGTGTGGGATTCGGTGATGGACGCCGCCAGGACGGAAAAGGATCGCGGCATGTTCTGGGCGCCCGAGGATCGATCGTGGCTGTGGTACAACGACACTATCGAAAACCACGCGAGGGCAGTCAGGACCCTTGAGGAGATCGACCCGGACAGCAACGCGATCGACGAACTGGTGCTGTGGCTGTTCATCAACAAGAAGCTTAATCACTGGAAGTCCACCAGGGCGACCGCCGAGGTCCTTTACGCGCTGGCGCATCACCTTGCGGCGCAGAACGAACTTGGTGTCCGCGAGATCATCGACGTGAAGGCCGGAGATCGCACGGCACGTTTCGATTTCGACCCGCTCAAATCTGGCGAGACCCGCGGCCAGATGGTTATCGACGGGCCGGACGTCGACGAATCGGAGATGTCGACGGTGTCCTTCACGAAGGAGACTCCGGGATGGGCGCTTGCGTCCGCGACATGGCACTTCTCGACCGAGAAACTTCCCGAAGAGGGTGACGGCGACCTCCTGAAAATCGACAGGAAGTACTTCCTGAAAAAGAAGACCACTTCCGGCCCGGTGCTTGAGCCGATAACTGAATCGACGGCGGTGAGTCCCGGCGACGAAGTCGAGGTCCAGATCTCGATTCGCAGCGGTGAACCGGTGGAGTACGTGCACCTGCGCGATCCGCGACCGGCCGGCTTCGAGCCGGTCAAGTCGGTGTCCGGTTACAACTGGAATTTCGGGATCTCGTGGTATGAAGAGGTCAGGGACAGCGGCGAAAACTTCTTCTTCGAGAGTCTGCCCAGGGGTGAATACACGTTCAGATACAGTATCCGCGCGGCTCTGGCAGGCGACTTCAAGGCAGCTCCCGCGACCATCCAGCCGATGTACGCGCCCGAGTTCGCCGCCTACTCGGCTGGCCGCATAATCAGTATTGAGCCGCGACAGGAATAGTCCCCGTCACAATTTCAGGATTAACCGCCACAGGTCTTCGATGCCGTCACCGGTTCGCGCGCTGACGGCGAGGATGTCACTCCCGAACTGGGCGCCAAGCTTCTTCATCTCGGACTGGCGGCGGCTGGGGGAAAGCTTGTCGGACTTGGTTCCCACCAGGATGAAACGACGCCCCGCCCCGCGCAGCCACTCAACCATCGCTATGTCGCTGGCCTGTGCGGGGATCGTTGAATCGACCAGTACAATGACCACTCGCAGGTTGTCGCGACCGGCCAGATAAGGGTCGATGAATGACGACCAGCCAGCCGACTCCTTCTTCGAAACGCGGGCAAAACCGTACCCGGGCAGATCAGCCAGCATCATCGGAATGAACGGCCCCCTGTCGCGGGCAACCTCGATCTCAAAGAAATTAATCGCGGTGGTCATGCCGGGCCGCGACGAAACCCTCGCCATCGCCGTTCCGACAAGCATGTTTATCAAGCTCGACTTTCCGACGTTCGAGCGCCCGACAAAGGCCACTTCGGGTCGATCGGTCTCGGGAAACTGCTCGGGGGAAACTGCCGACAGAACGAATTTTGTTTTTGTTTTCATGGACTCGAATTGTACCCGAATTTTAGCGGGGCGGTTGGGGATTGCGTCGAGGTCAGACCTTGTCCAGGACCTCGATGGGCGGCATCGCCTTTCCTTCGAGGTACTTCAGGGAGGCTCCGCCACCGGTGCTGATGTGCGTCATGCGATCGTCGAGGCCCATCTGCGAGACCGCAGCAGCGGAGTCACCGCCACCGATAACGCTGATCGCCCCGTTCGACGTGGCATCTGCCGCCGCCATTGCGATCGCCCTGGTGCCGGCCGCGAATTCCGGCTTCTCGAAGACACCCATCGGACCGTTCCACACTATGGTTCCCGCCTTGCGGACTTCATCGCCGTACAGCCTTATGGTCGCCGGGCCGATATCCATTCCCAGCAGATTCGCCGGAATGTTCACATCTGAAACGACCACTGGCGAACCGGCAGCGAAATCGTCTGTCGCGACATGGTCCACAGGCAGCATGATCTTGTCACCGGCCTTGTCCAGAAGGGCCTTCATCTCCGCGACCTGGTCCTCCTCGACGAGGCTTTTTCCAACTTCGACACCCTTCGCCTTCAAAAGAGTGTAGGCCATGGCGCCGCCGATCAGGACTCGATCGACCTTTCCAAGCAGGGTCGAGATCAGCTTGATCTTGTCCGACACCTTCGCCCCGCCCATCACCGCCACGAACGGACGTTTCGGGTTGTCTACCGCTTCCTTCAGGTAACGGATTTCCTTTTCGACCAGGTATCCCGCGACCGCGGCGCCGCCCTTCTTCTGGATGGCCTTTGCGGCCCCGTACATCGAGGCATGCTTGCGGTGGCAGGTTCCGAACGCGTCGTTGACGTAGACGTCGCCAAGCCGGCCCAGGGCGTCCACGAATTCATCGAGTTCCTTCTGCTGAGCCTCGGTCAGCTTGCCGTCCGGGTTCTCCTTGGCAAGGTCGGGCATCGTTTCGCCGGCGATGAAACGGACGTTTTCGAGCAGAAGCACTTCCCCGTTCTTCATGGCCGCGACCATCCGTTCGGTCTCGGGGCCTACCACCGAGGCAGGACCAAGAAACACGGGCCGCCGAATCAGCTCGGCCAGCCTTTCGGCAATAGGCTTGAGCGAATATGCGGCCTCGAACCCGACTCCCTTCGGACGGCCAAAATGGCTCATCAGAACGAGCCGACCACCCTGATCGATCACCCTCTGGATGCTGGGCAAAGCCTGAACGATACGATTGTCATCGGTGATGACGCCATTCTTGAGGGGTACGTTGAAGTCAACGCGCATCAGCACGGTCTTGTTGGAAACATCGATATCAGCCACAGTCCTGGTCGCCATCTTGAGCCTCCGTTATTTCAGTCTATTGACGTCGGAATCGAACCATTACGCACGTCGAGCGCGTATTCTGCACCACTGTTTATTTTTTCACAAGCAACTTGTATCGAACAAACAATCAAACAATCTATTTAAATATCGGTATGTTACAGATCAGATAGACATCGATGAAAGATCAGTAGAGGTCAATGACCCTGATTTTGAGCCGGACGTTCACGTTGTCATTCCCGAACTCAACCGTATCGCCGCTGACCAGCGACATCACGCCGGACCACGAGATGAGTTCCTTGGTGTCCTGTCCGATCCCGAGCAGTTCCTCATTGATTCCCTGCGCCGCATAGGCATCCGCTTCCAGCAGCCTGAGGGAAACCGTGATTTGACTCATCTCGTCAAACACCGGCCCTTCGAACAGGACGTAGTCCGGATTCAGCACCTGATCCTCTTCCTGAGTGAAGTATCCGGCGACCCTGTCCTGCCAGGTCTCCTGATGGACGATCAAGTCTTCCTGGAACGTGTCCATCACGTAGGGATTAAACTTCACCCATGCTTCCGGGACGATTTCGGCCGGCACATTGCCACCTTCGGAAAAGTCAATCAGGCTGTCCTTCTCGAGGTCGTTCTTCAGTTCGATTCTGTCGATCGAGACCGTCACCCGCCGCTTGCCGAACAGACCGGCCGTAGCCAGCAGTGCTGCGGCACGGTCCGACTTCACGCCGTTGTGTTCCATGAACATGAACGTTCTGGAGGATTCCAGCGCGTAGCCGCGAGGCGTGTGCCTCCTGACCGAAGGAGCCATCTCGTGGAAGTACATGTCCGGAGTGTAAAGGACGCCATCGTTGGGAACGTTGGGCTCCAGCCAGTTCAGAACGGGCTGGTTCAGCGCGCTGGCGTTCCGCGGATCGGTGGTGCAGATGTGGTGAATCAGCATCTCCCTGAACAGCGGGTTGTTGCACTCCCACAGACGATGATCCCAGACCAGCGCCTTGTCCTTGATCACCTCGGGCTGAAGGAAGATGAAGTCGGCGGTTGCGAGACCGACCGAATCCATCAGCGTCTGGACCTGCGGGTTGTCGAAGTAATTGGCCTCGCGCGCACCGGCGAGCGCGCCGGAAATCGTCACCCAGCGGACAAACACATTGTCCGAGGCAAGGCCTTCCATGTCATGCTCGATCATGTTCATGATGATCAGGCATCCCATCGAGTGGCACAGCAGGTTCACGTGTTTCGCACCGGTAGCCTCGATCTTGTGCCTGATGAATTTTGCCGTGATAAGCGAGTACCTGAACAGGGCTTCAACGCCCTCTTCGGGATGAAGGGCTATCTCGGCGAGGTCTTCCTCGCCCAGCCACGCCGCCGGAACCTGACCGTAGTACTCAAGACTGGTGTACTGATTGGGGGAGTTCGCGCCACCCTCGTCTGAACATACGTGAGCCGGACCGAACCAGTTGATGTTGTCGAGCATGCCGCAGCCGAGATCCTCGCCGAAGACCATGGTCTCAAGCTGGGATTCGAGGTAGTACTCGAAACCATGCACATAGACGGTCATCGTATCCTCGCCGTCGTACTGCTTGAAGCCGGTGAAGCCGACATCGGGCTCGCATGACGACACGCAGGGCTGAACACACGGATCACAGACACCGCCCAACGTGCAGTCATTCCAGCGATCCGGATCAAGCTCCGGACCTATGCAGTACTCAGCGACACAGAGTCCGCCGGGGCATGTCTCCGGTCGGAACTCCGAGCACTTGTAATCGAAATCGGCTTCTTCCTCGCAGACAACATCGGCAGGCACGTCCAGGGGCTGCACGTCCGCGACACCGGGATCCTGAGGCTCGACATCCACCGGGACGTCAACCGGCGTATCGTCGACAGCCACGTCCAGCGGGGACTCGTCCCGTCCCACACCTTCGTCGTCAGCGATGTCCTGGACGACGTCGGCAACTCCGTGATCCTCGACAACGTCGACCAGAGGGCTGCCGTCGTCAGTCGGCACGGGGTCGGAACCGCATGCGACCAACGCCGCAACTGAGAGAGCAATCAACAACCTGACGGAAAGCTTCATGATGTACTCCAGCAGACCACGCAATAACGGTATTTCGGGTTGGAATCCGAATCAACTGCCGAATTCTACTATTTCCGCGTCAATTACCGAAGCGGTAATATTCAAGATCGCAACCGACCTGCCCCGTCCGAAGCGCGGAGGTCCGGCGCTGCCCGGATTCACGTAGAGAACGCCATCGACACGTTCCACCGCTGCGATATGCGTGTGACCGTATACAACGACATCAACGCCAGCCGCAGCCGGATTAATCAACAATTTCTGTAGGATATGAATGACGGCGACATTTCTGCCGCCAGCCCTGAATAGATCAAACCCTGGCAGGCCCGGGTTTGCTTCGGACGAATCGCAGTTTCCGGACACGGCGTGAAGGAGCGCGATTTCCCGCAATCCCTCTATCACGCCGTGCCCGCAAACATCGCCCGCATGGACTATAAGGTCCACATGCTCAAACAGCCGACGCACCTGGGGATGAAGCTGGCCGTGCGTGTCGGAAATTACTCCAACCGTGACCGTATTCAACCTGTCGATGGGATCTGAGGATACCATCGGGGGCGTCTTCAGTTCGCAGTATTATCGATCAGAAGCGACGGAATCCACCGCCACCATTGAACGACCTGCCACCGCGATCGGGCCTGTCAGACCTTTCGGCGCGTTCGCGCGGGAAGTCGACCTTTATCGCCCTACCGTCAACGATCTTGCCATCCATCTCGTCCTTGGCGCGCTCCGCATCCTCGTCCTTCACGAAGGTCACGAAACCGAAACCGCGCGAACGGCCGGTGTCACGATCCGTGATAACGCGGACTTCTTCTACTTCGCCAAACTCTTCACAAGCCGCGCGCAGCGACTCTTCCGTCGTGGCCCACGCCAGGCCACCAAGAAACAGCTTCTTTCCCATTAAGGAAACTCCTGAAATTACTGGGGCAAGCCCCAAAACCAACCCGCCTGCAATGCCTGACGCCGCCAGTGACCCAAAGAGGCCAATCACCGCGTGACATCCATATCCACCGAATTCTGCCTTTTGGGAAGTTTCCGGAAGCGATGAAAGAACACTCGGAAGACGCTAAACGGCATCCAGCGCAGACAGATGTATGGTATACGCCTATTTCATGGATTGCAAGCAAAACTTCAACTTTCTCACATCTTCTGGAAATTCTTCTACAGGTTGAGGCAACCGGTCAGGCAAACATCCGGTCAATGACGTCCCGAATCTCGGAACGGCAGAAGATGATGGCGCGTGACCCTGGCACGATCACGCTGTGGCCGTCGGGAATCGTGAAACTGTCCTTGTCCACGAGAGCGCAGACCACCGAACCGGAGGGGAAGCCTGCCTGCGCGACGGTCCTGCCCGCCACGGCGGAATCGGGCGCGACCGCCAGCTCTACAAACTGGGCGATACCGCCCAGCACCGGATAGGAGCCAATCACACCGAATGGAATCAAGGCCCTCACGATCTCGCGCAACACGATCTGGTCCGGACTCCGGACGGTCTCAAGACCGATGTGACGGCAGACCGGCCCGAACCCGGAACGCGAGACCATCGCGATTCCGCGTGCGGCCCCCAGATCACGCGCGAGTCTGGCGGCGATGATGTTTCTCTCGTCGCCACCGGTCACGGCAGCGAATACCTCGGCCGTTCCGACCCCTTCCTCGAGCATGATCTCGGCGTCGGTGCCGTCCGCGTGAATGACAGTCACACGATCGACCTCACGCGAGATCAGTTCGCAACGCGGGCGATCCTTTTCGATCACGACGATATTAGAAAGGTCCGCGAGCTGTCTGGCGACCGCCAGGCCAACGGTTCCACCGCCGAGGATGACGGTTTTTCTGGACTTCCTGCCCTGCGCACCGAAACGCCGCTCCACCGCCTGGATGTTCTCGACACGGCTCAGAAGCAGAACATCGTCGCCGGGCATGACCGCGTAGTCCCCGTCGGGAATGACCAGTTCAGAGTCGCGTGTAACGGCCACGATCAGCGTGTGACTGGGCAGTCTCAACTCCCGCAGCGGCCTGCCGACATACTCGGCGCCGGCGCCGACCTTGAACTGGATCGTCTCGGTTCCATGCTCGGCAAGCACGTCGAGAGACAGTTCTCCTTTCGTCCGGATGCTGCGGGCGATCTCGGTCGCGACCAGAAATCTTGTGTTCAGAACCAGATCGATCCCCAGCCAGTCACGATAGATGCCGACCGGATCGTCGAAATAAGCCACGTTCTCGATCAAGGCGACCACGCGTTTGGCGCCTAGCGACTTGGCCTTGAGCGCCGACAGCGCATTAGCCTCATGATGGTTTGACGATGCGACATAGATGTCGGCATCGGCCACACCGGCCCGCCTCAGTGTGTCGGTAGAAATCAGATCACCGACGATCCGCCTTTCCTGCGGGATCTCGTCTGCGTGAAAAGCCTGATCCGCGTTGATGTCGACGACCGTCACGTCGTAACCTTCGCGAGCGAAGGAATTGGCGATATGGCCGCCAATGACACCCGCGCCACCGACCACGATCTTCATGCTGGGTCTTGTCAACTGATGAACCTCCGACAGGGCGTTGCCGGTAAATGCGCGGTATTATATGCCAGCATCGAGCAGTTGCGCAGCATGCAAATGATCGCGCGGATTTGCGCCTGCCGAACAAATGAAATGGAGGGTTCAGTGTCATCGCCATTTTCGATTCTTGCTGTTCAGAAGGTCGCGCGCGCGAGTTCCATCCTGTTTCTGGCCGCGGCATGCTGGCTCTGTGGATGCGTGGGCGACGGCTCGGGCTGGAGTCTGGTAGCGTCGAATGACGCATGGATCATCGAAAACGGCACGGCCGAACTTGAATTGACCGGAACGCCCTTCCGGATGACGATGTCAATGGGGGACAAGACCCTGTTTTCGACGTCGGACAAAGACGGCATCTTCGCGGCGGCAGCCGTTGTCACCACCGACCTCGATGGCAGGAATCCGGCATATCAGGTTGTCCAGGCACTGAAGTACGCCGGTCCAGTCGATGGCTTTGATGGCCCCTCGGCGTCATTCAGCATGATGAATGGGACCACCAGGCTTGGCGTCCTGAACGTCACCCAGTCCGGTTCGGACGGCTTCCGAATCGAAATGGCGCCGGACTTCGCGGCGTTTGACGTGCCGGTCGCTTCATGGGGCTTCTCCTTCGACATCGATTCCATGGGATTCATCTATGGTCAGGGAATACTGACCGCGCAAAAGAACTACAGGGAGCAGCACTTCTTTGAGGGGGTTCAGCACTTCCCGATGAACAGCGGTTCCTTCAGCAGACCCCTGTTCGTCACGGACGAAGGCACGAACATCGTCTCCCCGCTCTGGTTCACGTCGAAAGGCCTGGGCATGTTCATCGACTCCTACTCGACCCTCTCGCTCGACTTCAACCTGGTTTCGGGCACAGAACCGACACCAAACGGCGTGTTTCGCATCCACGTTGTCCCGCTCGAGGGCGAACGGACCCTGGCATTCGACATGTTCGGGGCGCGTACCACGGTTCAAGCCTATCGCGAGTGGGTCAACCGAACCTGGGTAAACAGACCCGACCTGCCGGTTGGCTCCAGGCCGGCCGACGAATTGTTCACCAGACCTATCTGGACGACCTGGGCCGCCTACAAATGGGATATCGACCAGGAGCGAATCCTTAACTTCGCACACTCGATCATCGACCACGGTTACGATGCCGGAGTGATCGAGATCGACGATAAATGGACCAGGAACTGGGGCGACCTTAGATTCGACCAGACGAAGTTTCCGACCCCTGTCGCGATGATCGACGAAATCCACGGACTTGGAGCCGATGTCACCGCCTGGATACCGCCATTCGTCAACAACGATGCCGAGGACTACGACGACGGCGTGAAGGCAGGCGCGTTCGTGTCATCGGGACCGGACACTCCCTACCCGGCGCTGGTGGGCTGGTGGGACATCCTGTTCGTGCCCTTCGCTGGAACGATCGACTTCACGTCGCCCGCCGGCAGGGACTGGTGGGGTGCCAGGGTCCAGGCCCTCATGGACGACTACGGTCTTGACGGATTCAAGTACGATGCCGGGGAGACATGCTTCCTGCCGAAACCGATCGAACTTGCCCCGGGTGTTCCATTCAACTCGTACCCTGACCACTACGCCGACTGGGGGTTTGAACACGCCGCGGCCGAGATGCGCTCCGGCTGGTTCAGTCAGCATCAACCGGTGCTTTTCCGTCTGTTCGACAAGAACAGCGAATGGGGTCTGCAGAACGGGATGTCGTCGGTCGTGACGCAGTTCCTGGCCCTGGGAATGATCGGGTATCCGTTCATCATGCCCGACATGCTCGGGGGAAACGAATATCTGCAGACGAAGTGCGACGACGAGTTGATGATCCGGTGGGCTCAGATGAACGCGCTGCTTCCTTGTATCCAGTACTCAATCCTGCCGTGGCGCGACTCTTTCGCTCCTTCCACGAACGAGATCGTCAAGCGATTCCACGATCTGCGGGCCGGAATGGCAGACGAGTTCCTGCGGCTTGCTGACGAAGCCGCGGCGACACAAATGCCGATCGTGCGACCCATGTTTTTCGAATTCCCGGACGACCCGGAAACGTACCCGATCGGCGATCAGTTCATGCTCGGCGACCGATATCTCGTCGCTCCAGTGCTTGAAAAAGGCGCCACCAGCCGGAATGTGTACCTGCCGGCGGGAACATGGGCCGCACTCGACGACCAGTCCGAAGTCCACGTCGGTCCGATATGGTTGAACGGCTATCCGGCCCCCATTGACAGACTCCCGGCCTTCGTCCTCCAGCACTGAATCGGCCTTGGTGGCTGAACCTTTGGATGCCCGTATTTACATGGTCACCATTTGCATGAGATCATCACAATCGGTACAACTCTGCTGCAAGCTCCATGGAGGTTCGGCCATGTCGAGGTTCTGGTTCAACGCCGTCATCTTTTCGGCTGCCGTCTTCCTTAACGGATGCATCCTGAGCGATTACGAATGCGAGGGTGTCGGAACCTGCGAAGACCCGAAAGTCTGTTACGAATTGACGTCGGGCGAGGAATTCGACGCGTATTACGTGGTGGACGGAACAACTTACTGGTGCGACGACGGCAATTGCGAACAGGCCACTGCAAAGATGTCCGCCCACTGCGGATGGTAGCCTGCGTTCGATAATGGTTCAGGATATCCCGGATTCCCGCGCTTCAGATTCCCTTCGCCGGTTTTCCAGGTTTCACTATGTCTCTCACCTGATTCCCTGGAATTTTCCGTTGCAGAGCGATCATCCTGAGATCATCGCTGCAATTCGTTCCGACAGAAATCGTCAGGATCCCCAGTTTTTCGGGATTTTCCCCCGGGGAGAACGACGATGAAAAAGATAAGAACGATCATGTTTGCAGCGGTGGCAGTCCTGATGGCAACCGGGCTGACCGGCTGCTTCCTGTTTCAGGACACCTATTACTACCAGTCGGCGGAATACGCCGTGGGGGACTGCGGCCAGGTTCAGGTCTGGTGCACCTTCGACTACGAAGACTGCTACCTCTCGGCCGACGGGGAACGCTTCTACTACGGTTTCTGGTATTCGTCCGAGACGCAGGCCTGGAACGACGCGACATACTACTGCGAAAACCGCGACTACAATGACTGGTACGACGAGACCGACACCAGCTACTACTTCGTCGACAGGGAGTCGTACGTCGGAGACTGCAGCGAGGTGGGGCTCTACTGCACCACTTCCGGAGATGACTGCTTCTACGACGCCGACGGTCAGGAGTTCTATTTCGGAAGCTACGACGAGGAGTACGCCTGGGAAGAAGTGCTCGATTACTGCGGCGCGCGGGTCCAGGTCGAATGTGTGGAATTCTACGGGCCCGATCTCGGAACATGCTACAGCGGCAGATTCTGCGAATACAGCGACGGCTACGCGTTCTACGAGGCCAACGGATGGCGCTGGTCCTGCCGTGTGGACGGCGGAGACTACTGCGACTCCGCCGCGGCCGAGTACTACTACGAATGCCGCCTGTGAGCCCCCTGCGACATCGCCGCGGAGATTGATTCAAACAGATTGCTTCACGAAAGTTGGCCACCACTTTCCCCTTTAAAATCCAGAGTATCCCGTCATCCGTACACATCGTTGGCTGGCACCTGCTGCTGACACCTGTCCTGCCGTGTGCTAGATTTCCGGGACTCTAGTCAGTTCGCCATACGGAGGATTAGCAGATGGCACTTACAGCTTCCCAGGCAGACAGGGAATTCCGGGTACTGGCGGTGAACCCGGGTTCGACGTCAACCAAGATCGCGGTCTTTCACGGTTTGAACGAGGTCTTCACCACCGAGTTGAAGCACAGCGTCGAGGATCTGGCGCCGTACGACAAGAAGCCCATGACGGCGCAGTTCGAGTTCAGACGGGACGCGATCCTGAAGGCGCTGTTTGACCATGGGATGTCGATGAATGACATTGATGCGGTCTCCGGCCGTGGTGGCCTGCTGGCCCCCATCGCCCATGGCACCTATCCGGTAAACGAACTGATGATCAGCGAACTGATGTCCGGTGTTTACGGGGAACACGCGTCAAACCTGGGCGGCCTGATTGCGAAACAGCTTGTCGGCGACTCGGGAAAGCCGGCCTTCATCGTGGATCCCGTCGTGGTTGACGAGTTGCCCGCTCGAGTCAAAATCACTGGAATCAAGGCAATCCGCAGGCGCGCGATCAGCCACGCGCTGAACCAGATCGCTTCGTGCCAGCGTTTTGCCCGTGAAAGCGGCGGCGCATATGAAAAGCTGAACATCATCGTCGCCCACATGGGTGGCGGAATCAGCATCGGGGCACACAAGAAGGGCTGCTACATCGACGTTAACGACGCGCTCGAGGGCGAAGGGCCTTTCAGCCCGCAACGCGCAGGCTCGCTGCCGACCGCTGCCTGGATGCGGCTGATTCTTTCGGGAAAATACACTCCCGCCGAGTTGAAAATGCTGGTCAAGGGACGCGGGGGTCTGGTTGATCTGCTTGGCACTGCGGACGTGCTCGAGGTACTTCGACGTATCGACGCCGGAGACACCGAGGCGACCGAAGTCTTCGATGCCATGTGCTATCAGCTCGCGAAGGCGATCACGGCCCTGATCCCGGCCTTCGACGGAGAGCAGGTCGATCGCGTGATCCTGACCGGAGGAATGGCGCGCAGCCGCCTTCTGGTGGAAAAGATATCGAAGTACATCTCGGCCACCGGCTGGCCAGTCACGGTGTATGCCGGCGAGAACGAGATGGGAGCGCTTGCCGAAGGCGCCCTGCGCGTGCTGAATGGTCAGGAGAAGGCCCGCGAATACACAGGGCGCGCGTGACCACTGAACGCCGCGTCCCGAAGACCCGACACATTCCCGCAGGAATCAAAGCCGCCTGACCGAATCCATCGAGTCCATCTTAACGCTGTGTACCGGCGCCAGCATGTACACGAGTGTATTGAAAAGCAATTTGAGCTCGCGGCCGCGACTCTGAAGAATGACCCAGGGCAGTCGCCGCGTGGCGTACCTGAACACCCTGTGCGGACTTAGATAGAAGGAACGGTAGAAACGATCGTGGAGACGCTCCACCTGACCGCGATCCGCCGCTGAGAGGTTGACCCCGAAACGGTTGTAATGAGACATCTCGGGCTCGTGCATCCCGCCGACCACGTACCGATCCCAGGCCTCGCTGCCGGGATAGGGGGTAAAGAACGCGACCTGGATCATCATCGGATCCATGTCCAGCGCCATCTTGACCGTCTTTTTCATCTGTTCCAGCGTCTCGCCGGGGCACCCGACCATGAAATACGCGGTCAGCTCAATACCATGCTTCTTCAGTAGACCGGCCGCCCTGATAATCGTGTCGTTCGACAGAGAGTTGCCCTTGAGCGCACGCCTGACATCCTCGTCGCCCGACTCGACGCCGGCGCACAGACCGCGGCACCCGGCATCGGCCATCGCGCTAATCATCTCTTCGTCGAGCGTGCCGAGATGCGTCTGGGCGGTCCAGAACACCTTCAAGCCACGCTCACGGATCAGTTCGCAGATGGCGAGGGTTCGGTCTCGATCCAGCGTGAACACATCATCCTCGAACGCGATCGCATTGCATCCGTGACGCTGAACAAGCTCCTCGACCATGTCCACCACATACCGCGGTGAATGGACCCGATAGGCCCTGCCGTGTGACTTCCTGAGCGTCGGCGAACAGAAGAGGCAGCCGAACGGGCATCCACGGCTGGACATCACCCAACCCCACCTGACGCGACCCGCTATAGGGACGAAAGCCGACATCTTCGCGTAGTCGTCGAGATTGAACAGACCGTACGAAGGCATCGGAAGCAGGTCCAGATCCTCGACAAGCGGACGGGGGGCGTTTCGGACCGCATGAACGCGGTCGGTCCAGACGATACCCGGGATTCCGGACATATCGACGGAACGGGCATCCGGGCGCGGATCGGTTGAGCCGGCGAGAACCCTGGCCACATCAACAAGGCTCAACTCGGGTTCACCCATCACTGCGACGTCGAACGGCCCGGTCGGGCCGACCAGACTCTCGGGAAAGACGTCGGCGTACTGACCTATGGCGACCATCGGAAGGGCAAGCCCCCGGTGCCGACGAACCGCCCAGGCCGTATCCAGGACGATGTCACGGTTCATCGAGTCGACGTTCATGACCAGCATCGACATGTCGGATGCGAGCACACCGCGGAGCATCCTGGTTGGAGACTGCTCGCGTGCCCACTGATCATTGACACTTACCGTGAAGCCCTGACGCTGAAGACATGCCGCCGAATACGCGATGGAAAATGGAACCTGACATTCCTGGGGATGCGTGAAGAACTTGCCGAAAAATGGCGGCAATCGCAGGAAAGCGACATGACCACTGAATGACTCCACCGACGACCTCTCCCCGTGCGAAATCCCCCGGATTCCATGCTATCGTAGCACAAGGAAAATGGGCGGACCCGATGATTCCCAGAAGGCGCTACAACCTGGAGCCCTCGTTCCTTCGTCCGGACGCGCCTGGCTTCCCTCAGGCGGTGAAGGGTTTCGAGGACGCTCTTGTTCACTTCCTTCAAGCCGACGACCGACTTCAGGCGCGCGCCACGGCTTCCGGCCGTGCTTCACTGGCACTTCTGCTGAAGGCTTTGAAGGTTCCATGCGGATCCTGCGTCATGCTGCCCGCATATACTCTCGGCGCGATGGCGCCGTTCATCCAGGCGCTCGGCTTCAAGCCTGTCACCTGCGACGTGGACGAGTGTCGACCGGTGATGACCGCCAACTCGGTCGAGCGCGCCTGGCCTGAAAAGGATCGCGTTGGATGCGTGCTCGCGACACACCTTTTCGGCATTCCTGCCGATGTTCCGGCCATCAAGGAACTGTCCCATTCGAGGGGAGCCCTGGTAATCGAGGACTGCGCGCATTCGATCGGCTCGAGACTGCGCGGGCAGGCGACCGGAACGCTTGCCGATGGCGCCCTGTTTTCGTTCAGCTACCTCAAGCAGGTCAATGGGTTCGGGGGGGGCGCCGCGGTGCTTCCGTCCGGGATCGATGTGCCGGGGTTGCCACCGCAGTCGCCATTGACTGTTGCCGGGTTGGTGACCGGCGGTCTGCTGGAAGACTTGATGTTTGCCGGTCCATGGCTGAGGATTCCAACCGCGATGCTCGCCTTCGACCGTCTTTCGGGAATCGCGCGCACCGTCGACCGTATCGTCAGACGTCCGCCAAACCGGGGATTCGCGCTCGAATCGATGTCACCAGTCCAGGCCGCGCACGGACTTGCTTCCCTTGATTCATTCCCCGGAAGGGTGAAACGCAGGCTCCAGGTCGCCATCAGAATCTCGGCCGCCGCCGGTCTTGACACGACCGACTGGCTGGAGAACCCGGAAATCACGCCCAACGCCTACTTCCTGACGCTTCGAACCAGAGACGCGGCAGGATTCCGGCGCAGGCTCTGGATGGATGGAATCGATGCCGGCATCGGCACCGAGGTTGCCGACTACGTCGACTGTCCCGGCTGCCCTGAACACCCGTCGGCTCGACGCTGGTATCGGGAGACTGTACAGATTCCATGCCACGAGACTCTTTCTGACCGCCAGATTATCCGAATCGCCGACGCGGTCAGGAGGGAACTGGAAGCCAGTCAGGCCTCTGCTTCTTCCGTGTAGAGGACGCCGGACTGCTCGTCGTACGCGAACAACTCCGCGTAACGTCCCCAGTCGATCACCGTCTGAAGCTGACGCCAGGCCTCGTCCTCGGTGAAGTGGTTCTCAAGGACGTCCAGGAAGAATTCCTCGTTCATGCTGTGGTCCGTCGCGGTGTTGAGCGCCTGGATGATCTGGTTGATCACGACGACAGAACCCGCGACCGCCTCGCGGAAGACGTCCTTTCTGGAAAGAATGTCACCAGATACGAATCGCAGCCCGAGGTCGGTCAACTTGATGTCGCCCTCTTCGAGCGATGCCATTCCCAGCAAAGACGCGGCTTCGGTCAGTTCCAGAAGGTCGTCGGCTTCCATGTTCAACTCGCCTTCCAGCTCATAAATGTCCTTTCGGCCGCCGCGTTCATGGATGAGATCCAGCAGACCGGAAAGGGCGCCCAGCCGCGCATGGGGCAGCTTCTGGAATTTGCGCAGCGCAAGTGGCCGCTGGTTGGCACGGGTCTCGACCTCGGACTGGCGCACCAGAATCGTGTAGATCTGGTCGATCATCTTCTTGAACTGCGGAGACTTCTTGTCACGCGGATGAGACAGGCCAACCTTGAGGACGGCTGCGACGCGGCCCGGGTTGTGCCAGAAGATGACGACCTTGTCGGCCATCATCACCGCCTCTTCGATGCTGTGCGTGATCGCAAGGATCGCCTTGGTCGGAATCTTCTTCTCGAGCCAGAGATCCATCAGTTCGCCACGCAGGTTTTCGGCGGTAAGGACATCGAGACCCGAGAACGGTTCGTCCATGCAAAGCAGTTCCGGCTCGACCGCCAGGGCGCGAGCGAAACCGACGCGCTGCTTCATGCCCCCGGACAGTTCCCTGGGAAGCGCGTCCTCGAAACCGTCCAGACCGATCATGTCGATCGCCGCCAGCGCCCTGGCCTTTGCCGTCCGCAGATCCATCCCCGACGCCTTCAGGCCGAGTTCAACGTTCTCCAGCACGCTCATCCAGGGAAACAACGCGAAAGACTGGAACACGACCGAGACGCCGGGATTCACGCCCTGAAGCGGGGTTCCGTGATAAAGTACCTCGCCGCGCGAGGGCTCGGACAGGCCCGCCAGAATACGCATGAACGTGGTCTTGCCGGATCCCGAAGGCCCGAGAAGTGCGACGAACTCTCCCTCGCGGATCGACAGATCGACGCCGTCCAGAACCACGACCGACGGAGTGTCGCCCGTGCCCCCGAACCACTTCGAGACGTCCCTGGCCTGCAGGATGAACGTCTCGTCTTCCTGTTCAACCGGGGCCATTGCCTCGACCATCCGCCTGCGCCTGTCGTTTGTCTCCATCCGTACCCCCGATTCCCGTGCTTTCAGCGATCCAGGGAAAGGTGTTCCTCGCCGTACCTGTACAGCCGGCGCCACAGGAACCTGTTCATCAGCACGACGAACAGGCACATCACCACGATCGAAACCACTATTCCGGCCCAGTGGCCTTCAACCGTAGCCTGTGCGATGTAGCTTCCCAGGCCGAAGGTCTTCATCTCGGTCGACGCGTAGAAAGCGACCTCGGTAACGATGGAGGCGTTCCACGCGCCGCCGGCGGCCGTCAACGCACCGGTGACCCAGTAGGGGAAGACAACCGGCGCGACCAGATACCGGAACCTTGCGAATCCCTTCAGCCCCATGACGTCGGCCGCGTTGGAGAGATCCTCGGGAACAGTCAAGGCGCCGACGATGACGTTAAACAGAATGTACCACTGGGTGGCCACGAACATTAAAACGATCGAACCGACGCCGAGCCCCACGCCCGCCGCGACGAACAAGGCAACGAGCAACGGGTACACGAGGTTGGCCGGGAACGCGGCGCCTATCTGGATGATCGGTCTGATGCGACGGGCAAGCGCCGGCCGCGTGCCGATGTAGGTGCCGATCGGAACCCAGACAAGCGACGCCAGCAGCACCGTGGCCAGCACTCGTCCCATCGTGGCAAGTCCCGCGAGACAGATGACGCCGAACTCCCGGGCGGTCAGGCTGTTAACGAGGTAAAGGATGCCGTCTCCGACCTTGTAAAGAAGTGCGGCGGCTCCTGCCACCAGCAGCAGGATTCCAATCCACGATATGCGACGACGCCTTCCGACATAAGTCGGTGAATGCCTGATCCTTCCGATCCGCGCTGGAATCTGGTCGATCAGCAGCGACCACATCGGCTTGCTGACATGCTCCTGAAAACGCTCGATCAATGTCGAACGCTGGAGAGCCGTCAAGACGTTGGACTCGGCATCCGAGTCCAGCGATTCACCCGAACTGAACTTCTGAGCCCATGCCAGAAGAGGCCGGAAAAAAATCAAGTCAAGCGAGACGACTATGGCCAGCATCACGGCGATCGCGGCGAATACCCGGGCGATGTCGCCCTGCTCTACGGCCGTTGCCATATAGGAACCCAGCCCCGGCAACCTGATATCCTTGTTCAAAACCGTGATCGCCTCGCTGGCCGCAAGGAAGAACCAGCCGCCTCCGAAAGAGACCATGCTGTTCCAGACAAGGCCGATCATCGCCGAAGGCACTTCCAGCCGAACGAAACGCTGCATCGAAGAAAGACGGTAGACCTTCGAACTCTCCAGCAGTTCCTGGGGAATCGTCCTGACGGACTGGAAGAAGCTGTAGACCAGATTCCAGACCATTGACGTGAATATCGCGAAGATGGATGCGAGCTCGATTCCCATGATTGAACCAGGGAACAGGGCCATGAAGCCGTTCACCGTCACCGCCAGGAAACCCAGGATCGGGACGGATTGAAGGATGTCGACGGTGGGGATGATGATCTTTTCGGCCGTCTTGTTGTGCGCGGCAAGAGATCCAAAGATGAAGGTGAACACCAGCGAGGCAATGTATGCCACGAACATACGGAACACGGAACGAAGAGCGTAATAGGGCAGCTTCAGATAGCTGAGATCGAATTCACCTGATTCCGGCAGGACCGGCGAGGTCATGTCCCGTCCGACGGTCAGGACGGCCCAGATCAACCCGAAGACCGCAAGGGCGATCGGCAGATCGTAAATCGAAAATGGAGCACGCCCGCGAAACAGCGGACGTTCGTAATTGTTGGTCGCCGGCATCCCGATCCATCTTTAGAAACTGGATACTTCCAAAAAATTCCGGGCGTATTGTCGACCTCCCGGAATGCCGTGTCAAACCGGTTTGAAAAACCGGGATCCGGCTGGGATTCATGCGACCTTCCAGGCATTGATACATCGACGATTTGTCCATATCATCAAACGGACCCGGGTGGGAGGAACGATGCCCGACACCGTAGTAACGATCGAAACCGGACTTGGCTGCAACAACCGATGCGCGCACTGTCCGCAGCCGTCGATCAGAAGCGCGGGCCGGATGACCCAGCCTTCATTCCAGGAAATTCGCCAGAAGATCGACACGGCGCGCGCCCAGGGCTGCACCCAGGTATCCTTCTCGGGCGGTGAGCCGACGATTCGCCGGGACATCTCGGAACTGGTCAGATACGCCAGGGCCACCGGTTTCAACAAGGTATCCATCACCACCAACGGCCGGATGTTTGCCATCCCGGAATTCGTTGATCTGATGCTGAGATCCGGATTGACCGGCGTCAGCATATCGCTGCACGGCCCTGACGCGGCGACCCACGAGGCGCTCACCACGGTTCCAGGTTCTTTCGAACAGGCGCTGGCGGGGATGACCCGCCTGAAGGAATCGACCATCGACAAGGGACTGGACTTCAGCATCACGACGATTACGGTCCTGGTGCCAGGCAACATAGCCTGCCTTCGTGAGACCCTGCTCCTGGCGGAAAGACACGGCGCAAGCATCCACATCGTCCAGCCATTCATCATGTCCAAGGAAGTACTGGCCAGAGGCTCCGAGTTTCTGCTGGGGATCGACGAGATCGTCTCCGGAATCAGGACGGCGCTGACTGACGGCCTTCCGGCGGGCAGGGTCAAGCCCTATAACATTCCGCCGTGTCTATTGCAGAACATGGGGGCCGACATAGAGGTCCAGCAGTACCATCTTCACACCGTGCGCGAGTTCGACCCGGTTGACGGATCATCGGCCGCTGGAACGGTGAAGGGCCAGTTTTTCCGACACGCCCAGTGCGCCGCCTGCGACGCAATCTGTCCCGGGCTTCGCGTGGAGCACATCTCGCAGAACGCGATGGTCAGGATGATCCTTACCGACATCATGTCGTCCCGACCGTTCACCTTGCCGAAAAGCTCATCGCTGTCGTCCACGGATCTGCTCGGGGCACCCGCCCTGGAACTGGTGCTTCGGGAACTGGCGAAGGCCGGGGCCACGACCCCGGTGCTTTTTTCCGGCGGGATCGGACTGTGCGGCGCCGAAGACCTGGTCGCCGTCTGTCAGAGAAGAAACGTCAGCGAACTGATCCTGGTGGTCAGGCCGCCGCAACTGCGGCCCCCGGACGCAAGGGTGTCGATCCCCGGCAACATCGCCGAGCTCACCAGGTTGCTGTCGATTCTGAAGGCCGGTTCCCCGCCGGTTCCAGCGGTCTTCATGGTGCTCAACAGCATTTTCACCGACCAGTGCAGCTTCACCCTCGACGAACTGATGGCGCTCCTGAAGGAACTCGTCAGGGCCGGCGGCAGAAAACTCATCCTGTCGGCGCCCGAGGGCATGGACCCGCTTCTGCCGGTGCATTCGGAAGCCTTGAAGAACCAAATCATCGAGGAGTTGCCGCGGCTGCTTCAGCAATTCGGCGAACTGGGCCTGGAGACTTTCCTGGTCAGGACGGGCGATGTCTCGCAGGAAGGTCGGGAGGATCTGCTCGAATCCAGGGTCGCCAGGATGATCCCGGCGATCAACCTGCACGATGATTTTCTGCATCACAGATTCGCCACGCCCGAGAACGGCTGGGTGATGTGGTCAT
>JAGOFO010000165.1 GCA_017997155.1 Myxococcota bacterium
TATACAATCACGCCGGACGCGCCGGAGGACGCAACTTTTCTGATATCGCCATCCGTGACCGGAAGAATGTAGTCGAACGGAATATTCCACGCGCCTTCCGGATGCCAGCCCTTGAAATCGGTCTCGCTGCCGGCGTCGATCAGCAGGATCTTGCCCCGCCCCATCGCCCGCCACGCGTCCGCCGCGCTCAATTCATCCACTTTTCCCAGGGGTTCGGGACACGGGACGAACAACTCGTACGGTCTGTCCGCCACCAGTGAAAGACCTTCAGGCCTGACCGCGTTGAACACCAGAGCAACGACGGAGGCCAGCACGGCCACCAGCCCAGCCTCGACAATCACCCTCGCGATGCCTTTCATGCCGGCCACCTGCCTAATTGACGCATGACGAGGACCTCTGAACCTGTTCGTCCTGTCTCAACATGTCCTGAACCCTTTCGTCCACGCCGCTCGAAACGCCATCGCCCCAGTCTATCAATCCAACGTCGCCGGAGCCATCCTGAACGGCCGGCCGGTGCATGTCGGCGGTGCCCGTCCATCTCACGCGGGCGAGAATCCGATGATCCTGAAATGAGTAGGCGGCCGAAGTGCTGTCCCGGCTGGAGAAGTCGTAGGAAACGCCGAATCTCACGCCGGAAAGCGATGGACTCCAGAACTGAGCGCCGAGTCTGTAGAAGAAATCGGTCCGGTTGACCGCGGAATAGAAAGGATCCTCGCCATCCCGGGCCGCGGAATCGAAAAAGAAGTCCATCAAAACCGTTACGGACACACGGGCGTTCATGTCGTACGGAAGCCTGCCCAGCGCAGCGAAGGTTGCCGAGAAACCGGCAAGATCCCACGCGCGGTGACGGGCGTCGTAATAACGTCCGGAAGCCGCCCACAGAAGAGACAGGGCGCCCACCGGAGAGGCACCGCCCCCGATTCCCAGATCGACCTCGGTCCTGCTTCTGGCCATCTCCCTGAACTTCCTGGTCCCGGCTCCGCCGAATAACAGCACCTCGGGCATCACCTCTATCTCGAATTCGCCGCGATGACCGATCATGTAAGGAACAGGTCCCGTCTCGCTGCGAAAACCGTTCGGCAGAAGAAGCCAATCCGGTCTGTACGCCAGAACGACCCTGGGCAGGGTGCTTCGGATCTGAATCCCGGCCTGCCCCGTCAACTCGAAAAAGCTGAGCTTCGATGGACCGTCGGAGAAGAACCATTGCAGCCTCGGCTGCACCTCGATGATTCCACGGACGGGCCCGCCAAAGTCGGGAGCAAGCCTGACCCTGGCGTCGACCGTCATCAGCCCGGACTGTTCATCGGAGCCGGATGCCGCCTGATCGGTCGCCGCGCCCATCGCCGCGTTGGAGGTGTAACCGCCACCGACCTCAAGGGACCAGGAGACCTCCGGCGTGCTGGCGGGATTCACCCTTCTTCTCAAGGCGGGCAGCCCCTCGACATCTGAACGGAAACCGAACCTGGCAACAGATGCCTCATGAACCATGCGATCGGCGGCCTCGAATCGGCCTGATGCCTTCAGGGCCAGTGCCTTCACCATCTTCAAACGCGTCAGCCCGGAGTCCGAACAACCTTCGAAATCGACCGTCGAAAGCGCCTGATCCGGGAAGGCTCTTCGCAGGTAAGCCAGTCCCAGCCAGGCGCGCGCCTCGCAATCGTCGGGCGTTGCCTCAATCAGTTCGGAAAGCGTTCTGACCGCCCAGAAATCGTTCCCGGCTTCGAAGTAGGCCATTCCCAGGCGAAATTTCAGATCCCTGTCGCCCGGAGAGGCGGCCAGGGCGGCCTTCAACTCGCCGATATCACCGCCTTCGGCCGCGAACCCATTGGCGGAACCCGCCGAAAGAGCTACGGCGAAGATCAAGATGAGTCCGCGGCCTTTCATGTCATTCTCCCGTGGCGGTGACGGTCGCATCGGCGCAGCACCTGAAGCCCCTGGCGGAGGGCCCCCACGTGCCGTCGTGGTCGCATCGGTGAAGCGCTTCGGAATCGGCACAGTTGTATCCACCACCACGGAAATGGTCGAGGGAATCGGCTGCGTCGACGACTTCCCAGACGTTGCCGTTCACATCAAAGACCCCCCATTCGTTCACGCAGGACGGGAACGACCCGGTCGGCATCACCTTGAACGCGGCCCCGCATGGCCCGCCGTCGCCAGCCGGCGAAGCCTGAACCCTGCAATGAGGGTATGGGCAACTCTCGACAGCGGCGCAGGTTGTGTCGCAGTAACAGAACGTGTCGATGGAGTTGCAGACGGACGGGTCATAAGCGTCACCGTACGAGTAAACCGTGTCCGCACTGCCGACGCACGCGTCGTGCCACTCGTCCAGCCTGCACAGGCGCTTGCCCGCGGACTGGCAGGATTCAGCCGCGCTGACCGCGCTGACCGAACCGGACATCCAGGGCATGCGGCCAGGTTCACTGACCGGGATAGTCGACGAACCGTACGACGTCGAGGTCGAATCGGCCCGGGATGCCTCGTAGCGATCCATGCAGAACGGCGTCTTTCCCGGATAGCTCACGAGCGCCATGTCGATCGCGCATCCATAATGCACAGCGTCGGCCACTGAATCCGACGGACCCTGATCATCAACGACGTTGTCCAGAAAGCCCTGGTCCAGGCTGGAGTCGGGAGGTCCGCAGGCATCGCCTGCATGAACGTCCTGCCGGGGAAGTTCGGAATCATCGGGCGCGGTCGGCAGATCCTGGGAAGCTTCGTCGGTCACAACAGGCACGTCGCGGTCGACAACGGATTCCTCGACGTGGTCGCCACCGCCGAAGAGAGGATCGCGACAACACCTGAATCCCTGCGCCGAAGGCTTCCAGGTTCCAGGTATGTACGCGCACTTGTGAAGGGCGGCCGAATCCCCACAGTTGTAGGCGCCGCCCCTGACATCCATGTCGGTTCCACCGGCCACGTGCTCCCACAGGTTCCCGTTCATGTCAAAGACACCGTATTCATTGGTGCAGTCCGGGAATGAGCCGGTCGGGGCGAGATGGAAACTGGTTCTTCCGAAGGCATCGATCCCGTTGCATGTCTGCGGTTCGTAGACGTTGCCGTACGAATAGACAGATTCGTCCGGCCCGGTGCACGCCAGCTTCCACTCCACCGGACGACACAGACGTTTTCCGGACGCCTCGCAAGCGGACCGCGCGACCGCGTTGTCAGTGGTCATCCAGGGGTAGACACCCTTGCGGGCCACGGCCCTCGACTCGTCGCGTCCCGGATTGGAGGGAGTGGCATCGGGCCTGGCCGCCTCGTAGACGTCGATGCAGAAGGCTCCTTCGATCATAAGCATGCCGGCCGGACACCATGGCGCCGTTTCCCCGGAATCCGAAAGGACGTCGTGTGCGGTCTGGTCGGGAACGCACCTGTGATCCTCGCACACGAACCCATTGATACAGTCGTATGGACCGGTGCACTCGAATATGCAGGCGCCCTCGGGCGAACAGACCTTCGGAGGATCGCAGTGATAATCCTCATAGCATCGTTCCTGAACGCATCCGCCGGCAAGGATCACCAGCAACATGGCCGCCCCGAAAGGATTCAGCCTGAAGCTGTCCGCATGACATGTGGTGTATCTCATTTCCCCGTTCCCCCGGTCCCCCGCCATCCTCTTACCGGCCCGAAAGCATGCCAGAGGGTGGATTTCACGGCGGAGGCACGAACCTTCGGTTATCTGAAAACCATTATCAATAGCACTATGCGCAACGAGAACGGCGATATGATACACTTCCGCCGGTCTCCCGTTTCGATTTCGACCCGATCTTCCATCTGGCGGCCGGGTGGCTTTCATCGCCGGAGACCGGACGTATCGGACGGGTGGTTACTTCTGTATCGGAGAATTCGCGTGAGTACGGCACAGTCAATCAGGAGCGAATCGGCAGCCGAGGAATCCCAGCCCAGGCGGACCAGGGTGGCGGTCGTCGCCATGATGCTATTCTGCATGGTCGGAATCGGCATCGCCCTCGACCTGGTCAACATTTATGTCGCGTCCCGGACGGACCCGGATTTCCAGAGTTTCTGCGCGGTCAGCGACGGAATCAACTGCACCTCGGTCGCGCTTTCGGACTATTCGACAGTTCTTAATACGCCCGTGGCGGTCTGGGCGGTGGCCGGATACCTTTTCGCGGCGTTCCTCGCAGGCATGACCGCCTTCCGCCGCAAGGTCGATTTCGGCCTCGGCTTCCTGTTCATCTTCGGATGCATCTTCACCGTCGTGTCAATCTGGCTGATCGTTCTGATGGCTTTTGTCATCCACTCCCTCTGCATCCTCTGCCTGGCCATCGACATCATCAACCTGACCTTCCTTGGGATGTCCATCTTCGCGGTCCGCACGGCGGACAAACGGATCGGCCGGGCCATCTCCGACGACTTCATTTCCCTGATCAGACATCCCCTGCGCTTTCTGGTTCTGTGCATCGCCGGATTTGGAGTTCTCGGCGCCGCCGCGTTTGTCGGGCCGCGTCTGATGCCGAAGGACTCCACCTCGATGCCGCACGCTGATTCGCGCCTTGCCGGCCAGCAGTGCTCCGGGGAAGACGGGCACATGGTCGCCGAGGTTCAACGCGGCGTCTCTCCGGATGGCCATCCGTGGGTCGGATCCGCCAACCCGAGCATCGAGATTCACGAATTCACGGACTACGAATGCCCCTTCTGCCGCAAGGCGCACATGATGGTGCGCCAGATGGTCTCGACGACACCGGGAGTAAGGGTCTATCACCGGCACTATCCGCTCGACAACGCCTGCAACCCGTCGATTGCAGAACCGTTCCATGCCCGTGCCTGCGAGCTCTCCAGGGCTGCAGTCTGCGCTCAGGATCAGGGGCGCTTCTGGGAGATGAACGACCTCCTTTTCCAGCAGTCCGATGACGTCCGGAAGAACGGGATTCCGGCGGCCGAACTGGCGGCAAGACTTGAACTGGACGCGGAAAAGTTCGCTTGCTGCATGGCCGACGATGCCCGTTTCGCGGTGATGAAGGCCGACATCGATGAAGGCATCCGGCTCGGGCTGAAGGGCACTCCGGCTTTCATTAT
>JAGOFO010000166.1 GCA_017997155.1 Myxococcota bacterium
CTGACCTTCGGGAACATCAGATCCCGGAACATGGACGGCTCACGGCTCGAATTCGCAATTCCTTGAATTTAGTTGTTTTCGAGGATTCATAATCCTTGAAATGTAGGATTTTCGAGGATTAGAATAGACGCGTAACCATGATTCGGGGGCCCATCCACATGATTCCCAGATTTTTCGATGACCTTGGCCGGTATCTCGTTCCCGGTAAGGTTCTTGTGATATTCGGCGCTCGACAGGTCGGAAAGACGACATTGGTCAGAAACTTCCTGGCCCGGACGACGCTGAAGTACCGATTTGAATCCGGTGACGACGCACGCATCCAGGAACTGTTCGCCACCGGAAGGCTTGACCTGCTGCGGGAATTTGCCGCCGGAAACGAACTTGTCGTCATCGACGAGGCCCAGCGCGTCCCGCGGATCGGGCTCGGTCTTAAAATGCTGGTCGATGCGCTTCCGACGCTCAATGTAATCGTTACCGGCTCTTCTTCGTTCGATCTGGCCGGGCAGGTCGGCGAACCACTTACCGGCCGTAAGCGCACGCTGACCCTGTTCCCGATCTCCCACGGCGAACTCGCGTTGATGCACAACCGGTTTGACCTGCGCGGCCGGCTTGACGATTCGCTGATTTTCGGCGGCTATCCGGAGGTGATATCCGCGGCATCCCGGGATGAAAAGATACATCTGTTGAACGAGATTGCCTCCTCGTACCTGTTGAAGGACGTGCTGGCTCTGGACAACATCCGTAACAGCCGGTCGATATTCGACCTTTTGCGCCTGCTTGCCCTGCAGATTGGCGGCGAGGTGTCACTGACCGAAATTGGCAGTCAGATCGGCATCAACTACAAAACGGTCGATCGATACATCGACATACTTGAGAAGTCTTTCATCCTGATGCGTTTCCCCGGTCTGGGACGTAATCCCAGGACGGACCTGCGGAAGAAAAGCAAGTATTACTTCTTCGATACCGGGATTCGTAACGCCCTGATATCCAACTTCAATTCCACCGACATGCGCGCCGACTGCGGTCAGTTGTGGGAAAACTTCCTTTGCGTCGAACGTATGAAACTGCTGGCTTACAACGGGCGCCCGGCCAACCTCTATTTCTGGCGAACAAACCGGAAATCGGAAATCGATCTGGTCGAGGAAAGCGGCGGCGGTTATTCCGGATTCGAATTCAAGTGGGGAGCAAAGTCCAGATCCCGCCCACACGAATGGACCGAATTTGCTCCCGGCGCGTCATGGACCGTGATCAACCGCGACAACTACCTGGATTTTGTGCTCAGCGACGCCTGACCATCAAGGACATCAGAAGTTCCACAACCTGCGTCTCGGGACTGACCATTCCGCGCTTCATGCGTATCTCGACGTCCAGCGCCGACTTCAGGAAGGCTTCCAGTTCATCGCGGCCATATTTGCGGGTAGCGTCAACCAGCCTGTCGTACATGAACGGAAACCGGATGTTCAAGGCGGACATCGCCTCGGTTGCCGGAACCCGGTCCGAAACCATGTCAATGGCAAGCAGTATCATGCGGGCACGCCGCAAAACCGAGTTGTAAAGGGCTATCGCACGTGACCTGGAGTCGCGGGCGTCCTGAATCTCGCGAAGGGCCACCTTGACGGCACGGCCGACGTCGCGGCGCTCGATCGCCTCGTCGATGTCCCACGGGGCATGTTTCCTGGTGCGTCTGACCAGACCGGCCAGATCCGAAGCACCGACGCGCACCTGCCCGCCGCCATCGGCGACCAGCCCCGAAAGACTGCGCACCGCGCTGTCGATGGCGCCGATATCGGTGCCGACCATATCGATCAGCGCGTCGGCGGCGGAACCGTCAAGGAAAACGCCGGCTTCCCGGGCGGCGGCAACGGCCATGGCCCGCGCCTGCTGATCCTTCAGTTCCTTGAAATCAAGAACGCGGCCGTGCGCTTTCACGACCTTGGCAAGCGGGGAAGCCGCCGTCTTTCGATCGGCCGAAAACACGGCCGCCAGAAACGGCGGAGGCGACTCCAGAAATGGTTTGACGTCCGCGGGAACCCTGGTTCCACCCGCGCAACCGTTCATCACCACGATGGTCTTCTCGTCGAACATCGGAAACGCCGAGGCGATCCCGGCATATTGCTCCCATGCGTCCGACTTGGCTCCGGAGGCGTCCAGGCGCACCACCTTGACCTCGGAACCGCGGGCCATCGCATTCGTCGACAGGACCTCGACGACGGCGTCAATCACCCCGTCATCCCCGCCGGCGACATAGACCAGGGGGATATCGGTGCCACGGGATAATTCGGAACGAAGCTGGTCGACTTCATCGATCTTCAATGGAAGGCACGCCTCCGGCGCAGGAACATGGCCAGAATACCTGCCCCGAACAGCAACATCAAGCCGTTTGAGGCGACTGCCGTACCGGTCGAGGAACACCCGCCGGCGGAATCGGCTTCGTCGCGGCCACCGTTTCCGGAATCGACCGACGGGGCCGCGTCAATCGACAAATCAGCGCCGATGGCAGTGTCGAAGTCGACAGATTCCCACCCGAACTCCCGACCGCCAAACTCCGACTCCCAGGCCTCATCCCAGAGGTCGACGGATGTTTCGCTCCATGGCGTGTCATCGCCATCGAACCGCGTGTCCGAAACAACATCCGGGTCCACATCGGGCCAGACCTCACCAACCACATCCTCGTAAACGTCGGGCGTGACGATCACATCCGAGAATGACCCGTTGTCGCCATCGTGGTCGGAGAAATCCGGAATCTCGAACTGGATGCGTTCCACATCGATAACCGGGAAACGGAACTTCGTGGCATAAGCCGGAGCGGCGCAGAAAGCCAGCGCGGCCATAGCGACCATGCAGTAACCAGCCACGGATGTCTTCATCCAATCCCCTCAAGGCACGAAACGCATTTACAATTTCTGATGAATTGTACTACGCGGCGCATACATGTTGAACACCCGGTTCCAGCCCCGCTGTACCGGGGTCCCATGGGTCGAAAGAAACCATCGCGCGACAGAATTTTACTTCGAATAACAATAACTTCACCGCACCGCCTTGACGCCGTCCAATAGCCGCAACAATAATCCTCCAACTGGCCTTCCGTCCTTGAATATCGGGGGATATCGTGAAATTTTCTGAAGTCCTGCAGGATTTTTTTATCGCGCTGGGCGTCGACTGGGTTCTTTACCTGCTGATCCTGTTGTCAGTGGTTTCGCTTGCATTCATCTTTGAACGCTGGCTGTTCTATTTCAGGCGCCGCGTTCAGCCTGACGCGGCCAGAAAACTGCTGTGCGGCAACGCGCAGGGTCTTCCAGCAGACTGCATGGAGATGGCTGTCGCGCAGACGCTGCTCTCGGGTGACAAGAAGTTTGTCGACCGCGAAGACGCGGAAAGCGCTATCGAGACCGAGATCAGGAAGCAGAAGGCTCGATACGAGAAGGGGTTGACCTTCCTGGCCACTCTGGGAAACAACGCGCCGTTCATCGGCCTGCTCGGCACCGTTCTTGGAATCATGGCGGCATTCTTCCAGCTTTCGGACATCGGAGAGACGACGCAGAAGAACGAGTTGCTGATGACCAGCATTTCCGAGGCGCTGGTGGCGACCGCGATGGGTCTGATCGTCGCGATACCGGCAGTCATGTTCTACAACATCTTCCGCAGGAAGGTCTCGGCCACGGTCGAACAGACCAAGGAAATCGCGACCGGACTGGTTCACAGAAAATTCGGAGGCGGCGACGATGGGTGGTGCGACACAAAGTGACGATGAGGACATGATCTCCGCCATCAACGTTACCCCGCTGGTGGATATCTTCCTGGTGCTGCTAATCATCTTCATGGTGACTGCCAACCTGTTCATCAAGCAGGAACAGAAGATGCGCGAGATTCAGCTTACGCTGCCGGCGGCCGCCAGCGGCGTGGCGCCCGAACGCATCGAGGTTCCATTGAACGTAATCCTGGACAGGCAGGAGAAGCTCTATCTGGACGGCACAGAAACCACGCTTGAGCGGATCGGGGGCGAGATAGACCGTCGGAAGGACGGCGGCGCTGATCCGAAGGCGGTCCTGTCGGCCGACAAGGACCTGAGCTGGGGAAAGATCACGCGCGTGATCGATTACCTGAAGCTGAAGGGCGTCGCGGATCTGGCGGTCAACGTCGAGGAACAGACTATCGACCCGGAAGCAGCGCAGGCGCAGGCACAGGAAGGAACGGAACTTGGCAGGTAACGACGGCAGGTCGGTGCTGGACAGACGCGGCGTCATCGTCGTGTTGTCCCTTGTGGCCTCGCTGGCGGTGCACGCCGGTGTGGTGCTGCTTTCGCCACGCAACGAACCGCCACCGCCCAGGATTGCGAAGAAGGTTTTAAAACCGGTGCCCGTGTCCATCCGCAAGGAACAGATAAAGAAGCTCGAAGAAGACGTGGCGAAAAAGCCGGATCCGCCAAAACCCGAACCTCAAGCCGAACCACCCAGGCCCGAGCCGAAAAAGAAGGCGGCGGAACCGCCGAAAGAGCCGCCGAAGACGCCTCCAAAGGAAACGCCAAAGCCCCCCGAGCAGCAAAAGCCTCCCGAGGCGCCGCCTAAGCCGGTGGACGCGCCGCCACCGGACAACAAGCCCAAACCGTTCGTGCTGAAGAACGTGTCACTGCGTGGAGGCGTGGCGGTTCAGACCGGTGAGGACAGCAACCTGTTCGGAGATCCATCGAGGGACGCTACTGGATTCAAGAAAGGCCTCGACGTGCCGACCCAGCCGGAAGGTGGACAGGAACAAGGCGGCGGGGACGGCGGCGGGACGGCGAAGCAGAAGGAACAGGTGGTGATCAAGCAGCCGAAGGCGCTCAACGACGTCAAGGGAGTCTATCCTCCCGAGTACAGGGATCTGCGCCGGGTGGTCAGGATCGAGCTGATACTGTCGATCGATGCCCAGGGCAACGTTGGAAATGTAAAGGTCAAGAAGGGCGCCGAACCCGAGTTCAATGAAGGCGCCATCAAGGCGGTCAGGCAACTTCGGTTCGAACCTGCGACGAAGAACGGTGTGCCGACCGATTTC
>JAGOFO010000020.1 GCA_017997155.1 Myxococcota bacterium
TGTCCACGTCCCAGACACTTGGCATTCCATTGTTCCTTTTCGGTCTCGTGATGTACATCGTCTACCGCCGGAAGGGGATCGACACGACCGGGCTCGAGGCGCCGGTCGAAGCACACCCGGCCGTCGACGAAGCCGATCGTGCCGGACAGGAGGATGATGGGAACGGCTGATGCCGGGCGCGTGGTCCTCGGCGTTTTCGACAGCGGACCTGCGGCCGGGGTCGTGCTCGACGAGCGCGCGGGCAGGTTCACGGTTCTCACGGCGGACGGTGTTCAGGCCACCTGGTCCGGGGACAGGGTCTTCTTCAAGTCGGCGTTCAAAGTGCCGGCCTATCCGCTCCAGTCCGCCGTGGGCGGCCTGACCGCGTTCACGGAAAGGCTCAGGGTCATGGTCGGCTCGGCCGATCTCGCCGGGGCCTGGGAACTGCTTTCCGATGCCGGCACGGTCACCGGGCTGGAACTGGCCGAGCTGTTGTTCTCGACCTCAGATCCGGCCGCGCTGGCCGCCGCCGCCTGGGTCATCGAGAGCGACGGCATCTACTTCAAGCGCAGGAAGGACGGTTCGTACCAGCCGGCCCAGGCGCAGACCGTCGAGTCGGCGATCAGGGCACGTCAGCGCGATGAACAGGAGCGGGCCCGGATGACGACGGTTCTCGCGGCGGTCAAGGCCGCTATGGATTCCACCGCGGACAGTGGGGATTCGGCGCTGTCGGCGGGGATCGGCTGGCTTCAGTCCCTGGTTTACGATGGTCCGGACGGACGTGACGGCAAGCGTGGAATCGAGCTGGTTTCCTTGTTGCGCGGGGCGTCGGCATCCGATCCCGACGTCTGCGCCTTCGACTACCTCGTCAGGCTGAATGCCGCCGACCCGGATGAAATTCTTTCGATCAGGCGCAACCGCATACCGCTTGTGTTCGAGGCGGCGGTCGAGGCGGCTGCGATTGATGTTGCGAATAAAGCGTCGATTTGCGGCGGTCCTCCACTGCAATGGGCCGCCGGCAGCGGTCCGCTCGCGATCGACGACGAGACCACCAGGGACGTTGACGACGCGCTCATGGCCGAACCGGTCCCGGGCGGCACAAGGGTTCATGTCATCGTCGCGGATCCGGGCGCGGTCATCGACCTGCATGGGCCGGTGGGCACTGCCGGAATGGAGCGCGCGTCGTCCCTGTACCTGCCTGCGATGACAGTGCCCATGTTCCCGAAGTCGCTTTCGGAAGCGGCTTTGTCCCTTTCCGCCGAAGGTGACAGGCCGATGATCGATTTCGCCGTGACCGTGGCTCCGGATGGAACGGTCCTGGATTCGTCCATAGGCCTGTTTCGCGGGCGGCTGGAGGCTCGCGTGACCTATGACGACGCCGACGACATCCTGGCGGGCTCGGGAAATCGTCCTGTCTGGGCGGGAACGCTCGAACTGCTGGACGCGCTGGCCGTGCTCCTGCGCGCCAGGCGTATCGCGGATGGCGCGGTGATGCTCGACAGGGACGAATATTCGGTGAAGGTCGTCGACGGCCGTCCCATGGTCCGCCACCTTCCACGGACCTCAAGGTCGCGTCGACTGGTGGCGGAGTTCATGATTCTGGCCGGGGCGGTCGCCGGGCGCTTCGCGAGGCAAAACGGGATTCCGGTCGTGTACAGGCGCCAGGATCCGCCGGACGGTGACGTGGCCGAGCGTCTGAAGGGCCTTCCGGCCGGGTCGCGGGCGATGTCCTACACCATGCTGCGGACGCTGAAACGCGGCGAGTTGACTACGATACCCGGTTTCCATTACTCGCTCGGGGTCGTCGGATACACTCAGGTGACGTCCCCGCTCAGGCGATTCCAGGATTTTCTGGCCCACCTCCAGATCAAGGGATTCCTGAAGGACGGCGTTGCTCCGATGGATCAGGACAAGCTCATGGCGGTGTTCGGCGAGCTTGAGGCCAGGAGCGAACTGGTGACCAGAGTCGAACGCGAGGCCAGGCGGTACTGGACCTTGAAATATCTTCAGACCTTCACAGGGAGCAGGGTGGATGGCGAGGTGGTCTCGCGGATAGGCGCCCGCGTGCTGGTCGAACTCGTGGACACCGGCCTGGTGCTGCCCCTGTCCGGCGCCGGAAACATACAGCCGGGCAGTCCGATCACGGTGGTCGTGCGCGAGGTCGATCCGCGACGCGATCATGTGACACTGAACGTGGCCTGATTACTGGAGGAAACGTGTTAGAACGGATAAACGACGGCGCTGGAGCCGATGACGTCGCGGGGTGCCGGAATCCGGTTCATCCGTGGATGTCGTTCCTGCATGAGGTGCGCCAGCCGTCGAGGTACGCGGGAGGCGAATTCGGCACTGCACTGAACGCCGAAGCGCCCAACTCGATCGCTCTGGTCTTTCCCGATGTCTACGAAGTCGGGATGTCACACCTGGGCACGCAGATCCTTTACTCGATACTGGCGGCGCAGCCGGACATCAGGGTTGAACGCGCTTTCTCGGTGTGGATCGACATGGAGGCCGAGCTGAGGCGGCGCGGAATGCCTCTGGTATCGCTGGAAAGCTGGCGTCCCCTGGCCTCCTTCGATGTGCTCGGTTTTTCGCTTCAGCATGAGCTTTGCTACACGAACGTTCTGGCGGCCCTGGACCTGTCCGGGATCCCGCTGAGGGCGGCCGATCGCGGCGATTCCGACCCCGTGATCCTGGGCGGAGGGCCATGCGTCTCCCACGCGGAACCGATGGCGCCGTTCTTCGACGCCTTTTTCATTGGCGAGGCCGAGGCCTCGATCGCCGGGATAGTCAGGCTGGTCGGTTCCATGCGCCGGGAGGGCGCGCCCAGACGGAGCATCCTCGAAAGGCTTGCAGGCATACCGGGGGTTTTCGTCCCGGCCCTTTATGTGACCAGGCCCGACCCGCTGGCCGGATGGCTGGTGCCGGAGCCCGCGTTCGAAGGTGTTCCGGCAAGGGTTCGTCGAGTGTTTATTCCGAATCTCGAGGACTGGCCGATCCCGGTTCGAACCATCATGCCCTGGAACCGCGCGATCTTCGACCGGGTCTCGATCGAGATCGCTCGCGGGTGTTCCGAGGGCTGTCGGTTCTGCGAGGCAGGTTTTTCATACAGGCCTCTGCGTGACCGAAATCCGGGAACAGTGCTTCGCGACAGCCTGGCCGCGATAGCCGCCTGCGGATACGAAGAGGTCTCGCTTGGCGCACTTTCGCCCGCGGACTATCCGGCCCTGCCATCCCTGGTGGCCGCGATGTCCGGCAGCGTGACGCCCCGGAACGTGACCCTCTCCGTGTCTTCGCTTCGTGCATACGGCCTGTCTGAAGCAGTCCTGAAGGACATGAAGGCGGTCAGGGCCGCGGGACTGACGCTGGCCCCCGAGGCCGGTTCCCAGCGGCTGCGCGACGTGATCAACAAGAACATCACCGAGCAGGACATGCTGGATGCCGCCGGCAGGGCGTTCGGGGCCGGCTGGCAGCGTCTGAAGCTGTATTTCATGCTGGGCCTGCCGACCGAGACCGACGATGACGTGGCGGCGATTGTCGAACTGGCGCGCAAGGTCCTGAAGGTCGGTCGCGGTCATGGGCGAGCCGACGTCAACGCCGCGGTCGGTGTGTTCGTGCCCAGGCCGCACACCCCGTTCCAGTGGGAGGGGATGGCCGATCCCGATGTGGTCGCCAGGCGTCAGGCCATCATCCGGGAGGCCTCCAGGCGCACAGGCGTCACCTTCAAGTACCCGGACCAGAAGATAAGCAGGCTCGAGTGTGTCATGGCGCGGGGCGATCGGTCGCTGGCCGACGTCGTTCAGGCCGCCTTCGAGGCCGGTTGCCGTTTCGACAACTGGACCGAGACGTTCAGTCCGGACCTGTGGGACGCGGCTTTCCTCAAGGCCGGGGTGGACCGCGACATGTTCCTTCGGGAGGTTCCCGCCGGAGCGGCGCTGCCCTGGCAGATTGCCGACATGAACGTGTCGGTCGATTTCCTGGCGCGCGAGCGCGTCAAGGCATTTGAAGCCGTGACGACCAGACCATGCGAGAAGCCTCTCGACGGCCTGATGTCCGCGGCCTCTTTCGATTCCGGCGTCGTCTGCCATGCCTGCGGCACCGGGTGCAGACCGCGGGAGCTCGCGAAGGCTCGCGGGACCGTGGCCGCCGCCGGAGATGGACTGGCTCCAGTCATCGGGGATGAGCCGATTCCGCCACCCAGTGGCTGGCACATCGTCTACACCCGGTCGGGCGCGTCTTCGTGGCTTTCCCAGATCGACCTGGTCAAGCATGTGCCCAGGATCTTCAAGCGGGCTGGCTACGAACCGGTCTTCTCCGGTGGCTTTCATCCGATGCCGAAGTTCTCGTACTGCGAGCCCATGGCCGTGGGGTATCGTTCGGTCGGGGAATGGGTGGATGCCCGGCTCCACACCGCGACTCCGCCAGATCCGGCAAGATTGAACGAGGCCTCGATCGACGGGATGGTCTTTCTCTCGGTAGAGCCGATGCATGGCCGGCGCGCCGGATTCAGACCGACCAGGTTCGCTTTTTCGTGCCCGGTTCCGCCGGAAGAGGCGACCCGCCTGCTCGGCGAGCTTGATGGCGGCAGGCTTCTTGAGATGCCTGCGGGCCTGGAACATCTGTGTCCGTCGCCTTTTGTCCCCGGAGAGAATGTCTGGACCATCCTCTGGCCGGGGCGAGCCGCCAGACCGGCCGCGAATGCGTATGACTGGTTGTCCGGGCTGATGGGCAGGCGGTACCTGCCGTCGGATCTGGTCAGGCTCTACGACTGTCCCATAATCGGTTGAATCATGATGGACGCCGGAATCAGGGTCACATTGGTCGCGCTTCTTATTCCGGCCTCCCTGCTGGCAGTCGCCGCCCGGGCCGGAACCGCCGATCCGGATATCGGCGACGATGCGTACGCGAGACTTGTGAAGGCGTCCGCGCTGAACCGTCTCGGCTTCTTCGGGTACGCGGCAGCCACCATGTCCGGCACTGAATTCGAGCCGGGGTCATCGTGGGACTCGATCTCCCGGGTGGTGAAGGCCAGGGCCATGCCGGACACGGAAGCCGGCGCCGCCGATGCGGTCCGGTTGCTGGAAGGAATCAGGGAAGATTCGATTCCGCCGTCCCTCGGACCCATCGTGTCGTTTGAGAAGGGGCGGGCGGCTCTGGCTGCCCGCGATCCGGCGGGCGCGGTCAGGATGGCGTCGTTCATCGATCGTTTCCCCGGTTCGCCGGATGAGGCCGAGGCCAGGCTGCTGAGTGGCTACGCGATGCTTGAAAACGGCGATCCCGACGGCGCCCGGGAGCAGGCCCTCAAGGTCCTGTCCGCAAGGCCGGCGCGCAGCAGGGAGGCGCGGGCCAGGCTCCTGCGGGCGATGGCGTCACCCGAACCTGAAAGGTCGCTGCTTCTGCGAAGGCTGTTCGTGGAGATGCCGGACACGGCAGCCGCGGGGGAAACCGGTCTTGAAGCGGCAAGCCTCACGGACGGCGAGTTGAGGGAGCGCGCCGACGCCTTTTTCAAGGCGTGGGATTTCATCAATTACCAGTCGACTCTGGAGATGCTCAGGGCAAGGGGAGACGATTCACCCGGGCTGGCCTGGGAACTCGCCAGATCTCATCTCATCCACGTGCGTGACAAACCGCGGGAGACTGTCGAGCTGATGCAGTACGCGAGGGCCCGGGGGGTTGGAACCGGTCCGGAGGGCACGTTCCTTCTTGGAAGGGCCTGGGCAAGGCTGGAGGATTACGACAACGCCTCGAAATGTTTCAGGGAATACATCCGATCCGGTGCGAAGCCCCAGCGAATGCTGGCCCACTACTACCTGGCATGGCTTCCCTATGATCACCGCGAGTACGAAAAGGCGCTGCCCGAGATAGATCGTTTTCTGAAAATGTACAGAAAATCCGACCGTTACAGCTACATGATCTGGTTCAAGGGCTGGTCGCTGTTCCGGCTCGGCAGGTATCGCGAGGCGATCGACGTCTTCGGTCAGATGAAGAGACTCGGAAACTGTCTCGTTGCGGGCAAGGCAATGTACTGGGGAGGCGTCGCCTGGCACAGGCTGGGAGATTCCAGACAGGCAAGGTCCTGGATGCGGGAGGTCATCAACCGCTACCCGATGACCTGGTACTCGGTCCTCGCGGCCTATCGTCTGAAGGAGTACGAAAACGCTTCCCTGCCGTCCTGGATGACCGCGCCGGCAGCCGTCCAGAGGGATCCGGCGCCACTGTGGCACACCGGTTCGATGCCGCCTGATGTCATCTCCACGCTGCGTGAGGTTCGAGCCCTGGCCGCCATCGGCGAACCGGGCGAGGCACTGAAGCTGTACAGGAAGGTGTCCGCGCGGGCCGAACGTCATCTTGCCGGCGCCGAACTGGCAAGGTTCCTGATCACGCTGTCGGAGGCGACCGAACAGTACAACGCGCTTCTGAAGCGTTCGGAGAAGATTCCGGGTCTTCGCAGGAGTCGGACCCCTGAGCCGGAAGCCGGCCTGTACTGGATGGCCCGTTATCCGCGGGCCTTCAGGCCCCTCGTTTCGGCCGCCGCCGGTCAGTACGGTATTCCCGAACTGTGGGTCTACTCGATTATGCGTCAGGAAAGCCGCTACGATGCCAGCCAGGTCAGCTACGTCGCAGCCCTCGGCGCCATGCAGATGATCGCGGCGACCGCGCATATCGTCGGCGGACAGGTCGGTATCCGCTGGGAGCTGGACTCTTTCTTCGATCCAGGCGTCAACATCCTGTTCGGCACGAAGTATCTGTCCGACCTGTATCGCGACTTCAAGGGCCAGATCGTGTTCGCGTCCGCTGCGTACAATTCGGGCGCGCCCGCCATCCGACGTTTCATGCTTGAGAACCGCGGGCTGCCGCTGGACGAGATGGTCGAGATGATTCCCTACAACCAGGGCAGGAACTACTGCCGGAAGGTTGCCGAACACCTGGTCAGGTACGGCGCCATCTACCTTTCACCTGAAGAACGCATGGAACTTTACGGCAGGATCTTTGTGCCCGTGGTCGACTACGGGATCGGCGACGCCGTCGATTACTGACCGCAGGGCCCGCCATCATCCGATCATCAGCTTTTTCAGCTCGCTGTAGTCGACGGAGACGGCCCAGGAACACAGGTCGACCACGCGGTCCTCGGGCTCGAAATCCGAGAGTATGAGGTCTGATGCCAGTGAACGGTCGGCCGCGACCTCGAGGTCGTTTGCCATGAAGAGTCCCGCCCTGCCCGCGATCCTGTCCACCGCGCGCATGTAGGCGGCGAAGTCCACGGGTCTGTGCGTCTTCGCGAATCCGGTCAGGATTCTGCGGATCTCCTCAAGTTCGGATTCGGAAAGGTGCTTTGACAGGGCCGGTGCCAGCTCGGCGGCCGTCGCGGTGTCCTGAGGCAGCGGATAGTCAGGGAAAACCATCTTCAGCGAGGCCTGGAAGAAGAGCCTCATCGAGGCGGCGTCGAGCACGCCGCACAGCTCGGCGCCCGGTATGAAAGAGATGATCGCCCTTGCCAGGGAATACCTGAGATCCTTGCCTCGCCTGGTTGTCACCAGGTCGTCGCCGACGATGATCGCCTTACCCGGGAAAGGCGCCTTCTTCAGACCTTTGGTACCGGGCGCGTGCCAGAAGTCGGGCAGGTCGATGTCGAACACGTGCGCAACGGCGTCCGCCATCTTCTGGAACAGGCCGTCCTCTTCCATGGCCACCCGGTTCGCCTCGGTCAGTCCCAGATCCGCCGGTTTCTTGAACGGAATGGTCCGAAGAATCGGGCGATACAGAAGGGCGAACAGCCGGGCGATCTGCGGGTCGAGTTCACCAGCCACCCTTCGGTTGAACACGTCGGCGGGTATCTGGTCCGTCTTCAGGTGGAGCGCAGCCGCCCGGTTCTTCGCGGCCAGGTGGAAGTCAGATTCGTCGCCCTGGCCCAGGACGATCAGAGCCGTGCTGGCGCGGGTTGCCAGGTCGCTGTCGTTCGAGAGCAGGGCGAGGTCCCGCAGCGCCCGGTAAGAGTCGACAGACGTCGGATCCGCCTTGATCACCTTCCTGAGCGAGTCGAGCGCCTGACTTTCGGCCCCCGGCATCCTTGCCTGGCAGAAAGCGAGACGGTGCATGGCCGTCACGTCGCCAGGCGAGACGACCAGTATCTGTTCGTACGCCTCGGCGGCTCTGGCGGCGTTGTGCAGCCTGGATTCGAATATATCTCCGAGACTCGACAGGGTTTCGAGAAGCGCCTTCTCGTCCCCGGACATCCGGAAGTGGCGTGCCCTGAGCTGCAGGTTGTCAGCCAGTTCCTCGAACATCCCCAGGTCGATCAGCCTGCCGTCCAGCACCTCCGCGGCCTGTGAATTGGCCGGGTTCCGGGACACGGCAAGGATGAGGTGATCTATCGCGGCAGGGTCGTTTCCGAGGTTGTCTTTGTAGAGCATGGCCGCGGCCAGGTGGTAGTCGGACTTCCTCAGGTCGTCCTGTTCCTGCTCGATCAGTTCTTCCAGAAGACCAACGGCGCGCGTGTTCTCGCCTGATTCGAGCGAAACCTCGAGAGCCTTGTGCAGCGCCACCTTTTTCGAGTAGTCCTCGTCGGCGGCCATCCGGTACCACTGCAGTGCCGACGCGCCGTCCCCGTCCGCTTTCGCTGCGTCGCCAAGCCTTATGAGGTCGGTGAAGCGTCTGGGAGACCTGGCTTCGTTATTCACAAGCCGTTTCAGCCAGGACATCATCGCTTCACGGTTGCCCGCGGCCGAGGCGGTGTCCGCCAGTTCGCGAAGCACGTCCTCCGAGAGGTCATGATCGAGCGCCCAGGCGCGTGCCAGGGAATCGAGTGCCGCCGCATGCGCGCCTTTGGCGGACTGGGAGCGGCCAAGTTCACGCAGCATTGGCGCCTCGGCGGCAGTCAGCGAACCGTCCGGTCCGGAAAGCGAGTAGAGCAGTTCTCCCGCAAGGTCCGCTTCACCAAGCGCAAGAAGCGTTGATGCGAGAAGGCGTCTTGCCTCGACATCCTCCGGCCTGAGTTCCAGAACCCGGACGAGGTGCCGACGCGTTGTCTGGTGGTCGAAGCAGCGCGAGGCCGCCCTGGCCGCCATCATTCTGAGCCTGCCCTCCAGTTCCGTCTTTCCCTCGGCGGCCGCGGCCCTGGCCGGTGGTTCGAGCACGGCGGCCGCCTTTTCGGCAAGGTCGGTGTTCATATAGATTCCGGCCAGGCGGATGGCACACTCGTGGTCGTTCGGGTTCAGTTTCAGCGCCTCTTCGAGGTGAGTCGCCAGAAGGCCGGAAGGCTGTGAATCCCCGCCGTCTTCCGTACCGCCGAGACGTTTGAGAAGTTCGGCCCTGAGCACGTCGTCGTCGGTGGCCTGGAGGCCCTTGTTCAGCGTGGCCGCCACCACCGGGTCAGCCGACCCGACACCCGGCAGGTCCACGAGTTCCAGAGCGACACGGGCCAGTTCATCGCCCTCCAGATCCGGCGCCGCTGCCTTGAACCAGGCCGCAGCCTCGGCGGGCTGGCCCAGTCTGTCCCGGCAGATCCTGGCCAGGGCCAGGCGTTCGTCAGCCGTCCCCCCTGCCGCGATGATCCGCCTGAGATCCGAGGCGGCATCGGCGAACAGTCCCAGATCGGAATGAACCTTGAAAAGAAGTCTGTCGACCTCGGGGTCCGACAGGCCGTCAAGCCTGGACAGCGCGGACAGCGCCACAACCGGCGATTCCAGCCTGTTCAGAGCTATGTCGGCCATCTCCATGAGCTCCGGCCTGGCCTGTTCGATGGTCTCGGCCATGTCGGCGCGTCGCTTGAGAATGCCTATCAGGGTCGCCCATTCGGACGCGTCCCTTAGAATGGTCACCATCGCCTCGAGGTTTTCCGGCGTCACCGGCAGAAGGGCCGATGCCTCCCTGACGCAATCCGCCGCTTCCGACAGGCTTCCGGTTTTCCTGAGCCCTTCGGCCATCTGAAGCAGACAGATGCCTCTCGCCTGCGGGTTGAAAGTCTTTTCAAGCCTGCGACGACATTCCGAAACCAGTGTTCCGCTGTCTTCGAACCTGTCGCGCATGGTCGCAAGGAGTTCGATCGAGTCCGGTTCGATGTCGAGCAGTCTTGCCGCGGCAGCGTCGGATGTCGTCCGGTCTCCGAGCCTCGCGGCCAGACGGATAACGGCCGCCAGGATCGAACTTTCGCCGTGCCCGCCTTTCAGTGTCGCTGCCAGCCCTGTCAGCCCCGACAAGACCTCGCGAAGCGTGTCTTCCGCCCCATGCCCCGTCTCCGACAGCAGATCCAGAAGCGCTTCAAGGATATCGGTGTCGCCGGGATCCGCCTCGAGAGCCCTGACCATGCAGAGTCTGGCCGCGGTGCGGTCGTTCAGCCGATCCTGGTAGATATTGGCCAGTTTCAGGAGTGTGCGGGCCCTGTCCTTTCCGGACTCGAACTGCTGCCTGACCACCAGTGCATCGGCGGCCGCGGCATAGTTCGAACTCTGAATCGCGCCCGCCTCGGACAGCACACCGCATTCGAGTGCGTACCGGGAGAACTGTTCCGAAGGCTGGTCGTGCTCGGATACGAAGTCCAGCAGCGACTGAATCGATGCTGCATCCCGCCATTCTTCCGATTCGTGCGTTTTAAGAAGCAGGTACTCGGCCGCCGCCTCGCCCGAGGCTGTGCGGGCCAGTCTCAGTGCGGTGTCCCAGGCTTCTTCCCTTGTCCAGGCAAGAAGCCTGGCAAGCGCACGCTGACCACTTACAGGCGCGAGCGGAGCGGCAAGCGTTCCGTCCAGATTGACTACGAGACCGTCAATGGTCTCCCAGACCTTTCGCCAGGATGGCCACGGTATCAGAGGCTCTGGGGGGTGACCGTCCAACTCAGTCGCCGGCCCGTATTCCTCCAGCGAGGTTCCGTCCCTGAAAAGGATCGCGGTTCCCTGTGCCGGGTACCCTGGAATCCTGGTGAAGGCGAACCCGTCGGTTCCGGCCGCCACATGCAGGCCTCCCCTGCCGTCGCCTGCGGCGGTTCTCATGCAGATCGCCAGAGGTTCAAGGCGTTTCATGATTCCGGACAGTCCTTCGACGACCGTCTGCCATTCGCGCGTGGTGCGGTTCAAGGTCGTGTCAGCGCCCAGAAGCGACGAGGCGGTCGTCGACAGGTCCTTCATGGCATCAGCCACGTCTCGGTCAAGGAGCGGGCCTTTCAGCGCCGCAGGCATGGAAACGCCTGTCTGCCGGTCTTCCGACTGGGCGCCGTCAAGCAGATGCCCGATCATCGAATCGAACGAGCGCATGTCGAGCACGCCCGGCGTCCTGCAGCAACCGCATGCAAGCCTCAGCAGTCTATGGGCCGAGTACAGAAGCAGCATGGCGGCATTCATCGGTTGACTGTCGGTGACCCCTGCCTTGACAGCGCGCGCTATGTGACGAGGCGACTCGATCTGTACGGCGAGCAGATCCATCTTTTCCCCCGGGCTTTGCATACAACTTATGTGATTCTAGTTTCAGGTGACGGTAAAGCACAACAATATCAGGAGCATGATTCGAATCGCGCGTAATATTGTTTCAATACCGGGGAATAAGCGGGTCGGCCGACCCGGTCACGGAACACCGACACGATCCGCGGGAACCCATGCGGTACGCCCTGAAGACAACGTGATCCGGACACGCTGGTCCTTCCTTCCGTCCAGCCTGAACTCCAGTCCCTCCGGGAGTTCTCCGGCAGGTTCGATCGACAGCAGTTCGTCGTAACAGGGTGAGGAATCAAGCAGCACGCCGGTCGTGTACCCCTTCACCTTCAATGCGCCCGCGGTGGACACCCCCGAGGCGACCACAATGAGAGCCATGATCGCGGCGGTTGCCATCAAGGACTTGCGTCCGACGCGGCGCCTGAAGACGGGAATCAGGATCAGAATGAACCACGCCGGGATGAAAACCGCTGCGGCGATGTCCGGATTGATCCATGAAAACAAAGCGGTATACGTGTCGTTGTACGGGGCGAAAACGAAACCGCCCGACGTTCGGCCGGACTGCGTCTCGTTCAGGGTTCTCCGAATCTGCTGAAGGTTTTTCCGCGCGAGACCCGCGGCAAGGCTGTCGGGCGCGACACGAATCGCCCTGGACAAGGCCAGTACCGCTTCGCCTGCCCGATCCTCGGTGTCATCGCGCGACAGAAATTCCGAAACGCCCAGATTCAGCAGGAGCTCAGGCGACTGGATCCTGTACGTTTCGTGAAGCGTCCTGAATGCCTCCGCCGCCTTGCCGTAGTCCTCGGGGGAGTCGGCATCGTTGAAGGCGCTCACCGCTTCCTCGAACATCTGTCCGACGGTGGCGGCCCCGGCGGCCGGAGCTATGAACAGGGTCAGGAAGGACGCGAGGGCGGTCGCAAAGCCGAAGAGCTTCATCTTGCACCTCCGTCGCAGCGGTCGAGCGCGGCCAGGCATGAGCGCGCCGCGCCGGCGGCCACGCCACGATCCGTTCCCGCGGCCACCCCGGCGAATCGTGCCAGCGAGCATTCGTCCAGCAGCTTGACGAGGTCGTCCAGCACGTCTCGCGGGACGCCTCTGGCGGCCAGTCCCGCGGCGATGTCGGAAGGGGTCATTGCCGTGGCCTGGATGTCAAACTTCCTGCCGATATAGTCCCTGACTGTCGCGTCCAAGCCGTTCCAGAACTCCATGTCCGCCACGGCCTGTCTTTCCAGTTTCGCTACCCCGGCGATCGCCCGGCCAAGCGCCTTTTTCGCCTCGGCCCGCTTTCCCGGCCGGCGGCGATGCGCCAGGGATACCGCCGATATCACCAGCAGGATCAGGATCGGCAGGGCCATCAGCGCCAGGAGCCTGCGCGGAGTCAGCCAGAAACCTCGAGGTGACGCGGGTTGAGCCAGATCACTCTTCTCGATGATCCCCAGACCGGGTGCGCGGCGCGCCGCCTTGTCCCGTGTCTCGATCGAACCCTTGACTGAAAGAGTCATCTCGTCCGTTTCGGAGCTGTTCCAGGTTCCCGACACATAGTCGAAGAAGACCACCGGAGCGATTCGCACCTTGAACGAGTCGACGGCTCCCTGGGCCGGGGCCTTCAGGGGGGTCAGCAGATACCTGAACGTCCTTGAACCGGTCATTCCGTCGGAACCGATGGTGATGTCGTCATCCGCCTGGGATGAGGCGAAGGCGTCGACCCTGATACCGGAGTCCGCGATCACTTTCGGCGCTGTCAGCGCGGCCAGGTTTCCGGCCCCGGCGACCTTGATCGTCAGAGTCGTGGTCTCGCCGTGCGCTATGACGTCGTTGTCGATCCCGGCGCTGACTTCGAAGCGACCGAGCACGCCGGGCGAAAACCCCGCGGGGGCGTCCGCTGGAACGTCCCTGACCGTCAGGAGAAATCGGTCGGACGCGACACGGTACTCCTGGAAACCGCGGAATACCGCGGCCAGGTTGAGTGGCGATATCTCGAGTTCGCCGGCGTTGATCGGTGTCAGGGCTACCTTCCACACCTGTGTCCGGTACCAGGTGCCGTCATCCATGCTGACCTGTTCGGAAGTCAGCTGTGAACGCGGCGCCTCCCTGACCACGAATCCATCCAGAGTCGGCTTGGCCGAAACGTTGATCGACCAGTAGTCGAGCGGGGTGGGGGTCAGGAGTATGTATTCGAGCACCAGCGGCTGGCCGGTATAGGCGGTGATGGTTCCCTGGTCGCCTTCCGGATCCGGGGCGATGGTCGCAACGATTCTGGGCGCCTTCACAGGTTCCTGTCGCGGGGTCTGAATACGGGGAAAGATGGATCGGATGTCCTGTCTTCCGCCCCGTGGCGCGACGGCGGGAGCGTCTTCGTCCCTGACGGTGATCTCGATTGGGCGCGAGGAGGCGACTGCCTTGCCGTTAATCAGCAGCCGCGCCGGCCCCACGACAAGTTTGCCCGGTCGATCCGGCATCGCGTTGACGGTGATGGTTCTTTCGCTGAACGAGCCGCCGGTGCCGAAAGAGAACGAACGGCCTTCGAACCTGCCCGTTACCGAGAACCCTTCCATGGACGGCATCTCGATGTTGTCGTACGAACCGCTGGCAGTGATCGTGATGACCAGTTCTTCGTCGCGGTAGATCGAGGTGCTGTCAACATTGACCTCGATTGACGGGCCGCGCGCCGACAACGCCTCCCTGCCGTTCGACAGAACAAGCAGGAAGACCAGCCCGGCGAGAACGGAGGAAAGCCATCCGTGGTCCCGGAGCCTCATGTTCAAGACAGACATCACCAGTCCTTGTCGGGCGCGTGATCCCCGATTGCCGAGTTCCGTCGGGCCTCTTGCGCGTCCAGGTTTTCGCGGTTGCTGTCCAGTTCGTCGACAAGCTGGCGGATCGCCTGGGAGCCCGCCGGTTTGTCCTGCGGTTGAGGCTCCTGCTCCTGATCCTGCTGCTTGTCGTCCTGTCCCCCGCCGTTCCCGTCGCCTTCGGATTCCGAGATGCTCAACCTGTAGAAGCCCTCGAAGCCACCACCGGCCACGGCGAGTGTCCAGGTAGTTTCGGCTTCGGATTCGGGAAGTTCGGCGGTCTTTACCTGGCCGGCCTCCGTCAACTCCGTGTTGACCACCACCGGGGTTCCGTCCGCCCCGATCACCGCCAGTTCAAGGGGCCCCTGGCCCGCTTCGAAGTTGAGGGTGACCTTTCGGGCGGTCTTCTCTGGCAGGGTATACGTAAAGAAGTCGTCGTCAAGCTGGCAGATTCTGAGATCGAGGTCTCCGTCCTGCACCTGGGCCGCCGACCCCATCGTGTCGTTGTCCTCGAGCCGATCGTCGCCCCCGGCCCGGCAGGATGGAATCAATACGGCCTTGAGCACGTATTCAGTGCCGTCATCCGCGGGGGTCCCGGTCACCTGGACGAACACCCGCTGGGGCTGCTCCGCGGTGGAGGTGTGTCGCAACGCCTTGCCTGGCCCTGCCAGTTCCAGACCGTCCGAAGAGGTCAGCCGGACATCGACTGGCGCCGGCTCGTCCGCGGGAGGTTGCTGCTGACCGGCCGCCTGCGCCGCCTGCTGGTCCGGCTGGGCGGCCGCTGGCTTGACCGCTGTCAGTGCCAGCGTCTCGCCGGGCCTCAGGTCGATCGCGAACCAGTCTTCATTGTCCGGACACAACAGCAGCCTGGGCTGAATCAATCCGGTCTGCTGATCCGGAGTGAGAACGCCGGCCGCGCCTTGCGTGTCGTTCGATTCGTATTCGTCGTCGAGGCTTGAACAGGCCGGGAAGGCCGCCATCGACACGATCTCCAGGGCGCGTCTGATATCGGCGTTGTCCGGTTCGAGCAGCAGCGCGGTCTTGAAGGAATCCAGCGCCTGCCGGTAGGAGGGCAGCGCGTCACGGAGACTTCCTCCCTCCTTCACCGTTTTTTTTGCCTTCTCGACGTGTATGGAGCCACGGGTCGCGTTCAGTCTGGAGTCTCTCAGCCGCTGGGGGGACTGGGCCGGAAGCGTTCTGTTGAGCGCGATGGCTTTGTCGATTGCCTGCGCCGCGGTGTCCAGTTCACCGGCCTTCATGGCCGCAACGGCGATGTCATAGTCGATCGCCGGCGCCGGCGGGTGTTTGGCCGCCACTTCCTGGAGGGCCTTCAGCGCATCCCCGTACCGACCCTCGTTGAGCATCCGCACGGCAGCCTTCACATCCGGCTGGTTGCGGTTGAACAGAGTGGCCAGAACCGGGTGCTCGAAAGGCTCCGCGGCCGCCGCCGGAGCAGAGCACAGAAATACCAGGACGACCGCCGCCCCGGCGATCCTCCGCCGACCGCCGCCCAGCCACAAAAACGGCAGCAGCATCAGAAGAATGCCTGCGCCAAGCGGGTACTGGAAACGCTCCTCGAGCAGTCTTTCGACCGCGGTCAGGTACTCCTCCCGCATCAGTCCGTCGATGTCCCCGGCAAGGGCGCCGGCCACCGTTGCCGATGAAGTGATCGTCGACAGCGAGTAGTAGCGTCCCTGAGTGGCGTCGGCCAGCTTCCTGAGCAGGTCTTCGTCCAGCCTGGAGATGATCGGGGATTCACCGTCTTCGCCGGCCGAGATCCCTGTCACTGCTCCCTTTTCATCCAGTTCCGGCAGGGGCATTCCCTCAGGGGTTCCCACGCCGACCGTGAAGATCCTGACTCCCTTGGCGGCCAGTTCCTTTGCGATGGCCTCGGGCTCTCCCTCGTGGTTTTCACCGTCCGTGAAGACGATGATGGCCTTTCCGGCCGAACCTCTGAAGCCGTCCACCCCGACGCCGAGCGACCTTCCCGCGGTGGCCAGCGCGCGTCCGAGTGCCGTGCCCGGGACCGGCATGTCGGTCACCCTCAGGTCGTTCATGTACTGCCTGATGATGCCGTAGTCCACGGTGAGGGGACTCTGTATGAAGGCTATGCCCGCGAAAGGCACCAGCGAGAATCGGTTTCCAGCCGCCTGTTCGAGCATCTTCGAGATGGTGAGCGTGGAAATGCCCATCCGGTCAGGCTTGACGTCGGTCGTCTTCATGGAACGGCTCGAATCCAGCACGATGGCGACATCCACTCCGGTTCCCTTTACGGTCACGTCCTTCAGACCGTATTTCGGTCTGAGCGCGGCCACCGAGAACATTTCAAGCGCGAGAAACACGCAGATGAACGTGGCGAGGCGGCGTCCGGAACCGGGTCCTCCCAGCATGCCGGGCAGGAGACTGGCGCCGCTGAAGGCGCGAGACACCTTCCGGTGGAAGACCTCGTACGATATCCAGGCGGGTATCATGACCAGCGGAAGCAGCAGCAGCCACCACATGCCGGCGTTTCCCCAATGAATCGATTCGAAGTTGAACACCTTTCTCTCCTGTGGCTATGGCCAGCGGCGCAGGACCGTCACCGAGAGCAGCGCGCCGGTCAGGCAGAAAAAGATCGCGAGTCCGAGCGGCCAGGCGAAAGCCTCCTTGAAGTTGCTTATCGCCGGAGCCGAGAACTCTGTCTTCTCCATTTCCCCGAAGTCCTTGATGAAGTCCTTCGCCGACGGGGCCACGTAGAGCTTTCCGCCGGTCAGATCGGCGATTTCCTGCAGAAGGTCGGGGTTGACCGTGACCTCCCTGCCAGTCGGCTGGTACAGCTTCAGTCCGTCCGGGCCGACCATCTGACGTCCGGTCATCGGGTTGATCGCCTGCCAGTAGGTGTCCTCGTTGTCACCGATAAGGAAAGAGAACACCTTGACGGGTCGTTCCGCGGATTCCTTCGCTATGAACTCGGCGATGCTGGATGGGGTCGCGGATCCCGCGTTGTTGTCGCCGTCCGTGATCAGAATGATGTTCCTGCTGGCGGTGTCGGATTCCTCAAGTCGTTTGAACGAGCGGGCAAGAGCGTCGCCGATGGCGGTCGAGTCCCCCATGATGGTGCATCCGTTCGTGCACTGCCCGGCCTCGTTGCGCAGCCCGTTGTCCAGGATGAGACCGTCGAGGATTCCAGCTACCGCGTTGCGGTCGAGGGTCAACGGAAACTTCACCCAGGCGTGGGTCGAGAAGATTATCAGGCCGACACGATCGAACTCACGCGACGCGATGAAGTCCTTCAGGACCTTGCGCGCGGTCTCGAACCTGTTTGGGGGTTCCCGGCCGATCGCCTGCAGCGCCTTGATCCTGTCCATCGAAACGTCGACAGCGTTCATCGATGACGACATGTCGAGAGCGATGACGAAGTCGACACCTTCGCCCCGCAGATTCTCGGGATCCCTGACCTGAGGCCGCGCGAGAGCCAGGATCGCGAACGCCAGGCCCACCGCGATCATTATCTGGGGAAGCATCGCAAGCCTGGCCCTGAGTCCGCGACCGGCGACATTGGCGTGGACGACCGTTGGGAATCTCAGGTGGGCCGGACGCCTGAACAGACGAAACAGGCCGAAAGCGACCACCGCGGCAAGCGGGATCAGCAGCAACAGCATCAGCGGCGAATCAAATCTCATCATCGCCTCCCGTGGCGGCCGGGACTGCCGGTTCATTCACCGGCGTGTCCGTCACGACGCCCGTCATCGCGCTCGAAACGATGCCGCGTCCCCTTTGCAGCAGCGAGGCACCGTCCTGCGCGGATGGCTGGAACTTCGCGAACTTGATCAGATCGCACAGGCTCAGGAAGTCCTCCAGCTCCTCGATCTTCAGGGTTCCGGCGCCGCCTTCACCCGCGACCTGTCTCACGAAGTCGAGCGTCTCCCAGGTTGTCGAGTCCGTGCCGGGGAAACCGAGCCGCGCGCCCAGGAATTCCCTGACCACCTCGGACACCAGCAGCGCCAGTTCCTTGAAGCGGAGTGCCTCGATCAGGCCCATTGACTCGATCTCGGACAGTCGTCTGTAAGCCGTGACCTCCGGCGGCTCGGGCGGCGGCGGCGGTGTGTGCGCCAGAACCCAGGCGCGATAACGCCTGTAGGCGAAAATGCCGGCGGTCGCCGCGATCGCCGCCACCAGCAGCGCTCCGACGATCCACAGCAGCAGGTCGTTTCGAACCACCAGGTTGACCGGTTCGCCGAACTGCGCCGGCTGCGGATCGTTCTCGTTGCCAAGCGTGGACACCACGGTGATCTCGACCGCGGGGGTCTTGACCAGGCCGGTGTCCCCGTCCGGGCCGACCACGGGAACGTCAAGCGGAGCGATCTCGGTCTTTCCGAGCCTGACCGCCATCAAGGTCAGCGAATGCGTCTCGGCGGTTCCGGTGCCCAGGATCCTGGGCATGGTCGATTCGACCTTGATTCTCTCCAGGGTACCGGTCGAGGGCTGATCCGGGAAATAGAGCTTCGTGCCCTCCGGGTATCCGAACCGGTATGTGATCACGAAAGAGGTACCGACATTGACCGGCCCGACCTGGTCGACGGTCACGTTCACGCCTTCCGTCGGGTCGGCCAGGGCAAGGGCCGGAAGCGTCATTGTCAGGACCAGTGCGGCTGTCAACAGTCTGTTCATGGACAATACCTGCCTCACAGTGCCTTCCCCTTCAGGCGCGCGAAATGAGCGGAAAGCGTCCGATCCCAGGGCTCGGCGGTGGAGAACCGGGAGAATGGCAATCTCTGACGCCTGAACACCATTTCGACGTCGTCGAGGTGTCTTGCGACCTCGCCGCGGTAACGTTCCAGGAAGGAACGATCGGTGCTGACCGGGACGAGCGCCCCCGTCTCCTGATCCCTGATGGTCACGATCCCGCCTTCGAAAAGGTTGTCTTCGAAGTGATCGCGAACAACCATGCCGTGCACGTCATGGCGCCTGGCGGCGACCCTCAGTTGGGGCTCGAACCCGGGCACCTCGAAGTCCGACAGAATGAACACGGCCGTTCTTTTCTTCAGGACCCGGCCCAGGTAATCGAGCGCGCCACCCAGATCGGTACTGCTGCCCGTCGCCTCCATCGTCAGGACTTCCCTGATGACGTGAAGCGCGTGCCTGCGCCCCTTGCGAGGCGGGATGAACCTGGTCACCTCGTCGCCGAAAGTGATAAGGCCGACCCTGTCGTTGTTCATCTGGGCCGAGAGCGCGATCGCGGCCGCGATCTGTGCTGCCAGTTCGCGTTTCGTGTCGGCCACCGCGACACTGCCCTGCCTCTCCATGAACGGGAAGCTCGACAGGCCGAAGTCCATCGAGAGGGACGCGTCGGCCAGGATCATGATGGTCAGTTCACGTTCCTCGACGAAGCGCTTCACATACGGTTCGCCGGTCCTGGCGGTGACGTTCCAGTCGATCATCCTGACTTCGTCGCCGGGTGTGTACGGACGAACCTCGTCAAAGCTCATGCCACGGCCCTTGAAGACCGAGTGGTATCGCCCGGACAACTGTTCGTTGACCAGTCTCTGAGCCGTGATCTCGATCCGGCGGACTCTGGACAACAGTGTTCGCAGGTCTTTTTCCGTCTTCATTTCACCGCCCCGTGTGGACTACGGCACCTGGACCGAATCGAAGATCCGGTTAAGGATGTCCGCGGCGGACAGGTTCTCCGCCTCCGCCTCGTAGGACAGGATCACCCTGTGCCGCAGAACGTCGAGGCCTACCGACTTCACGTCCTCGGGGATCACATAACCGCGGTGGCGCAGGAATGCGTGGGCCCTGGCCGCTTCCGACAGGGCGATGGTCGCGCGCGGCGATGCGCCGTATTTGACGTAACCCGCCACGTCCTTGACGCCCGCCGCCTCCGGGTCGCGGGTGGCGAACACGATGTCGACGATGTACTGCTTGACCTTCTGGTCCATGTATATTTCGGACATCATCGAGCGTGCCCTGTTCAGTTCGTCGGCCCCCAGAACCTTGCCGACAGTCGCCGGCGTCGAAAGGGCCATGCGATCCATGATCTGGAGTTCCTCCTCCCTGGTCGGGTAGGTAACCTTCACCATCAGCATGAATCGATCTATCTGCGCCTCGGGCAGCGGGTAGGTACCCTCCTGCTCGATCGGATTCTGCGTGGCAAGCACCAGGAAGGGCTCGGGCAGCGGGAAGGTCTTGTCGCCGATGGTAACCTGGCGTTCCTGCATCGCTTCCAGCAGGGCGCTCTGGACTTTGGCCGGGGCGCGGTTGATCTCGTCGGCCAGCACGATCCCGGCGAAGATGGGCCCCTTGCGGACAGAGAACGTCTGCGCCGACTGGTTGTAAATCTGCGTGCCGGTCAGGTCGGCGGGCAGAAGGTCGGGCGTGAACTGAACTCTTGCAAAGGACGACTCGAGTGTCTGGGCGATCGTCTTTACGGTCAATGTCTTGGCCAGGCCCGGCACGCCTTCGATCAGAACGTGACCGCGGCAGAGCAGGGCGATCAGTATGCGATCCACCAGGTCCTTCTGACCAACGATCACGCGTCCGACCTCTGAGGTCAGCCGATCAACGAATTCGCTCTCTTTCCGAACCATCTCTGTGAGAACCCGAACGTCCTGTTCCATTGGAGGCCTCCAAGCAATCCTTTCATGAATCCGGTCGATTCCACCGGTAAACCCGTCTGGGGCATCACGGGCGCACCAATTCCTGGCGCGACGGGATGAAGTCTGGACACTGGCCGGTGTGGAGTCAAGGGGCGCGCCCACGCGGGAATGGAACTTTTACCGGTGTTTAACATCATTAAAAATTCCTTAACACTTCTTCCCGTGTGCCATGTATTGGGCTAGAATCTGACCGTCAATCCCGGATTATCGTTACCGTTCCAGAATGGTCGTGCCCCCGGGATGTATTGCGGCGGTTTGTTTGAACAGGAGTCACTTCAATGGAAATGGAAAGCTACTTTGCGATGATCCGCGGTGTCGAGATGGGACCTTACGTTAGAGTCCAAACGCGTGGTGTACGAAGGATCGTTGCTAACAGCCTGACGTAGAAGCAAGTGGCTTGGCAGGGATCGTAGAAGTTAGAAGGTCCCCCGAGGGCGCCTGCCGGGAGTTAGGTATTGAAGTGACCATCGTGTAATCCTCAAGTGGGTACGACCAAGCAACCACAAGGAGAAAACACGATGGTCGAAGCAAGCATGGACGTTTTGGGGATTCTTCGCAAGCAGATCGAGGACACGGAGCCGGACATTTTGAGGCGGTTGATGCAGTCGACGCTGGAAATACTGATGGCGGCGGAGGCAGACGCGATGTGCGGAGCGTCGTACCGTGAGCGCAGCGAAGAGCGTCAGAACCATCGAAACGGTTATCGGCCGCGGCCGTTTGACACGCGCCTTGGAAGCGTTGTCCTGGAAGTGCCGAAGCTGCGGCACGGGAGTTACTACCCCGACTGGCTTCTGCAGCCACGTCGGCGGGTCGAGAAGGCCCTGGTGGCGGTGGTGGCCGAGGCGTATGTGAACGGAGTATCGACGCGGCGGATGGAGAAGCTGGTGGAAGCACTGGGCATCAAATCGCTGTCGAAGTCCCAGGTATCCGAGATGGCTCGCGAGCTGGACCAGGTGGTGGCGGATTTCCGCAGCCGACCGCTGCCTGGCGGCTATACATACGTGTGGGTGGACGCTCTGGCCGTGCGCTGTCGCGAAGGCGGCCGGGTAGTCAACGTGTGCGTGATGATAGCGACCGGCGTCAGCAACGACGGGCATCGCCAGATACTTGGCCTGGATGTATCAACCAGCGAGGACGAGGCGTCCTGGACGGACTTTCTGCGTGGCTTGAAGGGCCGCGGACTGTCCGGCGTGAAGCTGGTGATATCGGACGCCCACAAGGGCTTGAAGGCCGCCATCGCGTCCGAAATACCTGGAGCGTCGTGGCAGCGGTGCCGCACGCACTTTGCCCGCAATATGCTTTGTAAGGTCCCGAAAAAGGCCCAAGACTTTGTGGCCGCGGCCCTGCGCACGGTTTTTGACCAGCCGGGCAAGAAAGAGGTCCACGAGGCTCTGCATCACCTGGTCGGCCAGCTCGACCGCTTCCCCGATGCGGCGGCCTTGCTGGAAGATGCTGCTGACGACATCCTGGCGTTTGCAAACTTTCCCAGAGGCCACTGGAAGCAGATCTGGTCCAATAATCCTCAGGAGCGTCTGAACAAGGAAATCCGCCGCAGGACTGACGTAGTGGGTATTTTCCCCAACCGCGAGTCCATCATCCGGCTGATCGGCGCCGTCCTGTGCGAGCAGAACGATGAATGGATGGTATCCAGGTGCTACATGACCCAGGAAACCCTGGCAATCGCGGCCCAAGTGGACCAGATGAAACAGGAATCGCTGACAACAGGTTTTACGTCGCTGCCGGGCGCAGCGGCTTAACAGGAACGGAGGATGTCACACGATGCAAAATCCTTCGTACACCACCTTGACGGACGTGGCCGACCTTACACGATGCAGGATCTTTCCAGCATGCTGATGCGCGGCGAGGTCAACTCCGAGACGATGGTCCGCAAACCGGATGGCGCGTGGTTCAAGCTCTCCTCCATCCCCGCGCTGTTCTCAACCAAGGAATGGCTGGTCGCACTGCTGCTGTCGCTCTTCCTGGGATACTTCGGGGTCGACCGGTTCTACCTGGGCCACATCGGTCTCGGTATCGTCAAACTGCTGACCGGCGGCGGCTGTGGCATCTGGTGGCTCGTTGACTTCATCCTGATCGCGGTCGGCCAGATCAAGGACAGCAACGGTCTGCCCCTTCGTCGCTAGGCCGCAACCGATGTCCCTGCGTCCTTCCCGGCTCGACGCGTACGGGCGTCTCGCCATCGTTCAACTCGCCAGGTTTTTTTCCCGGTGGTGGTTCTTCCTTTCGGGGCTCGCGTTCGCCGTCATTTTGCACATCACCCCTGAAAGCTCTTTTTCATCGTTTCCGGTGGTATGTCCGTTCAGGCTGCTTACCGGCCATCCCTGTCCGGGATGCGGCACGGTCCATACCCTTGAGGCTCTGGCCAGGCTGGATCCCGCCACCGCCTTCACCATCCATCCTTTCGTGGCCACACTGGCGATCGCGGCCGCTTCCGCCCTGCCCGTCAGGCTGCTCATAACCCTGGTTCCCGTTGCCGGCCGCTATGAAAGACTGTCGGGTCTCTGGACACGGGCGCGCGGTGTCGGGCTGATTCCATACCTGTTCGCGGCGGCGTGGCTGGCGTGGTGGCTTGTCGGTGTCGCGCGTTCCTGATACATTGGCCTTCCTTGCAAATTCTGCTCAACCCGTTAAAATTCGCGCGATTTGTGTCTTTGAGGTCCACGTTGGATAACACAGAAGAAAGACCGGTCGGGACGGTTTCCCCGATCCTCGCCACCGATTTTGACGATATCGTCGTTCGCGGCCGCCAGAGACACGAATGGCTGGTGCGTCTGATGGTGTTCATGGCCGCCTCGCTGCTGTTCTTTATCGGGGCCGGTTCATTCGGCCTCTGGGACTGCTGGGAGACGCACTACGGCGAGACCGCCAGATACATGTTCGAGAACCACGACACGCTGTCGCCGTGGTGGGGCTACAAGGACAAGATCGGCGGGGAATCCCCGACCGGCGAGTGGTTCTTCTCCAAGCCCGTCCTGATCATGTACGGCGACATCATCGGCATGCACCTGGTCGGCTTCGGCGACTGGGCGATCCGCATATCCTGGGCCTTCCTCGGCGCCCTTGTCGTCCTTATCTCGTATATCAGCATATCTTTGATCTTCAACCGGAAAACAGGTCTGATGGCCGCCGGCATGCTCCTGACGGCGCCGATGTTCTTCTTCCTGTCCAGACAGGCGATCACCGATCTGCCCTATGCGGGCACGATGACCATCGGCATGCTCTTCATGTGCGCGGCGTTGTACTCCCCCAGGCTGGAGTCGTCGAATCGTGGACTGTTCGTCCGGCTGGCAGCGGTTCTGGCCCTCTTCCTGACCACCGCGCTGCCCCAGTTCGTCAACGTGGCCCTGGACCTGTTCCCCGAGGGGAACGTCGCCAGGTTCAGCGGCATTGCCCGCGTGGGGTTCCTGATCCAGAAGAGCGGCTGGCTGCACGCCATCCTTTACGGGCTGGCCACGATCGCGCTTCTGGTTGCGGTTTTCGTTCCGCTCTATCGCCAGTACCGGGCCAAAACACTGTTTACCCCGGAGGGCAGGGATCGCTGGATCCGGCGTTTCATGCTGTGGACCGCGTACATGTTTTTCGGGTACGCGACACTGGGCAAGGGGCTGCTTGGCTTCTGCCTGCCCGGCGCCATCATGGTCCTCTATCTCC
>JAGOFO010000021.1:0-17014 GCA_017997155.1 Myxococcota bacterium
TACCGACCAAAATCATGCATGTCAATAAATTTGTTTGCTAATTACATGACTACAAATGATAAGCCATAATCGTGACTATCGCGCTTCACGACTCGCTCAAACATGATTCTTAGGCGGGGAACTCCGGCTTAGTCGCCGGGTCTATTCGCCCTTCCGGTCAGGCCTTTTCCTTGAAATCGCGGCCCAGCCAGTTTCTGGCCAGGATGAGCAGGATTGGGGACGCCATCGCGATCAGGCCGTAGATCACCCACATGCGCGACGTGCCCGCGTTGATGAAGCTGAACCAGCAGTTGTTGTCCGCGCAGAACATCAGCCTGTGCGAGTTCTCAAGCAGACCCTCCCTGGGGCAGTACTTCATCAGGAACCATCCGCTGTACAGCGAGGTGATCACCTTGGTCAGGAACCAGGGGAACTGCGCGACGCCCATGTAGGCGCCGGTGCGGCCGGGCGGGGCGATTTCGGCCGCATACTGCAGGAATCGCGGCTGCCACATAGCCTCGCCGACGGTCATGATCAGGATGTATGCGAACAGGGTCCACGCGCTGGGTCCCAGCGCCAGAAGGAAGGTCGGCGCGGCCATCACCGCGGTACCGATGATCATCATCCGGTAGATCTTCTTCTTTCTGGTCAGGGCCGCCACCATCGGCACGATGAAGAAGATCAGCAGCGGGTTCAGGTTGACAGCGAGCTCGAAGTTTTCACCGATCGGCGTGCCGCGGAAGGCGCGTTCAACGTACATCGGCAGGGTCAGCCAGTTGTGGGCGAACAAGGTCTGGACCGGGATAAGCGCGAAGATGAAGAACGCGAATTTCGGGTCGGCCAGCGGGTGGCTTTTCAACCACGTCAACAGGTTGAATCGCTTTTTCGCCGGAGCCGCGTCCGCCACCGTCCCGCCCGTCTCGACCGCCGGGTCCGCCTGAGCCGTCCCGCCATCGGCCAGCCGCTCCTGTTCGGCCTTCTGTTTTGCTTCGGCTATGGCCCTGGTCACCACCTTGCGCGAAAGGATGATGGTCGTGATGATCAGGCCGAAAGCGGTGATGCCCGCGTACACTCCGTAAGCGCCGTCGATTCCGACCGCCTTGCGCACCGGACTGAAGAACGAGGGCAGCCAGCCGCCCAGATTCATGACCGCGTACAGCATCGCGTATCCCATGCCGGCCGTCTTCGGGGTCATGAACTGCTTGACTGCCGCGTACGCGGCCGGCTGGTACATGCCGTAACCGAGAATCACGAACAGCATGCCGAACATCGCGGTCAGGTGCATCGGGCCCCAGATCCCGCCCGACAGACCCAGCAGCGAGCTGCCGGCGATGATGGCGCGCCCCAGCAGCATCAAGGCGAGCGCCGCGATGATGGCTATGCGGACGCCCCACTTGTCGGCCAGCCCCCCGAACAGGAACATCGAGAACGTGATGCCCCAGGTCAGGAAACCGACCATCGGGCCGGCCTGGGTGTCGGCCAGTCCGACGTGTTCGGTGAAGAACATCGCCAGGTACCCGAGCATCCCGAAGTAGACGAACCCTTCGATCAGGTAGGACAGGTTGACGCCCCACAGGGCGCGCGGCGCGTGGAAGAGGTCGATGAAGGGCTGGGTGATTTCCCGGTACCACGGTGTGTTTTCTTTCTGTTCGTCGGCCATTCGGAGGCTCCTTGACAGGGGGCGGGCCGGTCGCCGTGAATCCTGGCCGGGCCCAACCGAAGTCTAATGCAGTACAACTCATTTGTGCACAGATTTGACAGGGTTGCCACTCGGTTCAACAATCCGTGTCAGTCGTCATGGTTCGCCGGCGCGTCCGGCAAAGGGGACTTCCGTTCATGTCGCTGATTTCGTTCCGGCGCCAGGCGCGAACGCCATGGTTACCCCTTCGTGTTTCGTCGTCGGCCCTGGCGTTGTTGTTCCTGACACCGTTTCTGTTCACGACCGCACGGTCCCAGGTCGCCCCGGCCGACGAGCCGATTCATCTGTTGTTTGTCGGCGACATGATGCATCACAAGGCTCAGGACAAGCTGGCTGGCCAGCATAAGGAAGGTCGCGTGGCCGGTTACCTCGGGATGTGGGAGCCAGTCGGGCCCCGCATCCAGGCCGCCGATCTGGCGGTCGCCAATCTGGAATGTCCGATTACCGGTGGCCCGATCTCGCACTATCCCAGGTTCAACGGTCCGCCCGAGTACCTTCAAGCCCTGAGATCCGTCGGCTTCGACGTTCTGACCCTTGCGAACAACCACGCGATGGACAAGGGGCTGGAGGGGTTCGGGGCGACCTTCGGGAACGTTGTCGGGGCGGGCATGCTTCCGGCCGGCGACGGTCGGCCCGTTCGGGTGATCGTCAAGGGACGGACGGTGTCAATCCTGTCGGTCACGATGCTGGCCAATCAGGGCGCGAACTGGAAAGTCCCCGAGGGCCGGGTCGGCCCATACCTGGTCAGATACCGGCTGGCGGACGAAAGGGCGGGGCTGGTCAAGCGGGTCCGTGAGATGGCTCTCGATTCGGATCTGGTCGTGGTCAGCTTTCACTGGGGCATCGAGTATGTACGCGATCCGCCCCGTTGGATACGCGCCTGGGCCCGCGAACTGGCCGAGGCGGGGGCGGACGTGATCATCGGGCATCATCCGCACGTGGCCGGTCCCATCGAGTGGATTACCCGCGAAGACGGAAAGCAGACGCTGGTCGCCTACTCGCTGGGCAACTTCTCGTCGGGGATGATTCGCGGCTCGGAACCCCTGGGGTACATCCTGGAATTGAGGGTGTCGGCCGATGGCCGGTTGAATCCCGAGGTCCGCATGATCTGGACCGCCGCCGACAGCGATAACAAACGATGGCGCAGCTTCAGAACCGTCATGGTCGACGACCTGGAAGCCGATTGCGCCGAGCGTGCGGAACGTCTGCGCACCCGCACCGCCGGCCCGGAAAACGGCCCGCTGATGTCGCGGACCGGCGCGGCGCCGCACGAGTGTCAGCGATATCGCAACGGACTGGTTCCATTCAAGAAATTTCGTCCTGGCACCATCGCCGACCCGGTCATCACTCCGTGAGCGGGGACGATGACGGTGCCTTAATCACGCAGTCGTAATAGCAGAAGATCCGGTTCGAGTTTTCGCACGGCTCCTCGCCGGATTTCATGAACAATTCCGTGCAGTCACGGGACTGCCTGGGATCGCACGCGGCATTGCTGTCGGGCGCGTTCGGACTGTTTCGCCACAGCAGATGGAATCTTTCGGGCATGCTTCCGCACAGGGAACGATCTATTTCGTTCACCTTCCGATGTAGCTGATAACGCACCCGGGGATCGATTATCACGCGGTAGTCTATGCGGCCCGCCAGCGCATCCTGGTACTCCAGAAGGGTTGTTCCTCCCCCGACGTTGGTCACCACCGGCAGGGCGCCGTCTACCGTCAATTCCGCGAAATCGGCCATTCGTTTTTCATCGTAGTCCCGGTTCTGCTCATTGGGCATGCGTGCGTCGAATGTGAGTAACACAAGCGCCACGGCGACAGCCGCCGGTAACAACCTCTGGACAACCCAGCCCCGTTTCCCATCCGCACCGCGCATGGACGCGGAGATATCGGGAATGGCGCAGACAAGCGCCGCGGCCGACACGAACCCGATCCCCTTGAACAACGCGAAGTAGTAGGCGCCATTGACGTTGCTGAACACGAACGAGATCACGATTGCGACGATCGCCGTCAGAAGGTTGGCCAGGCAGAAGCGCCATGCGCCGCCAAACCTTCTGAACGAACACGTCGCAAACCCGCCCGCGACCAGAACCGGCATCACGAACGACAGTCCCAGCGGTGGCTCGTCTATGAAAAGCGCCCGCAGCATCTGCCATACTTCGCCCCGAGCCATCTGGTGGGTCACGCCCTCGCCCAGAATGAAAACCTGGATGGCGCTGTATGTCACCACCGCCATCGCCAAAACCGTCAGCGCCGCGTGGACCCTGGGAATCCGCCCCCGGCGCGTCTCGAGGATGACGAACAGCGCAAGCAGGCCGGCCGGGACCGACATCAGGTAGGAAGTGTAGTACCCCGCAAGAATCAGCAGCGCCGGAACCGGAATCCATTTCCATCTGTGTCCGCGCTCACCATGATCCATGACCCACAGAACCATCAAGGCCAGGAAGACGCCCGCCAGGTTCCAGTCGGACAGATCGATCATGCCCATCGTCTGTCGGACCGAGATCGCCATCCAGATCGCGACCAGTGCGGCAGCGCCCCGGCCAGAGATTTTTCTGGCGATCGCACTGAAAAGGAACATCTCGATGACGACCCACAGGAAATATGTCAGCCGCAGGATTGCCGGGTCATGCGAGAGCAGGGCGGCGGGGCGGTTCAACAGATACGCCAGGAACGGATGGTTCCAGTCCCCGAATACATCCCGGGCCGAGTAGACCACGCGTAGAATCGGGGCGTCGTTGTTGAACGGGATGTTGAACACCGGCAGCGCGGCAAGCGTGGCCAGGGCGGCGACGAACAAAGCGTCCACCGCCCGGAAACGCCATCCGTCGCGTCCGGACAGGAATGCCATGGCGGCGAAGACGATGCATAGAATCAGGAAAAGGAAGTCGAAGGTGTTTGAAATTCCAAGGAAACTGAAGGAGTCCAAAGCTGCCTGACCGCCTGGGACGCGGCCACCCTCGATCTTTCCGCTGACAAGACCGAGTCCATCAACCAGTCGTCCGGCCGCCTGGTCGTCGAACCACCGCGGGGTGCCCGAGGTCCATTCCGTCTGGACGGTCCGGCGGCACGAGGAATCGAGCGTGACACGCACAACGGCCGCGTTGGCGCCATCCTCGAGCCTGATCGAGACGATTTTGTCATCCGAGGAAATGGACCACCGCACATCCCGGTTCGATGCCGAAACCTGTTCGAACCAGTCGGAGACTATTGAGTGCGCGCCCTGTGAGCCGACCGATTTCCACACGCACCGCGCCCACGCGGCCGAGTGGACCGCCACGACCAGCAGGGCCGTCATAACGGCGGTCAGAACTCCTCGCCACCCACACAACATCGGGGCCACCCGCCGGTTCACGAAAAACAACGCGCTCGCTGCGCGAGTATTAGTTGGACCGGGGGCGGAGTCAATAGCGACGCGACGGCGGATCACAGGTTTTTGATTGCGCGGTTGCGAGTGTATATATACGATGTTCTGAGTATGTGCACGGTGAAGTTCATGAACAGGACCAATCTGGCCATTGGTTGCGCATTTTTTCTGCTTTTCACCGCGTGCGGCGAGGATGCGGTCCAGGACGCGGACGTTGACGTGTCTGATTCGATGTCCGGGCATTCCGACGTGGCCGCGGTGGATATCGACGCCGTGGCCGGGGATGCAGACGCCGTGGCTTGGGATGATGTGCCGGGATCTCCTGTAATGACTATCGATCCCCAGTCGTTTCTGGATTTCGGCCTTACCGCGGTGGGGACAACGTCCACGCGCAAGGTTGTTGTCGCCAACGCCGGATCACGGGATCTCGTAGTCCATTTCGGATTCCCGATCGAAGGTGACTCGCACGAAGAGTTCCTTTGCGAGACACAGTTTCCATTGACCATAAAGGGTGGCGAGTCATCCGAGGTCCCCATCGTATTCACCAACAAGGGCGTCACCTGGGGTGTTGTCACCTTCCACCTTCTGATCTCGACCAACATCCCCGGGGCCGAACAGTGGAGTCTTGAGCTTCGTGCCGATCATGGGCAGGCCAGGCCTTGCGTTCCATCTCTGACACCCTCGCTTGTCGACTTCGGCTTGGTTGCCCCGGGCGCCACGAACACGTTGACCATCGGAATCGGCAATAAAGGGTCCGGCTACTGCATGTTCCAGAGGCTTTCAATATCCGACTGCGAGACTGCCGGCGACTCCTTCAACTGTCCCGAGCCATCCAACTCCGAGAGTTCCGAGCTATTCCTGTTGGCATCCGAGGGCCTGACAGGTTCGACACCGATCGGCCCTGACGGCGTCCTGAACCTGGACATCGCCTTTTCCCCCCCGGCTGACGCGGTCCAATCGGAATTCGCGGGACTTCTTTCGGTAATCGTGGCTGACCAGACGAACCCCGCCACCGAATACAGGCTGCCACTCGAAGAACCCACAGGGGGCTATGTCCCGAATCTGATAGGCTCGCTCGCCGTTCCACAGGATTAGTCGGGGCGCGTCATTCCGCCTGCAGGATGAAGCCGTAGTAGCGGGACATCCAATAGGCGGCAAGGACGTCGGCGGAGTCCATCTCGACGTTGTCGCCCCAGCCGCCGTCCATCACGAACTGGCTGGTGTTGTGGCGGTCGTTCGGGCGCTCGTCGGACGGGACGATGCGGCCATCGCTGCGCATCCGGCGGGTCTTGTCGCGTTCAATATAGAACTCCGGAGCGGGAATCAGGTCCAGGCGGTGGCTGTTGTGCAGTGTCCAGCGGATCAGGTCCAGCGGGTACAGGCGCAGCCAGCGCTCGGCCACCGACATGTCGGGCACCGTGCGTGTGATGACGCCCTGCAGGGAATCCCAGACCGCGGACTGCTGCATGTTCAGGTAGTGGTAGACGCGGTTCCAGCCCTCCATCCACGTCGCCTTCAGGGCCGGGTCGGTTTCGTACTGGACCAGGATGAAAAATGCCTGTGTCGACAGTTCGTCGCCGTCGCCGTTGCCGTGGCGGGCGGGCGGTTCGGTGGAAACCAGAACGTTGTCGTCGTAGTGGTTCTCGTCGTTCATCAGGAATGTCTTTGCGTCCTGGAACTTGCTGCTGCCCGGCATATCCAGCGTCTGGCCGGATTCCAGCCGGGATTCCTGGTCGGTGGTCATGTGAATCGCCAGGTTCAGGGCCGCCAGCATCTGCGCGGAGCGCTGTCCTCCATCGCCGAACAGCCCGAATAAATTGACGTATCCCGGGTCGAACTGACCATACGTCGTGCATTCGCCGGTCGGTTTCCACAACTGGTATCCGTGGTCGATGATGCCGCCCACGATGTTGGATACGTGCGCCGCAATCGCGTGCTTCTGCGTTTCGTCGGCGCACAGGTCGTACGCCGGCCCCATCATGAACATGTGGGACGTGACCTCGTCGTTCGAAGTGTCCGACTTCACCCACCATTCGCCGTCAGGCGAGGTGAACCATTCGCCGTCATCCGGGTCGTCGCAGTCGTCCAGCCGGCATCCGTCCTTGCGGATCAGCGCGCGCGCCAGGAACCAGTCCTCGCCCGTCAGCAGTCGCAGGTTCAGCATCGCCTGCAGGCTGCGGTCGAAGTTCGACTTCGCGCCCGGGTCGCCGGTCGCCTTCCATCGCATGCACTCCGCGATCACCCAGTACGAGGTCCAGCCGCCGTCGTTGTCCGAATCCCACGGAATGCTTGTCGACAGGTCGCCCGGCACGGTCATCCGGCTGTCCGCCACCGCGCCGTCGCGATCGTGGCGCAGTTCGATCTTTTCGCGCAGCAGGGTCATCTTGTCTTCGAGCGTCATGTTTTCCACGGTCACCCAGGTCATCCCCGCGGAACTGCCGAAATATATCGGGGAATCAACGGCTTGCGGCGTCGTGGCAACGGCGCGCAGGTCCTCGGACACCACCCAGCGCATCGTGTTGTAGAAGCGCCACTCGGGGCCGTCGCCGCGGTCGATCATGCGGTAGGCGCCGCCGTTGGTGGTGACGATGAAACCCTGGTCGGCCGTGCGCGCGATGTCGGTGGCACCCTTCAGCGGCACGCGGCCGTCCTGGAACTGGCTCAGGTTCAGGGGTGTCGCCCCGTTGGTCACGGTCGTGAAACCGGCCATGCCGTCCGCTCCGGCCACGACAAGTTCCAGCTCATCCGGGATGCCGATGTCCGTCACCATTGCCTGCGGCCCAAGTCCCGCCACCGTGACCTTCGCCGCCAGATCCGCGGCCGATCCGTCCACGGCCAGGTTCCACTTCTCGATGCTGTCGTCGCCTTCTTCGAGGTTCCAGGCGATGTAGATGGCGGTCCCGTTCCTGTTCAGCGTCATGGCCGTGATCGGGAAGCCCGACCCGGTGAATTTCCCGACGTGCTTGAAACCGGCGGACGACAGCGACCATACGTCGTCGCCATCGGTGGTCAGCATCCAGTCCGGGCCGCCCGTCACCTTCGTGTAGGGGCCACCCTCCGCGACCAGTTCCACCGAGGGATTGGCTGGGTCGCCGGCGTACAGGTGAATCGTGTCGCGCTGCACGAGGTAAATGCCGTTGTCACCGTACCCTGCGCCCACGACCGGGCCCCACTGACTGTCCGCCACGATCAGGGCCGATTCCGCCGATTGGGTGGGATCCGTGGCCGGCACGCCCCGGAACCAGAATCCGGTCGAAGTCACGATAAGCACGTCCTCGAATCCGGCCGGCGCCCAGGACGGTTTCACGACGATGTCGACAATGTCCGTGATTCGTCCATCCACCTCGATGCCGGTGTGGTTGACCTCCTGCGGGAAGGTACGGTCATAGATGGGCGAAAAAACCTCGGCGGGGTGGGTCGCGTCGGCGTCGGCGCCAGTGTCGCCAGGCATGGTATCCGCGGTGTCGCCCGTCTGGCCGTCCGTGGTGACCGTGTCTCCGGCCGTCCCGTTCGTGTCGTTGTCAACCGAGTCTCCCGTGTCCGACAAGATATCCGGTTCGATCGCGTCGTTGACCGGGTTTGACTCCGAGCATGCCAGAGCAATCGACATAACGGTCACGACTAACAGAAAACCGGCAGGTTTCTTCATTCATTCAATCCATAGAAGACTGTTGATTGTTGCACACAATTGCAGTGCCTGCACGGAGTGATCTGTGATAAACCTCGCCGTGTTCGAGATCATTCCAGGAACATTCCAGGAGCCATGATGGCGAGAGTCATACGCGAATGGACGCTGACCAGTGAGATCGGCCGTGGTGGCATGGGTGTAGTGTATCGCGCAAGGCATCGCTTTTTGGCCGGTGATTGGGCTGTGAAGGTTATTTTGCCCCAACTGGCAGGTGATGGGGAAAGTCGTGAGAGGTTCCTGTCTGAGGCGATGCTTCTCTCAAATCTTCAACATCCGGGGATTGTTTCCATTCTTCCTCCATTTCAGGAGAACGACGAGCTGTTTCTGCCGATGGAGCTTCTGACCGGTAAATCACTGGACTCCTTGTTGAAGGAGGTTTCGGCGCCGTGGGATTCAGTTCGAAGCGTGGATATCCTTCTTCAAGTCGCGGATGCCGTCGGATACGCTCATCGCCGAACCCCACCAGTGATTCATCGAGACATCAAGCCTTCGAACATCCAGGTCATGGATGATGGGCGCGTGAAGGTGTTTGATTTTGGACTTGCCCGGGCGGTCGGAGACAAGTCGATGACCGCGACAGGAAACGTTGTCGGGACCCCTGTCTACATGGCGCCCGAGGTACTCAAGGGTCGTCGTGCGAATCAGCGTTCGGATGTTTTCAGTCTTGGCATCACGCTGTTTCAGATGCTTACGGGCCAGTTGCCATACGAGCTTCCTGAAGATGAGTCATCGTTGCATGCGTTGTACATGTCCGTGATTCTCGGCAATGAGCGTGGTTTGCCGGATGTGCGGGAGTTCTCTTTGCAAGTGCCGGCCTGGCTGGCCGCCTTGACCGCGCAGATGTTGTCCGGAAATCCTGAAGATCGTCCGGCCGATGCCGGCTGTGTCGCGGAGATGCTGTCCGCATCAAGAACCTTCGGGAGTTCGACGCATGTCAGCGCCGACAAAACCAGGATCGCAATAAATCTTGACGACCTTCCGGGTGTTGCCGCCGCTTTAGACGGTCATTCCTTTGAATTTGGTTCTGACAGATCAGAGGTCGGTTCGGACAGGTCAATCGTTAAGATTGATGTAGCTGCGGAGCATCTCGAGAGTCCCAACAACCGGTTCCAGGAGTCGTCGTCACTGCAGAGTTCTCCGTCGGTCGTGAAGGCCGCGCATGGCGCTAGCGGCAAGATGATACTGCTCTCGGTGGTTGCTCTGGCCCTTGTATCTGTTTCGGTCCTGGGCATCTGGTTGATTGCGTCGGACTCCTCAGGTTCGGACATTGAGGGTGTGCGGGGGATTGTCGAGGATTCGCCCTCGTCGGTGGAGAATGACAGCCCACCCGGTAATACGACAGCTCCTGTGGCGTCGGAAACAAAGTCGTTTGTTGAGACTCCTGCTGGAATCAGATGGATTCGTATCCCCGGTGGCACGTATCAGATGGGTTCCATCGAGGGCAAGAACGTTGAAATGCCGATTCATCAAGTCAGTGTGGCGGATTTTGAGATGGCCGCCACAGAGGTCACTGTCGCTCAGTACGAAAAATGCGTGCGGGCCGGCAAGTGCCTGGAGCCGGAATCCACCCAGAATCACTGCAACTGGGGGAAACCGGGTTTCGAGAATCATCCTGTCAATTGTGTTGATTGGAACAGGGCCTCTGCTTTTGCCGCCTGGGTGGGCGGAAGGCTGCCGACCGAGGCTGAATGGGAATACGCGGCGCGTGCCGGTGGCCGGGATCAGACTTATCCATGGGGTGAATCGCCTGCCACATGCACGCTTGCCGTGATGAAGGATTCCACCGGCAGAGGATGCGGACGCGAAGGAACCTGGCCGGTGTGCTCCAAACCCGATGGAAATACGCTTCACGGTCTGTGTGATATGGCTGGCAACGTCTGGGAATGGGTGTCTGACTGGTTCGGCGATTACTCTTCCCGTTCCGTCTCGAATCCGGAGGGACCCGATTCCGGCTCTCGTCGCACGTACAGGGGCGGTTCATGGCACTACGGCACCGACATGATGCGAGTATCCATTCGATACGGGATAAAACCCGAATTTAGTAGTGGTTACCTTGGATTCCGTCCGGTGAGATCCGTCCGATGATGCCCATGAAATATCTTCGCCGTGGCTTTCCCCGAGTTGGCTTGGCTTCGTTGTATGAACAGGATATCCGGTTGTGCGCAAGAGTCTGCTGTAATACGATTTTCGTGTCATGACGTGGCAGATGGTCCGGCATTTGGCCGGACACGGAGGTTCAAGATGCGTCGTTATTTTTCGCTGGCCGTGGTCATCGTGACCGTTGCCATGTCAGCGTGTACGGTCGAACAGGTGCAGCCGCCGACGACCCTTTCGAGGATCTCGGTTGAAAACAATAACTTCCGCGACGAATCGGGACGTTACCTCCTGATCAACGGCGTGAACGTCAGCGGCACTTCAAAGGTTCCGGTCAGCGTGTCGCCGGTTTCCTACGTCGGCCGCCCGTTCCCGATCGACGAGGTCGACGGCTGGTTCGAGAAACTGCGCCGTGACGGTTTCAACGCGATTCGCCTGCTTGCCGTCTGGGAGGCGGTCTGTCCGGAGCAGCCCGGCGTCTACGACACGGAATATCTGGACTACCTGGAACAGGTCATATCGAAGGCGAACGACCACGGCATCTACGTCCTGATCAACTTCCACGAAAACCTGTTCAGCCGTCACCTTTACTCGGTCTTCAACGACCATCCGACCATTGGCGAACCCGGAAGCTGGCAGTCGATGATCGGCAGTCTGTTCCCGGCAAAGGATCCCGAGACCGGAAAGCTCTACTACGACTCTAAGGTGGTCGGCGACGGCGCCCCCAGATGGGCGGTCGAGGCGTGCCTGCCGGAAAAGGACCTGGACGCGCCTACCTACGGGATGCTGCGGATCCTGGGCGACGTCACCATGGAAAGCGGTAACCTGGGCAAGCTGATTTCCGCGTTCATGACCCTGCTTTCCGGCGGTGAAGGCGGGATGACTCCCGAGATTCAGGAGTTGATCGGCGTGCTGTCCGAGAGCCTGGCGGACCTTACCGCCGCGGGGTTGCTGCCTTACGACATGACGCAGACCAACGACATGATGCCTTTCACCCTGTGGGCGATGAACTCGTTCCTGTCGGTCGACGTCGAGAAGTGCTACGCCGCGTTCTTCGCTGGGAACGAGGTGTTCCCGGGCCGGCAGATCGACGGGGTCCCGATCATGGATTACCTGCAGCAGGGACACATCGATTCCTGGCTGCAGGTCGTTTCACGCGCCAAGAAGTACCCGAACGTCCTGGGCTACGACGTGATGAACGAGCCTACCGGCATCTTCATCGTCCTGTCGGTCGTTTCCGCCTACGTTTCGGCCGGGTTCGACAACATTGCCGCATACGCGGCGTTGTCCGCGCTGATCGACAAGGACACCGTCGACGCCATCTACAACATCATAGACGCCACCGGGCTGCTGCCGTCCGTGCCGCTCGAACTGACCGAGGATGCGGTGGCGACCAGCATCACCGATCCGATGCTGAAGATCATGCGCGACGCGGTCGAACCCAGGTTGATCGTTCTGCTGGACGCCATACCGGCGTCGACCGACGCCCCGACCTTCATCGCGACCGAGCCTTTCAAGACCGACCAGGCTACGGCCATCGCCGACGCCAGGGCCGAGATCACCCAAAAGGCGACAGCGAAACTCGGCTCAATGGAACCCGGGATGCGAGAGGCGATCATCGGACAGATGGGCGATCAGGCGGCAAAGGTGATCAACGACTCGATCAAGAACGCCGCAGCGGCAATCAAGGCGCTGCCCGCCGACGTCCTGGCCGACCCGGAATCGGACGCGGCCCTGATGGTCAAGATCGAACAGAAGACGCGTGCATACGAGGCCGCCGCTCCGCTGGTGGCCGACACTGTCGCCGAGGTTCGCAGGCAGAAACTGATGGCCTACTGGGACTCGATCAAGGCCGAGTGGGGCATGGCGGACATGGACCTGTTTGCGACCATCGACCTGAACATGAACCTGGAACGCAAGTACATGATGCGTTACTGGAACAGGATCGGGGCCGCGGTCCAGCAGGAGGACCCGAACGCGATTATCTTCATAGGCGACCCGCTGGCCATCAACAGTCTGTTCGGCGGCGAGGCGATGCCGATGATGAACAACTCGCCATACAAGCCCGAAAACGTTGACAATATGGTCCATTCGTACCACTGGTACCCGGGCAGCATCTACCCGCTCGGGCTTTTCCAGGTGCCTCCTCAGAAGTACGAGGCCGTCGAGTGGCGCACCAGGGATTTCATGACGCCGCTGTCGGGCAAGTACACCCGCACCGCGAACACCTACGGAAACGTACCGCTCGTGTTCACCGAGTTCGGGACTTACTTCAATTTCAACTGGAACGTGAAGGACCTGGATTCGATCCTGGCAACCATCGAAGCTGACGGCTACGAGGTGTCCGCAACCATCCTGAACGGCGAGTACGAGGCGTTCGAGGATCTGCTGGCGCACAAGATGGTCTGGTGCATGTCGGGCGACAACGACTACCAGCTTGGCGACCTGTGGAATCACGAGGACTTCTCGATTTACGGGCCGGACGGCGAGCCGCGCGGGGAACAGGGCTGGCTGCGGCCGGTCGTGCACGTCTCGGCGGGCGAACCGATCGCGATGAAGTTCTACTCCGCCCTGCACGTCTACGACCCCGACAAGGGCGAAAGCGCCGAGACCCTGATGGGTGAGTTCCATTTCGCGTACGAGGGCCGACAGTCCGATCTGCCGACCGAGATATTCGTTCCGCAGTACCAGTATCCGGAAGGTTTCTACGTCTGGCTCAGCGACGGCTGGGCGGTATTCGACCCGGAAAGGCAGATCCTGTATCACTACCCGACAAACGACGATCCGGACTGGGTTCACGAGGTGACGATCAGGCGTCCGGCGGCCGGCAGGTACAACGACGACTGGTCCTATTTCTTCATGTATGACGGCAACAAGGTTGTTGGCGACAGGAACCGGGGGGTGGCCAGATGAAAAAGACAGCTTTTATTCTTGCCGTCTTGACGTTTGTGTCGCTGGCCGCGGTTAACGCGGTCGCGCAGACCGCCGCTGAGCCGCAGGCCGCCGTTGAATCGCAGACCGCTGAACCCGCGACGGTTTCGGACGCCGACAAGGCGTTCGGCCGCGACCCGAAGCCGACGATCGACAAGTTTTTCAAGAAGGTGTTCGCGGTGAACTTCGAACTGGTTTCGATGTTCCAGTACGCGAATGACAGCGATTTCGATCGCAGTTCGGCCCTGGACGACAGCTACGGCCAGTCGACCGGCATGTTCGGAACGTTCCTGAAGCACAAGCTGAACGTGACGGTCAGTGATTTCTTCCGCTTCTACTACGAGATGGAAGTCGGCATGGACATCTGGAGCCGCAACTCACCGGACGACATGCTCGGCGTTCAAGAGGATGGCGGTTTCTCGTTCGGCCTTCGCCAGCGCGAGCTGTTCGGCGAGGTCGCCTGGAAGAAACTGACGTTCCGTCTGGGATACCAGCGCATTCAGGACGTGTCGGGACTGTTCCTTAACCATTGGTTCGGCGCGGGTTCGTTCAAGTACGGGGCCGAGCGCGGCAGTCACATCCGCGCGTTCGGCGGCCAGATGCCGGATCAGACCTTCGAAGGCTGGGACTTCTCGAAGAACAGCCTGCAGAACGATGTCTACATAGCGGGCGTCGACGGGCAGTGGGTGTTCAACCCGTGGGTCAAGCTGGTCGCCGGCGTGTACTACCTGGGCGATCTTTCACTGGTCGATCATCACACGCACGTCGGAGTGCTGTCGGCCGGGGTTGCGTTCGAGCAGAAGAACTGGGACGCAACGATGGCGGTCGTGGGTCAGTTCGGAACGCGCATGAACGCCGCGGCCGACGGTTCCGACTCGATGATCAAGGCCTGGGGTCTGGTCCTGGACGGCGGTTTCGACTTCAAGCACGTCGAGATGCGGCTTTCGGCCACGCTGATGAGCGCGGACGACGACTATGACGGGAACGACTCGCTGGCGTTCATGTGGTCCGGCAAGCGTCCAGGCATGTCGATGCTGCTGTCCGAGAACGACACGCGCGACGTCGGCACGAACATCGATGAAAGGATCTCCAGCAGGGACGGGGCGTTCTTCAACACGACCGCCGGCCTGGCCGGGATCGACTTCGCTCTGTACTACAAGCCGGTCGACTACATCAGGCTCGGATTCGTCACCGCGGCCCTGATGGTCTTGAACGACGACAACGCCCTGGGCGGCGAGTTCGTCGGGTCCGAGAACGAACTGGTGTTCGAATGCACGCTGCTTCACGACCTGTTGAAGCTGAACGCGGTTGGCGGCCTGATCGTTCCAGGCAAGGCGGGCGGCGCGCTTCTGAACCGGATCGATCACACCGCCACAGACAATATCTACTTCGGTCAACTCGGCGTTGTCATGATGTTCTGAATCGGGCAACGGAACGCTTGACACCGGGGTGCACGCCCATTAAAAGACTTATGCAGTGAATACATCGGGAAAATGGATGAGTTGGAGGGCTGGGACAGTGATCGTCCTCGCGCTCGCGGGATGGATGACACCGGGTTTCGCGGACGCGCGGATTTTCGCGGACGCCAGCGGTGACGTGATATCGACCGGTCCATTGTCTCCCGATGCCTACCCCGATTCGGAATACGTCAAGGGAACCGGTGCCTTCAACCAGTCGCAGGGCGTGACGGCGGATCAGGCTCTTTCGGCGGCGCGCGATGCCGCCAGGGGCGAGGTGGCCAGGTTTTTCTCGGTGACCGTCGATTCGTCGTTCAGCAGCCTGGTCAATCACGTCTGCATGAAGTCCGACAGCGGTCCGGCTTGTTCCGAAAAGACCAGCGTGCAGGACTTGACCCGCACCAGGACGTCGGTCGTTCTGGAAGGTGTCGAGATCGTCGCGACGTGGCGTGAAGGTTCGACGTGGTACGCGACAGCGGTCCTGAACCGAAAAAAGGCGGGTCAGGCGTTTGTCGCCGAGATCGACGCGCTTGATTCCCAGATTCGTACCCTGATCGAGCCGGGCGGCGATGTGCCGCCGATCGTGAGGGTCAGAAACGTCCGTCGCGCCATGACTTTGCAGGTTTCCAGGCAGATTCAGGCTGGCAAGGCGGCCCTGGTGGGGGCGGTTCCGCCGGCGTCCACCGTGTCCGACTCGGGCCTGCTCGGGCTTTACAGGGACGCCCTGGCCGCGATGCCGGTCGAAATCAGGGTGTCCGGCGAGGGCAGCGACGACATCGCGAGGGCAGTCAAATCCGGACTGGCCGAAAAGGGGCTTGTCACGGTCGACTCCGTCGGTTCCGGGGCTGTCGTTCTGGAATTGCGGTGGACCCTGACCCCGATTCCGGGAACCAGCCAGGGGTTCGTGTTCGCCACCTGGAACCTCGATGTGGCCTTGTTCGATGCCGCGAGTGACGCGATGGCCGATTCGATTGGCCGCAACAGCATGTATTTCGATTCGGTGTCAGGCAGGGAAGGACACAGCCATATGGCGGGGGCCAACCGCCGCTGTGTTGTCGCTGCCGTTTCTGCGTGCGGGCCCGGCAGCCGGTTGATTGATGGAGTTGTCGCGGCCATTCTTGTCGATCCGGGGGTTGAACCATGATCGGTCGTGCCGTTTCTCGTTATGTTCAGGATTCCGTCCTTGCCGGGATTCCGCTTGCCATGGTCCTGGTGGCCTGTTGCGGGTGCGCGCCCCGCGAGACGGTTCGTTCCGCCTCGACCGGCGACTTCCCTCCCGGCGTGTGCAAAATCGATGGCGGCAACAATTCGGTGCGCCTGAATCCCGAGTGCGTCCAGCGCGATGTCGGCGTCATGAAGGGCATCGCGTTGAAGGAACTGGGAACGGTCGGTCTTGCAACCTTCGACACTTCCGGTGTCGTGAAGTCCTGCGAGTCCGGCGCGACGGTGTCCGCGGTCAACCCTGAAACCAGCGGGGTAACCGCCGTGGTCGGTCGGCGCCTGCTGGAACAGGGCGTGCCGATGGTTGAGCGTGATCCCGTCATGATCGACGAGATTCTCAAGGAACTGCATTTCTCCACCAGTGATCTGGTCGAACAGTCCCTGGCTCCGTCGATTGGCAAGCACCTCGGGGTCAAGACCCTTGTCGTCGGCAGGTTCGAGTACAGCGGATCGTTTCACGCGACCCCGAACGAGGCCGGTGAACTGGTCGTCGGAAAGGCGGAACGGATCGCTTATCAGGCCCTCAGGATCAAGTTTCTGGATGTAGAGAATGGTCGCATCCTTGTGGATGCCAGATTCAGT
>JAGOFO010000021.1:17114-24239 GCA_017997155.1 Myxococcota bacterium
GCCCAGATTGCCAGGTTCGAGTCGTTCGCGGCAGACCTGGAAGCCAGGTATGTGGCGTCGCTTGAACAGCTCGGCGCGTCGATCGATCAGCGTCTTGCCGAAAGCGAGGCAAGGCTTTCCGCGCAGATAGAGGAGAGCGCGCGCATCGCGCGGGCCACCATCAGGGATACCGGGCACGACGAACAGTCGGAGTTGCTGAAAGTGGCGCAGCAGGCCGAGGATGAACTGGTGTCCCAGCAGGAGAATGTGGTCAGGGCGATCAAGGAGGCCGCGGACGCGGCGATTGAGTCCGCCCAGGATTACGGCCGCAATCTCAGGACGGAAATCGAACAGAAACGCAGCGACGTCCTTAACGAGCTCGACGCCAGAAAGAGCGACATCGACCAGCAGCTTCAGGACGGTCTGTCCAGCATTCACGTGGCCGGGGATCAGATGGTCGCCAATCTGGCTTCCGGAGCGACGCCCGGTGTGATAGTTTTCGGAGCCGACAGCGACTCGGAGGACACGGTAAAGCTTGGATAGTTCACCCCCAGTCACCAGGTCGAAGGCGGTCAAGGACCCGATTTCAGAATCGCTTGCCTTCTGCGTGATGTCCGAAAGCCCCGATTTCCCCCCGGAGATGCGTCAGGGTGTCGCCGGGATGCAGAGCCGTGGCAAGGAGATCATGTCCCGGTCGGGCGGCCCGGCCGAGTGGCTCGACTACTACACGATGTTGCGACAACTGGCCGTGGACACGGTCGTGGCACTGAACAAGAGCGTGGCGTCGACGCTGACGCCCGGCGATATGTCCGCCGGGGCGGGGCAGGCGGTCTCCAGGCACCTGTCCAGTGTGCAGAAGCTGCTGCCCGAGGTCACAAGGATCGACCACGATGCGTTTTCCTATGTGGCATCGGTCCGCGTGCCCAAGCAGCGCGACACGTATATCTGGCCTTTTCTTGAAGAGAGAATCGCCGATATTGTGACCGATCATCAGCTCGATGACTCGGTTCTGACCGTCCAGATCGAGGAGTCGTCCTGCCAGAAGCTGGTGGGCGCCGTTTCACAGGCGTTTTCCCAGTGGCGCACACAGGCGCTGGATGGCCTGTTCGATCGGATCCGGTCACAGCGCGAGCAGATCGTGGCCTGCGTTCAAGATGATCTCGTGGCCATCCAGGAACAGATTCCACAGCCTCCGGCCGTCGAGATGGAACCCCTCAGCATGCCCAGGATATCGCCTTCCGTTTCCGCGCGGCTGCCTTCGTGGCCCGAACTGGCGTGGCGCTTTTTCAGGTCGGGATTCGGAATGGTCTCGATGCTGGCCGGCGTTCTGGGGTCGGTCATTCTGATGCTCAGCACCAGTGGCGGAGCCTCGGGCGGGAACCTGGGCCAGAGGGCGCTGATAGTCCTCTGGGCGTTGCCGGCGCTGGCTGTTGTCGCGATTCTTTACGCGGTGCGGGCGCGCGGAATTGAAAAGCGCAAGCTGCTGAGGCATCTTGACGGCGAGTTGCGAAAACAGCTTGAGACCAGGTTGCGCCAGGCCACCGACTCCACGATGAACCAGATTCAGGCGACCATCAGGAAGGCGCAGTCAAACACCGATTACGCCATGAAGACGTGGTCGTTGAGCCTTGAAAAGAGGGTGGTCAAGGCCGCGCCCATGGCCTCCTCGACGCCCGTTCCGGACGGGAAGTCCGCGGCACGTGTTCAGGCGATGCTGTCCAAACTGACCGGAAAGATTCTGCCCGCGATCGACATTCGAATCTCTTTCCTCGAGAACGTCGGTTCCGATTCCTGACCGCTTCATGGAAACCATATTGGCCGGTTTTGTCAGGTGAAGTGTCACGCATGATGTGATACAAATTCAACCACTCACAGAGCTGGATGGGGTCAATGTCGAAGACTGTTCGCGAGTGGACACTGCACGAGGAGATCGGCCGGGGCGGCATGGGAGTTGTCTACCGGGCGACGCACGAGATGTTGCCGGGGGACTGGGCCGTCAAGGTGATTCATCCCGAGATGAGCCGGGATGTCGAGGCGCGCAGGCGATTCCTGACCGAGGTGGTGCTTCTGAAAGGCCTGCGTCACCCGGGGATCGTCGAGGTGGAGACCCCGTTCGTCGAGGGCGGCGAGATCTATCTGCCGATGGAGTTGCTCAGTGGCGTGTCGCTGGAGTGTGACCTGCGTCAGAAACCGGGACCGTGGCGGGTTTCGCGAGCGGTCGATGTCATGTGTCAGGTAGGCGAAGCGCTTGGCCACGCGCACCGCGGCGACCCGGCGGTACTGCATCGCGACATCAAAACGGCCAATATCCAGTTGCTTGCCGACGGACGGGTGAAGGTGCTGGATTTCGGCCTTGCCAGGATGCTTGGCGGCAGTTCGCTGACAACAACAGGCAAGGCGGTGGGGACTCCCGCGTACATGGCGCCCGAGATTCTGGACGGCCAGAAGGCTTCGACCGCTTCGGATGTGTACAGCATGGGCGTCATCCTCTACAGGCTTCTGGCTGGAAGGATGCCGTATGACATGCCGGCCGAGGAATCGTCGCTGCTGGCGCTTGTGATGGCCGTGGCCCGCGCCCACGAAAAGGGAATCCCGGACATCGGGCGTATGGCGCCCGGAGTTCCGCCCGAACTGGCGTCGCTTGTCATGAGTTCGTTGTCCAGGGACCCCGCGCGCCGTCCAGTCGACGGAGCGGATTTCGCGGAAAGACTGCGGGCCGTGGCCGATGGAAAAGGCCGTGATGGCGCCGAGGCGGTTGCCGGAGTTCCCGACACGTCCACTGTGAATCTTGATTGCACGATGCTTGGCATCATTCTGGAATCGCCACAGCCACATGCCAGACCCGTTTTCGTGGAAGAAACAAAGCCTCTGGAGGTTGTCCCGGAGCCGATTCCGGCAAAGCCGACCGGTCGGAGGATTCTGCCGTTCGTGCTGGTCGGCGCGGGGTTTGTCCTGGCGATTCTGGCGGTTGCCGGCGTGCTTGGATACCAGTCGACCCGCCAGACGGCGGAGTCCGCTCGACTGGCTGAGAAGGAACGACTGGCGCGGATTCAGGCGGACGAAGAACAGAGGCGCAAGACGGAAAACGACCGGCAGGCCGCCGGGGAACGTGCCGCCGAATCCGCCAGGCTCGTCGACTGGGTAGCTATCCCGGGCGGTTCCTTTTACATGGGAACCGATTCCGGCCGCTACGAGGAGGGACCACGTCACTACGTTTCAGTCAGGTCGTTTGAGATTTCAAAAAGCGAGGTGACCGTCGCTCAGTACCGCGGATGCGTTCAGGCCGGGGTGTGTTCGATGCCGAACAGCGGTGGAGACTGCTCCTGGGGACTCTCCGGGCGCGACGATCATCCGGTCAACTGTGTCGACTGGCATCAGGCCCAGACCTACGCGCGCTGGGTTGGCGGACGTCTGCCGAGCGAGGCGGAATGGGAATATGCCGCGCGCGGTGGCGGTCGCGATATCGAATACCCCTGGGGAAACACGATAGCGTCCTGCAACTATGCGGTCATGACCGGCGGCGGGGCGGGCTGTGGCCGGAGCAGTTCATGGCCAGTCTGTTCGAAGTCGGCCGGCAACACAGCGCAGGGTGTCTGCGATATGGCCGGGAATCTGTGGGAATGGACCATGGATACATGGCACGAACGCTTCGATGGCGCTCCCTCGGATGGTTCCGCCTGGATCGGCCCGGGTTCGGCCAAAGTCATGAAAGGTGGCTCGTGGGGAGCCGACAGCAGATTCGTCCGGGTTTACAGTCGCGACAACCCGTCATCAGGCTATCGAAAGAACGTGGGCATCCGTGTTGCACGGGATGCTCAGTGACATTGAAGTGGCGGTGTTCGCGGAACCCCGATTCGGTTTCCTCCTGAACGCGTTGTCGTGGTAAAACTGGGGGAACCGGCGACAGCGGCCTTACAGGGGCGATTCATATGGACAGGGTTGTGCGCGAGTGGACATTGCACGAGGAGATCGGCCGGGGCGGCATGGGCGTTGTCTACCGGGCCACGCACGAGATGTTGCCGGGGGACTGGGCCGTCAAGGTGATTCACCCCGAGATGAGCCGGGATGTCGAGGCGCGCAGGCGATTCCTGACCGAGGTGGTGCTTCTGAAAGGCCTGCGTCACCCGGGGATCGTCGAGGTGGAGACCCCGTTCGTCGAGGGCGGCGAGATCTATCTGCCGATGGAGTTGCTCAGTGGCGTGTCGCTGGAGTGTGACCTGCGTCAGAAACCGGGACCGTGGCGGGTTTCGCGAGCGGTCGATGTCATGTGTCAGGTAGGCGAAGCGCTTGGCCACGCGCACCGCGGCGACCCGGCGGTACTGCATCGCGACATCAAAACGGCCAATATCCAGTTGCTTGCCGACGGACGGGTGAAGGTGCTGGATTTCGGCCTTGCCAGGATGCTTGGCGGCAGTTCGCTGACAACAACAGGCAAGGCGGTGGGGACTCCCGCGTACATGGCGCCCGAGATTCTGGACGGCCAGAAGGCTTCGACCGCTTCGGATGTGTACAGCATGGGCGTCATCCTCTACAGGCTTCTGGCTGGAAGGATGCCGTATGACATGCCGGCCGAGGAATCGTCGCTGCTGGCGCTTGTGATGGCCGTGGCCCGCGCCCACGAAAAGGGAATCCCGGACATCGGGCGTATGGCGCCCGGAGTTCCGCCCGAACTGGCGTCGCTTGTCATGAGTTCGTTGTCCAGGGACCCCGCGCGCCGTCCAGTCGACGGAGCGGATTTCGCGGAAAGACTGCGGGCCGTGGCCGATGGAAAAGGCCGTGATGGCGCCGAGGCGGTTGCCGGAGTTCCCGACACGTCCACTGTCAGCCGTGATTCCACGATGCTCGGCATCGTTCTGGAGACGCCACCTGCCAGACCCGTTCCCGTGGAAGAACCGACGCCTGCGGAGGTTGCCCGGTACCCGGTTCCGGCGAGGCCGTCCGGTCGCAGGATTTCACCCTTCGTGTTTGTCGGCGCGGGGGTCGCTTTTGTGATTCTGGCCGTTGTTGGCGTGCTTGGATTCCAATCCACCCGCCTTTCGGCGGAGTCCGCCCGGTTGGCGGAGACGGAACGATTGACGCGGATTCAGGCCGAGGAAGAACAGAGGCGCAAGACGGAAAACGCCCGCCAGGCCGCCGGGGAACGTGCCGCCGAATCCGCCAGGCTCGTCGACTGGGTCGCAATCCCGGGCGGTTCCTTTTACATGGGAACCGATTCTGGCGAGATGGACGAAATGCCCGTTCATCAGGTCTCGATAAATGGCTTTCAGATATCCCGTTCCGAGATCACCGTGGCTCAGTACAATGCCTGCGTGCAGGCTGGCGCCTGTCGGGCTCCCGCCACAAACGAAGGATGCAACTGGAACGTCCCTGGAAGGCTTGATCATCCGGTCAATTGTGTCGACTGGCAGCAGGCCGAAAGTTTCGCGCGCTGGGTTGGTGGACGTCTGCCAACCGAGGCGGAATGGGAATATGCCGCGCGCAGCGGGGGTAAAAACGACAAGTACCCGTGGGGCAGCCAGAGGGTCGATTGTTCCCTGGCCGTGATTTCCCAGGATGGCCAGGGTTGTGCTGTCGGAGGTACCTGGCCGGTCTGTTCGAAGTCGGCCGGCAACACCGCGCAGGGCGTTTGCGACATGATGGGAAACGTGTGGGAGTGGACACAGGACTGGTATCACGAAAACTATATCGGGGCGCCGACGGATTCAAGCGCATGGAATGTGTCGACATCCGACCGTTCCTATCGTGGAGGATCTTTCCGCGAAGGGCCGACCTATGTCAGGGCCTCGAACCGCGGATTCAACAAGCCATCCTACAGATTCAAGAGTCTGGGCATCCGCGTTGCACGGGATGCTCAGTGACTTTGACGTGGCGGTGTTCGCCAAGCCCCGATTCGGTTTCCTCCTGAACGCGTTGTCGTGGTAAAACTGGGGGGACCGGCGACAGCGGCCTCACAGGGGCGTTTTGCATGGACATGGTTGTTCGCGAGTGGACGCTGCACGAGGAGATCGGCCGTGGCGGCATGGGCGTTGTCTACCGGGCGACGCATGAGATCCTGAAGGGGTCCTGGGCCGTCAAGGTGATGCTGCCGCATCTGGCGGACGATCCCGAATACCGCAGCCGGTTCATGTCCGAGGCCAGCGTCCTGGCCGATGTTCGGCACGTCAACATCATTTCGGTACAGACGCCGTTTCAGGAAAAGGGACAACTCTATCTTCCGATGGAACTGTTGACCGGCAGGTCGCTTGCCGAGGCGCTCAGGGTCGAAAAGGGACCCTGGTCCGTCATGGCGGCGACCGACGTGATGCGACAGGTGGCGGCCGGGCTGGCGTGCGTGCATTCGCAGCGTCCGGCGGTTCTGCACAGGGACATCAAGCCGGAAAACATCCAGATCACCGATGACGGCACGGTCAAGATATTCGATTTCGGCCTGGCCAGGTCCGACGACGAGGCCGCGGTGACCGCGGCCGGGAAAACGATTGGGACCCCGGATTACATGGCGCCGGAACTGCTGCGCGGCAAGCCGGCGACCAGGCAGTCGGACGTCTACGCCCTGGGACTGGTGATGTACCGTCTGCTGGCGGGAAGGCTTCCCTGGGACATCCCGCACTCGGCCGGCGGGACTCCCCTGGCCAGGGTGATGGCGCTGCTTGAGACCCACGGACGAGGACTGCCGGATGTGAGCACGTTCGCGCCCCACCTTCCGCAGGAACTGGCATGCCTGACCATGGCCTGTCTTGCCGCGGACCCCGCCGATCGTCCGGTGGATGGCGCCCAGGTGCTGGAATTGATGAACGGGTCCGTGGGCGGCGGGGACAAAGTCAATTCCAACGGCCTTGACGAACTGGAGATAGATGGTCTGGATGTGTCCTGGGGCCTCGGCGCGTCAGGCAGATTCGATGATTCGCATGGCGATCCGGATTCGCCCGAGATACCCAGGCCGCTTGACGAGGAAGAGGAGCGCATCCGAAGGCGGCTTGCAAGGAAGCGGGGCCGTGGCGCGGGCGGCAGTGTCGGCGGGGTGTTTGCCGCCCTGCTGGTGTTCGGACTGCTGGGCCTGACGGTATGGGCCGCGATCGATGCCCCGGGCTTTGTCGCGGCGTTCAGACAGGCGGCGGCGCTGGTCGGGGTCGACCTGCCCCTGGATGC
>JAGOFO010000167.1 GCA_017997155.1 Myxococcota bacterium
GCCTCGCTGCTGTTCTTTATCGGGGCCGGATCATTCGGCCTCTGGGACTGCTGGGAGACGCATTACGGCGAGACCGCCAGATACATGTTCGAGAACCACGACACGCTGTCGCCGTGGTGGGGCTACAAGGACAAGATCGGCGGGGAATCCCCGACCGGTGAGTGGTTCTTCTCCAAGCCTATCCTGATCATGTACGGCGACATCATCGGCATGCACCTGGTCGGCTTTGGAGACTGGGCGATCCGCATATCCCTGGCCTTCCTCGGCGCCCTCGTCGTCCTTGTCTCGTATGTCAGCATGTCGCTGATCTTCAACCGGAAAACAGGTCTGATGGCCGCCGGCATGCTCCTGACGGCGCCGATGTTCTTCTTCCTGTCCAGACAGGCGATCACCGATCTGCCCTATGCGGGCACGATGACCGTCGGGATGCTCTTCCTGTGCGCGGCGATGTACGCCCCCAGGCTGGAGTCGTCGAATCGTGGATTGTTCGTCCGGCTGGCAGCGGTGCTGGCCCTGTTCCTGACCACCGCGGTGCCCCAGATCGTAAACGTCGCTCTGGACCTGTTCCCAGAGGGGAACGTCGCCAGGTTCAGCGGCATCGCACGCCTGGGGTTCCTGTTCCAGAAGAGCGGCTGGCTGCACGCGATCCTGTACGGTCTCGCCACGGTCGCGCTTCTGGCCGCGGTGTTCGTTCCGCTCTACCGCCAGTACCGGGCTGGAACACTGCTGACCCCGGAGGGCAGGGATCGCTGGATCCGGCGTTTCATGTTGTGGACCGCGTACATGTTCTTCGGGTACGCGACACTGGGCAAGGGGCTGCTTGGCTTCTGCCTGCCCGGCGCCATCGTGGTTCTCTATCTTCTGCTGTCGGGTGAATGGCGTCTGCTCAAGAGGCTCGACCTCGGCCGTGGCCTGTCTTTCTTCGCGCTCGTCATGCTGCCGTGGTACGTCGGGATGTTCTGCCGGCACGGAATGGGCTTCTACAACAGGTTCCTGGTTCACGACCATTTCAACCGGCTCGGGGCGGGTGTCCACCAGCTCGACACCGGCACGTTCGAACACTTCATGCGCTGGCTGTCGATCGGCACGTTCCCGTGGATCGCCTTCATCCCGCTCGTCCTGTTCGGTCTTTCGAAACTGCGCATGAAGGATGCGTCGTCCGGTTCGCGGATGAGACTGATGCTGTATGTATGGGCATTCTTCGCTTACATACTGTTCACTTTGTCGGCGACCAAATACCACCATTACATCTTCCCGGCCGTGTTCCCGACCATCTTAATCACGGCCCTGGTGGTTAAGGATTTCCTTGAGGATCGCTCCTGGATCGCGCGATTCGGGGCGATCGCCGGTCTGGCGATAATGCTGTCGGTCGGCCTCTTCATCCGTTCCGACATGCAGGTATTCAGGCAGATGTTCACGTACAAGTACGACAGGCCGCTGCCCACGCATCTGCCGAACGACCCGGATGCGGCCGTCAACGAGGGAACCGACCTGAAATGGAAGGATTCCACCTTCTATCAGCACACCAGCCCGGCGCTGCAGAAGATAATTCAGGCGAAGCCTCTGCAGTACAAGACCTTCCTGACCGCCTGGCTGGTCGTTGCTTCGGTCTGCTTCGTGGTGATGATCTTCGCGGGCCGGTTCCGCAAGGGTGGTCTGGCCGCCCTGTGGGGCATCTCGCTGGTCCTGGCATGGTGGGGGCTGAATTTCTACATGCCGCTGCTATCGCCGTCCTGGTCCCAGAAGTACATTTTCGAGGACTACTTCCAGCGTTGCGAGTTGCTTCCGAACGCTCCGGAAGTCGAGGACACCTACACTCCGCTGCTGAAGAAGGCCGGCCTCGGCTTCATTCCCGATTCGCTTGGATACAACACGAAGCGGGTCTGCCGCGAAGACGTGGTGGCGTGGCTGATTACATGGCGTGGCGAGACCTATTTCACGCACAGCGAGATCAAGCCGCTCATGAAGGCTACCCAGTTGAAGCCGTACCTCGAGGAACTGAACCACGGATACCGTTTCTTCGCGCTGACACAGCCGAACCGGGCCTCCAGCCTGAAGTCGTCCCTCGACAAGGAGACAAAGGCCCTGCGCGAGAAAGGCGCCACCGGTTTTGAGAATATCCGTTCCTGGAAGGTCGAGACGGTTCACTGGGAGAGCGACTACTTCAGTCTGGTGATGGCCACTCCGATCACCGACGACAGTACCGAGCCGGACGTGCCCGAGCCAACGCCCGTGGCTCCTCCCGAGGAGTCGGAGACCGCCGGCCTGGGCATGTGAGCTTCCACCCCGCCGGTTTCATCCCGGCAGGACTTCAAGATGGCCGCGTAATCGGCCCTTTCGCCGTCGCGTCGATCGGACTCATCAGTTCCCGGTAAAGGACATATCCGTTTTCATTCCACAGGGCGGGCGGATCCTGCATGCGCCCCGGATCGCACAGGTAGTTCGGACTGAATCGCGGGAATGCCTTCAGCATGTCGTCGATCTGGCCGGCGCGGCCAGCCACGGCCATTCCCTGAACCCGGCCTTCGATGTGCCCGACGATGGCGGCCAGATTCGGGATGGAGTCGGCTCCCTTTGCGAAGGAGGCGACCTGCAGGGTGCGCATCCCCGGGCCTTTTCTTACCTGGTCGCACAGGACGACCAGCGGTGGAATTCCCACGCTTGACCGGATGACGGAGTCGATATTGCCGGAAATTGTCGCCTCGCGTTCGAACATCCGAAGAGCGGCCAGGTCGTCGATCTCGATCCTTCCCGGCTTCAGGTTCGAGGCCAGCATGGCGTCGAGGATCATCTCGGCGAACCTGTCGACCGTGACCGCGCCGCCTTCCTGGACAAGCGCGGCCACCGGAGAGAGGCAGCCGTCCTGATCGTAGACGACGGTGTCAAGGGCGATGGCCTCCGCCACATTTCGGGCCTGTTCGAACGTGGAGATCGCCGAGGCGAACACGACCGCGAACGACTCCATGTGAGGTCCGGTCAATGTGGGCTTTCCCGACCGCCCGGCGACTACCGTCGACACCGTCAGGTCCGAACCGTACACAAGGCACAGGGGGGCGTTTCGGACATGGTCCGTCGCCTGCGGACTGCCGGGCGGGACCAGCGACACGAGGCCCTCCCTGCCGGCCCGATTAAATGATTTCGCCAGAAGTCCGGCGAAAACCGGTTCCAGCGATGATGGCTTGATCGCGGCGTGGACCCCGGCGGCGGCACAGTGGAAAGCGACCTTGACCGCCAGCGCCGGAACACGTCCGGCAAGGATCGCCAGCAGTACCAGACCGGCGTTCGGCCCGGGACCGGCTTCGCACATGTCGGCCAGTTCTTTGTCGTTGAACGGCGAGAACGCCCTGCGCACCGCCTCGGCCAGGTGTGCGCCGTTCCATCCGGTCGAGTCCTGGAGCATTGCGATGTCCGGGGGTTCGAGGAACGGTCCCGGGACAAGGCCATCGGGCGAAACGGACGCCAGCCAGCCGTCCCTGGTCGCGCGCAGGATGTCGGCAGTCGCGGTCATCATCAAGTCCTCCATTCAGTAACCGATGCGGCCGCCTCGTGCGAGCATCCGCGCGTCGCAGCGCCGGCCGACCTTGAGATACCGGCGAATCCGTTGTCGATCCTGATTGCCGTGTCCGCGGCGATCAGCGCGATACATGTGTCGATGTTCGCCAGGTCGTAGTGAACGAGCTGCCCGCGGGCGCCGTCGGGAACGTCCGTCAGCGTGCGCGGGTCCAGAACCCTCGTGCGCATCCAGGGAACGGGAACCAGCCGTCGCGGTCCAGGTGTCACCACCGGTGAGTCGTAGGCCTGCGAGAACAACTCGGTCATACCGAATTCCTCAATGACGTCTTCTTCCCGGATCCCCAGAAGCGCCCCGGCCCTTTCGCGCAGATCCTCACGCGTGATCTCGCGTCCCGAAGCCTTGGCGCCGCCGGTGTGCATCATCCGGCTTCCCGGCGCGGGAATCGGGGCGTTATTCGTGGACGCGAGGAAATCGAAGAGCGCCAGGAAATCGAGCGACGTTCCGAGCAGGAACAGCGGTTCACCGGTACGGCGCGACCGGGCCAGGGCATCCAGGACCAAGCCGCCGTCAAGCGTGCCGTCCGCGGCCACGAATCGGCCTCCGGTGTCGTCGAACGCTCCGGCCACGAAGTCGGCCATCCACGACAGCGAGGACGTCGGTCTGGCGGATGCGCCCGGTATCAGGCTCAGGAACCGGCGAGGCGCCTCACCGTACATCGCGAAAAGCCGGAAACCTTCGACGGCCGACAGTCGGTACAGATCCATGTCGCGCACAAGCAACCGCCCGCGGTTCCCCGACGTCGTGCCCGACGTGAGGAATTCCGCGACCGCCTCGGACGGCGGAAAGGTCGCGACGGTCATCATCTTGAAGGCCGTCTCCGGCAGGGGGTCGATCGCGTCCAGACCTTCCCTTGTCCCGGTCAGTGGCCTGAGTCCGTTCAGACGGCCCTGGGTACTGGCGATCTGAATGGCCGTGTCGGCGAAAAGTCTGTCGTCAAGGCCGGACGGATTTGACGCCGCCTGGACAATCAACGTCCTGATCATGATGCCCGAGTCCCGTTCATTCATAACTGTACCGTTCCAAATGTTTTTTCCAGTATCTTCAGAGCGTTGTCCAGATCGGCACAGCAGATCGGCAACGGCGGGGTCAGCGCCACGACGTCGTTCCCGCATCCCTCGGGGAGTACTATGACGCCGTTTTGAAGTGCGTGGGCGGCTATCGTCATGGCAGTGCCTGGCGTGACCTCGATCCCGAGCATCGCGCCCCGGCCGCGGATACCCTGGATGAAATCGAATCTTTCGACCCAGAGATCTCCTTTCTGCCTGACCCGGGCCTCGATCGTTCCGGCCCGCGCCGCTGGCGCCATCCTCTCCAGGGCGACGATGCTGGCGATCGCCGCCTGGCACGAGACCGGCCATCCCATGAAGGTCGATGTGTGGACCGCTTCTCCGTTT
>JAGOFO010000168.1 GCA_017997155.1 Myxococcota bacterium
CGGAACCGGTGAGCTCCATCTGCCGATGCAGTCGGTATCTGCGGTTCGTTTCGACCGGGTGGCGGTCGCATCCAATCCGGTTTCGCCGGACGGAACCTGCCATTACAGTCAGGGCGACGCGCCTGCCGGCATTGATCAACTGTTTCTTGTTCAGGATGGGGTCACGACTCTCTGGCGCAAGATCTCCGGTCATTCCGATGCTTCAACATTGATGCATTCCAAGAACATCAGGAACAACCTGGTGATCCGGTCGTCCGGACTGATTCCGCGTCTCGATCCGGCATGCCGCGGCTGCGAGAACCTTTCGCGATGCGCCGCTGTTTTCCATGTTCCCGAAGGGGGCGACAGGTATTCCCCGACAGCTCCGGCGATATCGTCAAAGGCCTGCGGCCGGGAAGACTTCCTGACCTGGCCCGATTTCGCCAGCGGTTTCGCCGATTTCGTGGCCCGGTCGGCTGGCGGGGAGATCCGGTTTGAGGGGGACGCCCCGGTCATCTTCCTGGACGGTCCGAACGACGGTCCGGTCGAAGGTCACGAGAGCTTCGTCGAGCCGATGTTGTTGTGGGAAGCGGCGCGCAAGGCCGCCATGACCGAACTGGTCGATTACGATCTTCCCTATGCCGGACCTCGTTTCGGTCTGACCCTCCGGTCTTCCGATCGGTGGGCTCAGGTCGATCGGATGGGGACGATCCTCATCATCCGCAAGTGCACGATGAACTGCATCATCTGTCAGGTGCAGAAGTTTTACGAAGGCATCGACCTGATGCCGTTGCCTGACGTCGTCCGGTTCCTCGAGGAGTTCAGGCTTCTTGGATTCACGAGACTCGACCTGTTCGGTGGCGAGCCGACCATGCGCCGCGATCTGGTCGATCTGGTTCGATTCGCGCACCGCCTCGGCTTTTATACCGACCTGATCACCAACGGCACACTCATGGATGACGCGCTGGCCACGGCGCTCAGGGATGCCGGCCTCGATCTCTGCATCGTCTCGCTGGATGGGCCGACCCCCGAGATTCACGACAGGATCAGGCGCGTCAAGGATGGTCACACACGAGCGATAGCGGGCATGGAAGCCGCGGTCAGGGCAGGTGGAATGGAGGTGAACGTCGATACCGTCGTTCTGCCCGACAACATAGACCATCTGATCGATCTCGCGCTTCAGGTTTCAGAACTGGGTGTCACCAGAATCAATATGTTCCTCTGCCTGGAAGGCCCCATCAGTTCACCGGTTCCGAGGCTTCTCGGTTTTGATCGAACCGTCGACCTGTACGAGAGAATCATCCCGGAGATGCGGCGCATCGGCGCGCAGCACGGCACTTCGATCTCGGTGGGGCCACGGCTGCTGACGGCGGGGCGACCGCTGAAGGAAGTCTTCTGCAGCAGGATGTTCAAGAATATCACCGAGGGCACATACAACGTCATCCACGAGAATCCCGAGATCCTGTGCAAGGCTCCGGACGACGAGGTCTACATATCCCTGTTCGGGGACGTTTATCCGTGCACGGCTCCGCAGATGCTCGAGTCTTCGGCCAGGATGGGCAATGTTTACCGGGATAAGCTGATCACCGTGCTTCGTTCCGAGCGCTGGAGCGAGTTCAAAAAAATCTCGGGACATCACGAAGGATGCCGGATGTGCTGGCGGGCGCACTTCGATCTTGATCAGGAAGGCGAGGAGAGGGTTCTGGATCTTTGACCACGCCGGTCATGTTCGACTATTTGATTTTCGAAAAAAAACACTTAGAATCTGCCGGTTTCACGGGGGATATCGGATGAAGAGAACATCGGCAATCCTGATTCTGCTGACGGCGGTGGCCGTGGGCCTGGGATGCGGCACCGAAAGCGACGGCGATGATAACGGGGGATTTCCCGACATCGTAATCAGCGTCGATTACGGCGATCAGAATGACACGGTAAACCATCCGGACAACCAGGTGCTTCCGGATCAGGTTATCGTTGATGATTTCGGCAACCCAATCGACACGAATCAGCCGAAGGACACGAATCAGCCGAAGGACACGACCCAGCCGAAGGACAACTCGGTTGTCCCGGACGAGGGCGGCACCGACACGAACGTCGATACGTGCGTCGAGCCGACCAGCTGCGCCTTTGAGACGATCGAAGGGTTCCGCGACAATTGCGACGGAACGCTGACCGACACGACCACCGGCCTGATGTGGCAGCAGGTCGGTGGTGACCATCAGCTTTCGTCGCCTAACGACAATCTGCTGAAACGTCAGTGCAATACGGCGAAATCCGGCTGCGACAACGGTTTCTTCCTTACCGGATGGCGTGTTCCGACCATCGACGAGGTCAGGACGCTTGTTCGTGGCTGCCCTGCGGTCGAGGACGGCGGCTCGTGCCCGGTGCTCGAAAGTTGTTTTAATGCGGACAACTGTCTGACGGCGGCGTGTGGCGGCTGCGGAACCGGCAACGGCCCGTTCGAATTCGTCGATGGCACCGACACCTACTACCGGTACATCGACCCGCGGTTCCTCAGCGGGGAAAACGGTACCGTCTATTCGACCGTGATGTCGGGCACCAATACGAACAAGACCAGTCTCGACTCCAACCTGCGCTTCTTCTACATCCTCAACTACAGTGGCAAGCTCGACGTCCTCAAGCCGGCCCAGCCGTCTTCGGAAGGCGTCATGTTCTGCGTCCGGGATGCCGGCTGATACAAACCAGTCAGAAACCACCACATGGTTCCGGCGCGGCCTGAAAAGACCTCGATTCCCCGCGTGCTGGAATATCGGGATCCTTAGCATTACAATCGAGTCATTCCCGGGAAGGAGAATCTGATGAAGCCGGTTGATCACATGTGGCTGCTGTTTGCGGCCTCCTGCCTGGTGGCGGTTCCTGCCCTGCCGCCGATGGCCTATTCGCAGAGCGACGAACCTGGCGACGGCACAGCGCAGGTATCTTCAAGCCTGTCCGAGGTCTCCGTGGTTCCCGAGCCTGTCGATGACCCCGAACCAGCGGACCCTGCCGATGACGTTGTCGTTTCCGTCGACGAGCCGGTTGCGGACGATTCGGATCTGGAAGAGCCGGATCAGTCCGACGAGTCGGATCAGGAAGACCCTGAACAGAACATCGTCAAGCGCGAGGCCAAGAAGATCAAGTCGTTCGAAGGCGCCTACCTGATGGTCGGTCGTAACGTCAAGGTTCCGACCCAGACCAGGAAGTTCGCGCTGGGCATTGATCTGGACGTTGCTCCGCTCAACATCGTGGCGAGCCGCACCAGGGACGTGATCGTCGACGAGGCGGTCAACCAGATCTGCCAGCAGACTCCGAATCCGGAACTGTGTTCCACCCAGGTCGAGGGTTCGGTCGAACAGGTCCTCGATATTCTTGGCGATGTGACTCCGGAACAGTGGGACATGATCAGGGCCGCGGCGGGCGGGGATCCGGGCGCTCTCGATCAGGTTCTTGAGGAAGTCGGCGTATCGGATCCTGCCGCGCGTGGCCAGGTGGTTGATTTCATAGGTGAATATGCCGGCGAGGCAGGCACCGCCGAGCAGCGGATGCAGGCGGTCGACGCGGTCAGAACCGTATCTTCGAGCAGCGCGATCAGTCTGATTCTTGAACCCTACCTCTACATGAATTTCAAGTGGATCGAGGTAGTGTTATCAACGCCGTTCGCGCTTCAGATAATGGATGAGGGCGGGACCGAGGTCGAGATGGCCAACATCTCGGTAAATCTGAAGTCGGGCGGCGACTGGTCGGTCGGCAGCGTCGTCTCGTTCGGGTTTTCCGGCGGTATCGAGCTGTTCCTGCCAAGTGGAACGTCGGGCATCGGCCGATCGATGAATTCCGATATCTTTTCGGCGCCGAAGTTCGCCTACGGCTACCTGACCTGGGCCCCCTACCTGGTTTTGGGGATGGATCTGGCGCGTTTCTTCCAGCTCCAGACTCACGTCGAACTCATCTCCATGCATGACGTTCTCGACACCGCCGCCATAGACACGATGATGTTCCTGAAGTACGGCGCCGGGTTCATCATCATGCCCAAGTTCGTGGTGTCGGTCCTTTTCGAGATGAACGGGCTGCGTGGAATCATGAATTCGGATCGCTTCGATACGTTCATGGTGGCCACTGGCATCAATGTCCGGGTTGCCTTCTTCAAGATGTACCTGGGCGTGCAGATTCCGCTCCTTGATCAGGGGCGCTACGTCTGGGATTCCGGTTACTGGACCGCCGCCAATTACGATCAGCTTTCCAAATTCACCGTGATGACCCGTATCGGTTTTGAATTCTGACCGGCGCTTGTGTTCTTCGTGTGATTACAAGATGATAGATGGTGTCCTAAATCATTGGAGCCCAGTCATGAGAAACGTTGCGGCCGTGATTCTCTGCGTCCTGATTCTGCCTGTGGTATCGCTGGCTCAGACCGGCATGGACCCAGTCGACCAGTGTCAGGTCGATTCGGATTGCCCTGACCAGTTCAAGTGCGAACTGGTCGAGACTCCGTGTGATCCTTCTCCCTGCAGCTGCGCGTGCCAACCGTGCGATCCGGATGACGAAAGCTGTGAATGTGTCTGTCCTGAGTGCGATGTCGTGGTGGCGTGCGAAGGTTACCAGTATCGTGTGTGCTCGTGGAGACCTGATGGATGTGTCGATGAAGGGGATTGCCCTGACGGTTTCGAGTGTTCGATTCCTATGTCATGTTCGGGTCAGGGGGCATGTGAGTGTCCTCCCTGCGCGTGTTCCCCCGATGCGGGAGACGAGTGCGACTGCTCCAACTATTCCTGCGGATGCGAGGACATCGTTGAGCCTGACTGTGGTTACGGTGAAGGCTTCTGCGTGCCGGCAATGAAACCATGCGACGGGGACAGCGATTGCTCCGACGGTTTCAAATGCACATCGTTCACTGGCGACACGGATTGCGGCTGCGGTTGCGCGTGTCCAGCCTGCGACGGGGACAACTGCGAGCCTTGTGAGTGCCCTCCCTGTGGGTGTGGTGACGCGGG
>JAGOFO010000169.1 GCA_017997155.1 Myxococcota bacterium
GACGGCGTCCTTGCCGCACACGCCCGCGACGGTGCATCCCGTTCCCTTGCTTGTCTGTTCACACTGGTAGCAGAACATGTCCATGATTGCCCTCCATGGGACTAAAAAGCCAGCAAGGAGGGTTATATCACAAAAATCGGACAAATAAAGTCCTAATTTTTTATTCTTGTTGAATTAATTGGTTTTTCGTTGTTTTTGGTGACCCTTTTCGAGGGAGGCATGGCCAGGGAGCAACGAAACCAGGCGTGGAACGATCACCATCGTGCAGCCGGCCATCAGCAGTCTGTTTTGAAGGTCGAAGGCGGTGTTGTTGTGGAGCCAGTGATGGTACCAGCGCGGGCGCGCGAACACGAGTTGGCCGGCGAAGAAGGTGACTTCGTCAAAGTCATCCCGAATCTGGACGCATATCTTTTCCAGTTCATCGTTGACGTTCGTGGTCACCGCGGTCCTGTAGCGCGCCGGAATCCGGAAGCGGGAAGCCAGTTCCACATAGCGGCGGCAGTCCTCCCGCGTCCTCTTCAGAACCTGATCGGCCTCGACGCCGTACTGAAGCGCCGATGCGTCCACGATGCCCGCGGACACGAAGACGAATCGCCGGAACACGCCGGGAAAGTGCCTGATGACATCCAGGGTCGTGCCCACTCCCAGTCCACCGTAACGTCCGACCAGGATGACCGCGGTCCTCCCGTCGCGACCTTGATCCACCGGCTGGGAGTCGGGTTCGTCCGGAAGCGGCGGGATCAATCCGTCCAGGCTGGCGATCATCCTGCCAAGCTTTCGATAGTGGGCCCTGACCGCGTAACAGGACAGGGTCAGCGCCATGGTGACTCCGATCGTGAGCCATCCGGCGTCGTGACGTTTTTCCCAGGTCGTGATGGTCAGGATGGACAGGCAGATCATCAATCCGGTGAAGAACAGGCCGATGTCTAAAGGTCGGCGCCTGACACCGTCGGGCGGCATCAGGGCGTCCTTCAGCATGCCCGCCATCGACAGGGAGAAGGTCAGGAAGACGTTGATCGCGTACATGACGACCAGGGACGTGACATCGCCGCGCGTGTATAGAAGCGCAACCACCGAGGCCACGCCGATTATCAGGATTCCCTGACCCGATGTCAGTCTCGTCGAGAGGGCCCCGAAACGTTTGGGAACCCAGCCGTCCATCGACATGTTCGCCAGGATGCGCGGCCCGCCGATGAAACCGGCCTGGGCGCCGACGATCAGCATCGCGCCTTCGGATATGAGGGTGGCGATGACGAGGATCCTGCCGAACGAGCCACCACCGAATACCGCCTCGGACAGGACCGCGTTAAGCGTCTTGCCATCCTGGTACTGCACCCCGAGAATCAGGTAGCCGATCATCAGGCCGCCGGCGGTCAGGGCGAGAGAGACGCCCATGTAGAGCATGGTCCGGTGTGCCGTTTTGACGCGAGGCTCCTTGAGAAGGGGCAGGCCATTCGACACGGCCTCGATACCGGTGTAGGAACCGCCGCCCAGCGACCATGCCTTTGCGAATACAGCCAGCATCCCGAGCAGACCGAGTGACGACCAGCCGTCGCGGAATCCCTGTGCGAGGTCACGCTCGACCCGCGGAATATCGGTGACATGAAGGATTAGGGCTCCGCCGATCAGGGCGACGTGCGTGATGATGAACAGTATGAAGATGGGCACCAGCGGTGTGATGGCCTCCTTCAAGCCGCGAGCGTTGAGTGTGATAAGCACGAGGATCATGGCGAGTTCGAAAGGAAACTTGCCGCCCGCCCAGCCCGGGGGCAGAAAAGAGAAGAGGGCGTCGCCGGCCGCCGCGATCGACACTGTCACAGTGAGAACATAGTCGATTGTCAGGGCCGAGCCGGCCAGGACGCCGGCGTGCGGTCCGAGCAGGTTGTTGGCGACCACGTATCCGCCGCCACCGCCCGGGAAGCGGGTGATGATTCGGGCGTAGGCCAGACTGATGACCGAGATCGTGATGACCGTGGCCACGGCAAGGGCGACCGCCAGGTACCAGTGCTCGCCCAGCGCCCTGAAGGATTCCTGGGGACCGTAGGACGATGAAGAGAGACCGTCGGCGCCCAGGCCCACCCAGGCTAGAAGCGGGATGAGGGCGATCTTCTGAAACAGACCCTTTTCGCGCAGGTTTCGCGGCTTTCCCATGAGCAGCGCCACCATGCGTTCGATAATGGTTGGACTGGAGACTGGGCCGCGGCCATGGACCTCTGGCTTGTTCAAGGAGTTTACCCCCCGGGTATGTTGACAATTCGGAGGGTATGCCCGCGGCCGTACACGGGGAGAGGGCCTGCCGCTCCTTCGACGTCTACGGGGTTAGCTGACGGGCTGGGACCGAAGGTGTCCCGCGCGCGAACGCGCTACGCCCCGGGCCGGAACACCGAACGCCGGTGTCCGGGAGTGGGTCCCCCGCTCCTGTCGGATAGACAGGATTAGACACGCGGATTTTACCGCCGTGATGAGTCGTTGGCAACGGATGCCGGGTATGAACGGGCGGCCCTGCGGGCCGGCCTCAAGATGGTTGGAGATTGGTGGGTGACGCCCGTGATCCCAGGGCCTCGGCGGCGCCTGTGGCGCCAGCCTCGTGCCTGAAGGGCGAATGTTATTCGCCCCTACGAATGAACGGCCAGCCCCGGGAGGGCCGGCCTCCTGACCCTGATCCTGTACCTGATCCTGTCCCTGATCCTGACCCCGTCCCTGTCAGCAGCATCTGCAAGCAGCCGGAGGGGATCCGTACGAACATCGCCTGCCGCGTCCCCGCCCTGATCTAACTGCGTCCCAACCCGGACGACAGGGGCCCGTAGGGGCGAATGACATTCGCCCCTCTGGGCAGTGACAGCGACAGGGACGGTGACAGAGACAGGGACGGGGCCAATGTCGATAGTCACCGCCCGCCCCATCACCGCCGGGACAGGCGCCAGCAGACGGCGCGCACATTGTCGATGCGACCGAGCAGTTCATCCGCCTGTTCGTTGGGAATCACGCCGTAGGCGGCGAGCAGGCGAACGGCCGTGGCGGATTCACCGGCCGAACCGTAGGCCACGGTGTAGTGGTAGATGCGATCCCGACCCGCCCGGCCGGAGCCTTCCGCGAGGTTAAGCGCGACGGATTCGATGGCGCGGGTCAGTTGGTCGACCAGGTCGCGGTGTCCACGAACGGTCTGGACGGTACGGATGGTCCTGACCGCGAGGTCTTCGGCCATGCCGACGACGTGAAGTCCGTGGGTCCGGCCCTGCCTGCCCGTCGTGGCGGTTTGTATGCTGTTGATTGTATTCATGGTGTGCCCCCTCCCGTGAGGCCGTCAGATAACAATCACCCACGGCCTGCGGCGTTCTGCCGTCAAGGGTCGCAAGGCGACCGCCGCAGGCGGCCGGCGCGAAGCGCCAGGCCCTTGATGGCAAAGAAAGCCGCGGGCCATCCAGCAATGAATGACGGCCTCGCGGGAGGCGGAGCCAATCCAGGCAGACACAACAAACACAAGACGGCGGGCCGTGCCCCGGGCCGATGGCCGGGACGATGTATGAACGGCCAGCCCTGCGGGCCGGCCTCAGGAAGGGCGAATTATCATTCGCCCCTACGCGAAGGTGGTTCGCCCCTACGGCTGACCCTGTCCCTGACCCTGGTCCTGACCCTGACCCTGATCCTGACCCTGATCCTGACCCAGTCATCCGCATCTGCAAGCAGCCGGAGGGAACCCGTACACACAAAGCCCGCCACGCCCGTGTAGGGGCGAATTACATTCGCCCCTGGCGTCAGCGGAGGCGTTTCTCGGGCCTGATGAACATTTCGTCGGCGAATGCTGCGTCGTCCTGCATCTCGCTCTCGTTGACACCCAGGAAGCCGTCAAAGACCGGGACCTCGGCTTGCATGACCAGTCGAACCGAGGTTATGCCACGCGGAATCATCGTCAGGTGTTCCTGATAAAGCCACTCGGACTCGAACGTCGTGGTGCCATCGAGCTCTTTCCAGATCTGGCCGTCGGACGTCAGCAACTGCAGTGACGTGGTGACCAGCGCGCCCTCGGCGCTGTTTGTTCTGGTCCATCCGCCCCACCTGATCGCCAGGCCGCTGCATCCACACGCGTCATGATAGTCGCGGATGTCGACTTGTTCAGACAGCATGGCCGGGGCCTCGAGCGGCTGCCAGTAGTTCGGATCGCCGGCGAACAGGTAATTGCGGCCCGACACGCTAACCGGAGGGAAGAAGTTGAATCCAATGGAAACGCCGGTTTCGCGGGACATCCATCCATCGTTGAGGACGGCCTGTCCGTCCGCGCTGTCCACCCTCTGTTCATCCAGGCCGAAACTGATCAGGTTTCCACCCAGAACATGGTGCGCGGGGCCATTTGATACCGAAACGTAGACATCGTCGACCGCGGAGTCGATTCCGCCGACGTAGTCGACGCGTTTGTTGAACACCAGTTCCACATCGACTGAAGCGGACTGCGGCGGAATGGGGAGCCTGGCGGCCCAGGGGCGCCATTTAAGCGTGTCGCGTCTGCCGGAGAACCGGTGATCCAGCGCCGCTCCGGTGGCATCCCTGAATGTGACGACCGTTTCCGCGTCGTCGTATCTTTCGACCCGGTTCGTAACGATGTCGCCCTCGGTCAGCAGGAACGGGCACGTGACCATGTGGGCGCGGACATTCAACCAAGCGGTTCCGGCCTTGATGGTTTCGCCGAAACCGGACAGGTCGACCGACTGCACAAGGCTGCTGAAGACCTCGTCCTGTCCCTGTTGCGGAGGCAGGCCGGCAAAGAAGGACGACCCTTCATGCGGTGAACAGCCGAATCTGGAATCGGTCGCGACCGCGCCGCCCGTGGCCGTCCAGCCGTTCAAGCCGTCCTCGGCGCCGGGGTTCGTCAGCAGGTTCGGCAGACTGTCGCCGTCGTTGCCGTCGAAGACTCGGTTCGGATCCATTCTGGCGGTGGTGAGGGAGTCGTCAAAA
>JAGOFO010000170.1 GCA_017997155.1 Myxococcota bacterium
TGTTCCAGGGATGGTGGCCCGGTCTGGTTCAGAATCCTTCAAGCTTCGCCATGGTCGGGATGGCCGGATTTTTTGCGGCTGCGGCCAACACGCCGCTGTCGGCGGTCATCATGGTCAGCGAAATGACGGGCGACTACAGCCTTTTGGTGCCGGCGGTGTGGGTGTGCGCGATCACCTTCCTGGCATCAAGGCGATGGACTATCTTCCGCAGCCAGGCGGAATCAAGGCTCCATTCACCGGCCCACATCGGGCAGTACGCATTCGAAATGATGGGCAAGGCGAAGGTTGGCGAGGTTTTCAAGGAAAACCGCCGATTCGTCCCGGTTGAAGCCGATTTGCCGCTTACGCGCGTGCTTGGCGGAACCGGCTCGACCAGACAACGGATATTTCCGGTCATGGACCACGGTCGCCTGGTCGGTGTTTTTCACTACAAGCGCCTTATGGCCGCCCTTGAATCGGCACAGGAGCATCCCGAGGTAATGACCGCGCGTTCACTGATGCGGCCTGTATCCGTTTCGGCGCGATTCCCCGGCGTCCGGGCGGGCGACCCGCTATCCGTGGCACAACGAAAGATGACCGGGCTGGACGTGGAGGAACTGATCGTGGTATCCGACGAAATGGACGAGGTGATCGGTATCCTGACCGCGTCCGACGTGTTGCTTGCCTACAACCGTCGCCTGGCCGACCTGTCGGCTGAACGTCACGCTCCCAATATCCTGCCTCCGCTCGAAGGCGATCATTCTGGCGATGAACTGGAGTCGGAAAGCATCGTAAGGGCCGCGATGGATGAAACGATCGGCAACACGAACGACCGGAACAAGCCCTGACAGGGGCGCATTCCACCTTCCCGTCAAAACCGCCTGGGACACTGGCCGTAGTCAAAAGGTGTGCCGCCGTAGAACCTTTTCAGTTCACGGTACAGGTCGGGCAGGCGCGTGCGCATCATCCCAGGGGTTTCGAAAAACGCCTCTGTCGCGACGGAAAAGAACTCCGCCGGGTTAGTGGCGCCGTAATAACGCATCACCGACGTCTCATCGGGATGACCATCGACCAGGCGCTGATAGTGATATCCCAGCACCGAGGCCCATGGGCCGTAGTCACGCCTTGAACGCAGGACCGGCATCCCGTTGAAATTGCCAGCGTCCCGGTCCAGCACGTGCGCGAACTCGTGGATTGCGGTGTTGTGTCCGTCGCACGGGTCGGTCAGCCCGGCGACGACAGCCGGCCACGAAAGCACGACCGTGCCCCAGTGATGGGCTTCACCAAGAATCGCGACGCCCTTCTCATCGTTATGCCGATAAACGAACGGATACACAACGATCTCGGTCAGCCGGTCGTAGTAAGACAGATCCAGACGCAACACCAGCCGGATCGCGCATCCGGCGATCACGACCCTGACCTCGTCCGTGATCTGCATGCCGGCGGCCGGTATCCAATGCCGTTCCGCAATGAAAATACGCACCATCCGCTCGTACCTGCCGCGCCATTCCTCCGGCATATGCCGGTAACACGCCAGATGCTTCGTCAGATAGCCACGCCATTCTTCCGGGAACGGCTGCCTGTCCAGGCGCCACCTGAGATATCGTTTGATCGGTCCAATCATTTTTGGGATTGTAGCATTCCCCGTGACATGATTCGGCGGTCTGGTTCAACCGGCGGCAGAAATGCAGGATGGGAGACGCGGGATTCAGCGAACGAAGATTGTCACTGCTCTTTCGCTTTGATGTTGGGAAGTTCCAGGCCGTAGCCATACTTCTTGTCGGTGGCCTTCAGGATAAAGCCGAGTACGAGAGCGGCAACACCGAGCAGGGCCAGCATCAACAGCGGATAGGTGTAGTCGTAGGAAATCGCGGCGACCTGCGGGGTAATCTTTTTCGCGGCCAGATCCGTCGCGACATCCGGGTTCGTGGCGGTAAGAATCTTTCCGATCAGCAGCGGGAACAGCCACAGGCCGATGTTCTGGACCCAGAAGATCAGCGCGTAGGCGGAGCCGATCACCTTGCTGTCGACCAGCTTGGGAACACTGGGCCAAAGGGAGGCAGGCACCAGCGAGAACGAGGAACCCAGAACAAGGATGGTCCCGAACGCAAGGATAACGCCACCAATGTTGTTGCCCTTGAACATGGGCAACACGAAGGCGAATGTCAGGTGACACACGATCAGCAGCAACGAGCCGATCATCAGCATCGAAGCAGCCTTGCCCTTGTTATCGACGTACTTTCCGATGATCGGGGTAATCCCGACGGCCAGCAACGGGAACACGGCAAAGATCGATTCGGCCGACTGGCGCATGTAAGCCATGACGCAGAACACGACCAGCAGCGCGACAGCGGTTGCCAGCAGGGCGATCCGCGGCAAGGTCTTCTTCTGGAAATTGCTCAGGAACGCGCTGATCGCGACGATCAACATGACGCCGTACTGAATCAGCATTATCTGCGTAGACGCCCAGATCGAATCCTTGGGCACCTCATTGAATGTCAGGTTGCACTGCAGCATGTTGACTGCGTACTTCTGGAACGGGAAGATCGCGGAGTAGTAAAGCACGCAAAGAAGCGCGACCAGCCAGAAACCCTTGCTGGTAAGGATCGCGCCAATGTCGCGGATCCGGAACGGGTCGTCCTTTTCCTCGGTTTCACCGATCTGCTTTTCGAGCTTTCTGTCCATGAAGAAGTAGACCGCGAACATCATGAACGCGATTATCAGCAGCAGCACGCCGAAGGCGACCGAGCGCGAGACATCGATATCACCGCCCAGCTTTGCAACGGCCGGCGAAAAGATCATGCAGGTGGCGACGCCGAGGCGCGCAAGAGCCATCTCGGAGCCCATGGCAAGTGCCATTTCACGCCCCTTGAACCACTTCACGATACCGCGCGAGACGGTGATTCCCGCCATTTCCACGCCACAACCAAAGACCATGAAGCCGATCGCCGCGAACTTAGCCGACGCGGGCATCCCCTCGTAGAACGGAGAAACGCCAAGCTCATCAAAACCCGGGATATAATTCAGATTATTCGTGAACCAGGTCTGCAGGGCCGATGTTTTGAAGGCCTCGGTGACCGCGTACCAGTTGATCAACGCACCCAGCAACATGACCGCGCCGGACAGCAGCGCGGTGAACCGCACGCCCATGCGATCCAGGATGATCCCGGCAAAGATCAGAAAGAATATGAAGACGTTTAAAAACGTCTCGGACCCCTGGTAGGTTCCGAAGGCGGTCGAATCCCATTCTCTGGTCGTCTCCATCAAATCCTTGATGGGCGACAGGATGTCCATGAAGATGTACGAGGAAAACATCGCCAGCGAAAGTAGAAGCAGTACGGTCCATCTGGCCGCCGTGCTATCCCTGAGGTCGGCTATCTGTTTGGTCACGATGAGAACTCCTGTGAAATGCCGAGTCAATTACCCAGAAACGCACCTGGTGAACTTAAGCCAGAGGGTACACCAAAACCCGGCCCCGGCAACCATATTTTGGTTGCATGCGTCAACCGGCCACGCGACCGGCAATCCGGCGGACGGTGGCGATTTCGGCAGCGTAGTCCGGCAGGTCGTCGACCGGGGTTTCCAGTGAAATCGGCAGGCTGCGGACAAAGTCGTTGGCCAGCAGCGCCGATATCCCGGATTCCCCGATAAGTCCGCGCCCGATCAGTTCGTGGCGATCCTTGCGCGACCCCATCGGCATTCTGGAATCGTTCAGATGCATACAGCCGACGCGCGAAAGCCCGACCACGCGATCGTATTCGGCCAGCATCGCGGCGATGCCGCCGGGCGTGGTCACATCCCATCCGGCCGCGAACAGATGGCACGAGTCGAAACACATTCCCAGCCAGTCGTGGTCGCCAGCGGCGTGAATCAATCCCTTGATTTCGCCCGGCGTCGACCCCAGCACCGTGCCGGTGCCGGACATGCCCTCGAACAGAACCCTGGCGCCGCCGTCGTAACCGGCCAGTGCGGTGCGAAACAGGTTTCCGACGCGTTCGATGCCCGCCTCAACCCCCTGCCCCATGTGAGCGCCCGGGTGCAGGACTACAAAATCCGCGCCCATTTCGGCCGCGAACGGTATGTCTTCGGAAATGATCATGCGGGCAAAATCCGCGATGTGATCGACGGACGATGCGGGATTGACTACGTAAGGCAGGTGACAAATGACGGTCCGGATGCCGTATTCGACGCGGGCCTGCCTGCCTTCCGAAATCTCCGATGCCGAAATCTCCCGACGCGCCCCTCCTCTGGGGTTTCGCGGAAAATACTGGAAATTGGTCGCTCCCAGGTCGTGGGCAAATTTCATGGCCCGCGGAATCCCCTTGGAAATCGTGAGGTGCGCGCCGATGTTCAGGGCCACGGTGTTGTCTGACATGTTGGAAACCCTTGATTCAACCTTTGGAAAACGCCGGCGATAAAGATACCACGGTCCCCGCCGCTCGAACGCGGGAATGACGATTAGCCAGCCGGAAGGGGCACATCAGACACGAAATTGTGCACCAGTCGCCCGGACCAAAGTAGAATCCAGAAATGGCGGTCAATCGGAAAGGGGGACGCGGATGCTGATGGTGCTGATGGCGTTGGTGAGTCTCGGCAGGATGAAGATTCACGCGGCAACCAGATGGCTGTGGCTGGCGCTGTCCGGGGGGATGTTCGTGGCGGCGCCCATGGGCTGCGAAAGGAAGTGCGAATGCGAATGCGCGTGCGAATGCCCCGCCCCAGGCCCGAGCGCAGCGAGTGCCTGCCCTGAGCCCGAGGGCGAATTGTCATTCGCCCCTACGCCTGCCCCTGCCCCTGTCCCTGACCCTGTCCCTGACCCTGAGGGCGAATTGTCATTCGCCCCTACGCCTGCCCCCTCCGAAAAGCCCTCGCAGCCCAAAATCCGTCCCCCGAAGAAGGTGGCCCCGCCAGCCGTCAAACCACCTGAACCGACGCCGATCCCCGACGT
>JAGOFO010000171.1 GCA_017997155.1 Myxococcota bacterium
AAGGCCTTTGCGGTGTATGTGAATCAAATTGTGGAAAGGCGGGAAGACCGGATCAGATGATGCCGCCGAAAATATCGGCCAGCGACATGCAGAGGTGCTGCGGCATGCTGGGGGAGAGCTGTCCACCGGGGCAAATCAGTTCGACCAGGGCGCCGAAATCGCCCAACAGGCTGCCCAGCGCGCAGATCATGGACAGGTCCATGCATTCCTTGCCGTTGAGGCAGTCTTCGGCAGTCTCGCATCCGCAGTATCCGGAGCCGGAGGTCATGCCTTCCATGCCGGGCATCATGCCGCCGCCCATGACACCCATGATCAGGAGCATCAGGTCGTAGCAGCTCTGGCCCGGGGAGCAGCAGGCCGAGGCGCCGTCGCAGGTGCCGGCCGGGTCGTAGCACAGCCCCTTGGGCAAGCCCGAAACAGTCGCGCAGCCCATTTCACCACCGGTTGATGTGGGCGGGCAGTCGGATGCGTCATCGCACTCTGCGCTGCAGGAACCGGGTACCGGCTGGCAGATGGCGCCGGTCGAGTCCATGCAGGAGTAAAGGGGATCGCCAACGCAGGTGCAATTGGGACCGATCATGGCGCAGTCCTCGTCGACCAGGCACTGGACGCACTGTTCGACGCCACCGACAACCGCGCACACCGGGAAGGCATCCGTGCAGAGGCCGTCGCAGGGAACGACGCCCTCGCAGGTGCCGTCCGGGTTGCACACGCCGGTCGCGTCCTCGAAGCGCAGGCAGTCGTCGTCCTTGCAGCACTGCTTGCACTGGTTGTCTTCGCACATGATGGTGCCCGAGCCGCACGTGCTGATCTGGCAGGTGTGGGTGTCGGTCTTGCACATCTCGTCCACGCCGCAGTCGTCGGTGTTTCGGCACTCGACGCAGCCGACGCCGTCGAGAGGCCACGGGGTGTCACCACTGCAGCCCTTGCAACCCGCGGTGGTCGGGACGCAGATCTCGACGCCCTTGCCGTTGTCGTTGCAGGCGTAGTTGGCAGAGTCCGCGCATGCGCCGTCCACACACTCGGGAACGCAGACGCCGTTGGCTTCGCCCGCGGTCGGCTTGTAGCAGCGCAGACCAGCGGCGCAGTCGTAATCGTACAGGCAGGGGAAGCATTCCTGCTGGCAATCCTTGCAGGCGCCGCTGCTGAAGTCACAGCACTTGCCCTCGTCGCAGGGGGTGTCGAAGGTGCAGGCCACGCAGTTGAACTGAACGGGCAGGCAGGCCTTCGAGGTTCCCTGGGTGTAGCAGGTGTAGCCCGGCAGGCAGTTGCCGTCGTCGTTGCAGTCGCGCAGGCAATGCTTCTCGGAGCCGACCGGCTGGCAGGTGTAACCGGTGCCGCAGTCGCCGGCGATGACGCAGGACTTGCAGTCGTTGATCTCGGTGATCGGCGGCAGTTCGGCGGGCACGTCCTGTTCAACGGTCGTGTCTTCGCGCGGAGTGTCGGTGTCGATTACGTCCTCGACCACGTCGGTCGGGTTCGAGTCGTCGACACAAATTCCGTCCTGACAGGTCTGGGGGGTCTGGCAGAGCTTGGTCACGTTGTCACACAGCGGGGCCGAGCAGAACTTCCATCCAGCATCCTTGCCGACCAGTTCGCCGGCAACGCAGATCTCGCCGGTGGTGCAGTCACCCTTGCCGTTGCAGACGCGTTCGACGCAGACCAGATCCACGCCGCACACTTCGCCGGCTGGACATTCCTCACTGGTGGCACAGGTCTTGTCGGTTGCGCCACAACCGGCAATGACCAGGGCCGTAAAGGCACCAAGCGCGACCACAAAAGCGGTCTTTTTCATTTTTCCTTCTCCTGACAAGACTTGGATCAAAACATGGCAAAGCCACGGCATTATAAGGGATCGGAATGAAATAGTTCAAGCGCCGCGAGCTTGTATGTGAAGAAATCGTAAACAGTCTGTAATGCTTAGCTTTTTGGGTCATCCGGTGGCCTCGGCAAGGGACCAGGATGAAAAAACCCCACCAGATGACCCTTCTTGAAACAGGCGTCTAATCGAGACTTTACGAATCCGTTTGAACAGGCCGCGGTTGACTGGGAAGGAACCCCGCCCGATAATCCCGCGGTACCGATACCCGCCCTCGGGAGCCCCTGGATGCAGAAGAGACTGATCGTAAAAGGAATGGACAGCCCCCGGCCGATCGGGATCGGAGTGGCGACCGGCCTGTTGCTGGTCGCCGCCCTCGTGATACTGAACGGGCTGCTGGCTCCAGCGGATTCCGGACATCCAAGGACAGCGCCGGTTTCCGTCCGACTCGACAGCCTGAAGGACATTCTGGAGCCCGGGGAACCGGTTGAGGATCTTTCATTGAAGGGCCACCCCCTTTCGAACGAGCGCCTGAACACCGTGTCGGTCAGGCTCCGTTCCGGCGAGCGGTCAGCCTCGGCACTGGCGAGGGCGGGAGCCCGACCGGAGGGCGCCGGCGAGGCCCTGGCCGTACTGGCCCGCATGATCGACATGCGCTCGCTCAAGGTAGGTCAGCAGTTCATCGTGGCGCTCAACGACCAGGGAATGGTCCGCTCGCTCAGATTCCCGCTGGGAAGGCTGGACTACATCGAGGTGGCTCCGGACGCGAACGGTGGCTTTGCCGCCGAGAAAAAGCGCCTTCCCGTCGACGTGGAGATCGTCGAGGGCGCCTGCGGGATAAAAGGCACGCTGTACGAGTCCTTCAAGAACTGCGGGCTGGACAGACAACTGGTTCCTGTCATCGTGGACCTGCTGGACTCCCAGGTCGACCTTTTCACCGAGATACGCAAGGGCGACACGATCAGACTGGTGGCGCGGCGCGAGAGCCTGAACGGAGAATTCGTCGGATACGGTCGCATCGAAGGGCTTCTTGTCGAAGGCAAGATGGTGACCGCTGGCGTGTTCATGCGCGAGAACGCCGACGGCACCGTGTCGTATTTCGACTCCGGCGGTTACTCGATCGAACGGCCGTTCCGTCGAAACCCCATCAGGTACAACATCAAGACCGCCGGCTCCGCGCTTAGACGTCTGCATCCGATCCTTCACGCCTACACCCCGGGCAGGGCGGTTGACTACTCGGCCCCACGCGGAACGCCGGTAGTCGCCGTCGGAGCGGGCAAGGTGGTCTTCAGCGGCAGGCGCGGCTCCGGCGGACGGACTGTCGTCATAGGACACGACAACGGGCTGCAGACCTATTACGCACGCCTCGAATCGATCAGAACCGGGTTGAGCGAAGGCGACGAAATCCGAGCCGGCAGCGAGATCGGCACCGTGGGTGGCGACGACCGGATTCCTTACCTGCACTTCGCCGTGGCCCGGGACGGCAAGTTCGTGAATGCCTCGGTTCTGGCTGAACAGCGTGGTGTGCGGCTTGGCGACACGGATCTGAACGATTACCTGGCGTACGTGGGACGGATGACGGGAAGACTGAAATCCCTGCCCGTGCGCGGCCTCGAGGCGGTCGTGCCGTGACAGAACGAACGCTTACCGATCCTTGATCTTCCAGTAGGCCCTGCACGCGGCCTTGTTGCCCTTCTTGCACGAGCCCTCGAACGACACCTTGGCCGCTTCAAAATCGCCCTTTTCCTTCTGGACCAGTCCCAGTCCGAATTCGGCCTTGGCAAAATCCGGGTCCCTGGTCAGAGCCATCTTGTAATAGTTGATGGCGCCGTCGAGATCACCCTTCTTTCTAAGGATGTTGGCGGCCTTGAACGGCGGCTGCGCTTCTTTGGGGAACTTCCTGGTGGCCTTCTGGAACTCCGCAAGGCCTTCTTCCTGCTTGCCCTGACCGGCCAGCGCGGCCCCGAGGCCGGTGTACAGATTCACGTCTTCCTTGTCCTTCTTCAGGGCGTCCCTGTAGGACTTCTCGGCCATGTCGTAGATGTGAAGGCGCCGGCTGATTTCGGCGTGTCCCTTGACCGCCTGGATCGCGCCCTTGCCGAGCTTCATGGCCGTATCGTACGACGCCAGCGCCTCAGGCAGGCGATTCAGTTCGTCATAGGCGTACGCCAGGTTCAGATGATACTTGTAGACACCCGGTTCAAAGGCCACCGCCTGCTGGAACTTGTCCAGGGCCAGTTCCATCTTTTTCGACCTGGCAAGGTCGACACCTTCCTGATAGAACTTTTCCGCGGTTGGTGACTGCGCGAACGCCGCGGACGCGGCCAGCGTCGACACCACCATCAAGGAAAGGACGAATCCCCTTAGACGCATGCTTCACACCTCCTGTTCCTGAAACGCCCTCGACAATCTGACCCGGGTCACCTCAAGTGCCTCGGGGATTATCTTCACATCACCAATCACCGGCACGAAATTTGTGTCCCCATTCCACCTGGGAACCACGTGCATGTGAATATGATCCTTCAGACCGGCACCCGCGGCCTGTCCCACGTTCATGCCGATATTGAAACCCTGGGGACCGTAGACCTTCTGGATTACCATCATCGACCGCCGGACAAGATCCATCATTTCAAGACTTTCGTCCGGATTCAAATCAAGTGGCGAAGACAGATGGCGGCAGGGCGCGACCATCACGTGGCCCGATACATAAGGATAGCGGTTGAGAATCACGATGGCGCCGCGGCCCTTGAAAACAACCAGGTTGTCGTCACAAGGCTCGGCGTCAACGGCCGCGCAGAGGAAACAGCCGCATTTCTTTTCGGCGTTGGTCACGTATGCCATTCTCCACGGAGCGAAAAGCAGATCCATTGTTGTCTCAGGCAGTTCGAGCGACTCGCCCCTTTTCGATCCCGGGCGCCCCGCCCCTGACCGCGTCACCGGTGATCACTACCCTGCCGACGTCGTCCCTGCCGGGCAGGTCGAACATCAGGTCGAGCATCACCATCTCAAGTATTGAACGGAGTCCGCGCGCGCCGGTCCCGCGTTCGACGGCCTGCGCCGCGATCGCCTGCAGGG
>JAGOFO010000172.1 GCA_017997155.1 Myxococcota bacterium
ACTACCACGAACTGCGCGAACTGGCCCCGCGCGATATCGTTTCGCGCGCGATCGATCATGAGATGAAGATGACGGGCAACGATCACGTCCTGCTGGACATGACAGCCAGGACGCCCGATTTCATCGAATCGAGATTCCCGAACCTGACGGCGGCCTGCGCGCGCTTCGGGTACGACCTGCGGACCGAGCCGGTTCCGGTGGTTCCCGCGGCGCATTACATGTGCGGCGGAGTGCAGACGGATCTCGACGGGCACACCTCGGTTCCCGGACTGTACGCGATTGGCGAGGTCGCCTGCACCGGTCTGCACGGCGCGAACAGGCTGGCGTCGAACTCCCTGCTTGAAGCGGTGGTTTTCGGCAGGCGCGCCGCGGCGGACGTGATAACCCGGATGAACGATTTCAAGGCTGGCGACACGATGCCGGACCCGCAGACCTGGATGATGAGCACGGCGCTGTCGTCCACGGCCGAGAACGTCATGGTTTCGCAGGATTGGGACGAGATCCGGCGACTGATGTGGAACTACGTGGGTATCGTGCGGTCGAATCGTCGTCTGAACGCTGCCAGGCGTCGTCTGGATCTTGTCAGCCGGGAGGTCAGGGACTATCTGCTTCAGTCGCCTTTCACGGCGGACCTGGCCGAACTGCGCAACATCTCGACGGTGGCCGGACTGATCGTCCGCAGCGCCTTGAACCGGCAGGAGACCAGGGGCCTTCACTACAACATCGATTATCCCGACCTTGACGACCGTCGCTGCCTGCGTGACACCGACATATGGCTGGGCGTCAACGTCCGGGTTTCCCGCATCAAGGATTGATTGAGGAAGGGCGAATGTGATTCGCCCCTACGCCGGAACCTGATACCGACCCTGATCCTGTCCCTGATCCTGTCCCTGACCCTGTCCCCGACCCCGTCAGTCGCTTCTGCAAGCAGCCGGAGGGGACCTTTACCAATCAACGCCCGCCACGCCCGTACGAATGAACGGGCGGCCCTGCGGGCCGGCCTCCGGATCCTGTTCCCGTCCCTGATCCTGACCCTGATCCTGACCCTGTCGCAGAAGGGCGAATGTAATTCGCCCCTACGGCGGGCACCTGACCACGATCCAGGCCCCTCGCCCGTCGAGGGGCCTCCCATCCAGAGCCCAGGGCGTGAGCCCTGGGACGGGTGCCCGATATCCTAAACCCCCACGGCGCCAGCCCTGGGACGGCTAGAATTTCTTTCCGGCTTCGATGGCGTCGAGAATCTGTTTGGCGGCTCGGGCGACATAGCCCGGGACATCGTGCGAGCGGGCGACTGTCTTGATATCCTTCTGCTGCATCATGCGAAGGAATCCGGTTGCGATAGCGGAGGGGCATTTCGGGTTTTCGATCAACGCCATCTTGACCGCGTAGTTGCGCGTCCATTCGCGGTTGGTCGCGATGGTGCGGATGACTTCCTCGTTCAGCGCCTTGTTCTTTGCGAAGTCCGCCACCTCTTTGTCAGTCAGACGAGGACTCTTGATCACGGACATGTACACGACGCGCTTGGTGTCCCGGATCAGCGCGCGTCGGGCGCCCTCGTTTCCAAGCAACGCCAGCCTGACCTTTTGTGGCACCGACATCTTAGGAATCTCGGCCAGCAGGTTCTTGCCCAGCGGCCCGCCTTCGGGGTCTTCCCCACCGTCCGTCACGCTGCCCGAGAGAATCGTCGAGAACGCATCGTCGTCAAGCCCGGGGGCGTCGCCATCGCTCTCGTCAACACCTGTCAGCCAGTCCCTGGGAAGCTCGCCGCCTTCTTCCGCCTGGAAAGTGGTGGTGGGCTGTTCGGACTCCTGTTCAGGGGCGGGTTCGGCTGCCTCGGGCGCGGCAGCGGGCGGCGGCTCCTGTTTGGCCTTGCCGCCCTTAATCGATGCGACGATCTCGTCGTACCCGGGGATCGAACTCATGTCCAGGCCGAGTCGGACCGCGTCTTCCAGAAGGTTAAGAACGAGACCCATTCGGGCGTTCGGGTTGAAATAGATCGCCTCGACGATTCGAGGGCATCGCTGGACACGCATCTGGTTGCGCGCGATGATTTCAACGACGTTACCCACGGCCCTGGAGGCGATGAAACCGATCGTGTTGTCGGACGAGAACTTGTTCTTGACGATGATTTCTACGGCGTCGTCGTTATCCAGTTTGATCGTACGGGCGACCACGTCCAGAACCGGCGCTGAAGTCATCTGTTGCAAAGCCTGCAGGAACAGGGCCGGAGGAAGCGACGCGAATGTCTCTTTCGCTGCGGATGCCACCAGATCGGACTGATCGGAAAGAAGAAACGACACCGTTGCGACCAGTTCGGCCGGTGCCATCGGTATGCTGGCGCGGGCCAGCAGAAGGCGGCGCTCGGCCGGCGAGTCCGGGGCGCACGCGGCGCGGGCCACCTCGGGCAGGTCGTCCAGCGTGATCTCAAGTCGTTCAAATGCAATCATTGATGTCACCAGTCCAGGTTACACGCGAATCACCGAGCAGCACTCCTCCATTCGAACTGGATTCCAGGAATGCTTCGTCTTCCGGAGCCCTTCGACGCCCATGTCCTGCTCGCGATTTATGAACATGCACCGGTCACGCACCAGGCCGGCAACGCCGCTGCAGATCGCCTGATACGCACCGCGAATCTCGGGAAGTGCCTTTTCGAAGTGTATCGTATAAGTGTCGTTCGATGTCATCGAACCGATCGACAGTCCCGAGAAACGTTTGTCGATGATTAGTTCAAACACGTCCATGCGCAGCGATGGCGCGTGCTGGAGCGCCGTCACCATCGCGTCGTGATCGCTGGCGATCGCCGAACCCTCCGGCATATCGCGTCCAGCCGACCATTCCCGTATAAACGTAAGCATCTGGCCCAGGCGACCGTTCGGCTCGACCTGCCTGACTTCCCACTCGCTGATTTTTGACAGCGCGGATATGTGATTGCGTTTCTGTGAGAATTTGCGGCCGGGAAGGTCGGCCAGGTCCGTCGCAAGGAACACGTAATCGTCGTTGTCGCGATCCCTCTGGATGAAGAGTCCTTCGTCGGCATTGGGACAGGCCGCCGACATCGGCACGAAGTCGATGCGGGGAGTAAAACCGAGCGCCGCCTGGTGATCCATCAGCTTTTCGACAAGCCGCCGTCGATCGCCATGTCCGGCGGGACACAGGAACCGCTGCTCGCCGGCATCCACAAATCGCACAACCAGCATGTCATCGATGATCGCCCAGTCGGAGCGATTGTACGACTGCCAGCAGAACTGAACCGCGAATGAATACTCGCACAGGCTGGACCCCATCGACATGAAGAAAGGCGTCAGGGTCTCACGGTCATCGAGCCGGAACGGATGAAAGTCGCATTCCAGGAGCGCGGACATCATTTATCACCAGTGGTAGTGTCGGATTCGGGCTGGAGAGGCCCGGAGATCGAAAGCAGCATCGGAACGTGGTCCTTCATCGGCCGAAAACCCAATGATTCATAAAACGGCGTGGTGCCGGGGGCCGCGACCAGGCCAATCCACCGAAGGCCGCGACTTCTGGCCTCGTCGGCAAGCAACGACACGATTCTGGAGCCCACGCCACGACCACGTACGTCCGCCCTGACCACTACATCCTGGATATAGCAGTCGCTGGAACCGTCGGAGATGATACGACCCATGCCACAAAGCATTCCGTGCCCGTCAAAGGCGGCCGCGACCAGGAACGAACCGGCCACCAGCGCCTGCAAATCCGCATGGTCGTCATTTGCGTCCACCCAACCGGCCTGAAGGTACAGGGCCATCTGCTGATCGGCCGGCACGCGTTTCGTCAGAGACACCGTGATTCCGTCGGGATCGCCCATGGTGCAACCTGCCAGAAAATGAAGGATTCAAACCCGGATCCGGAAAATAATCGTCATGCCGTAAAGCGTCAAGGGCAACCCCGGCAAAGGATCGATGATTGACATAAATTCACGCATCTAGTACAAAACGGCGCCCGGACTATTTTCGGGGTTCCTGGTTTCTCTGATGCCGGGCGGCTTTTTTGGCGTATTTCAACAGGATAAGACAATGAAGACCTTCGAACCTGGATCGATTCGCAACATCGGCCTGTACGGGCATCAGGGCTCTGGCAAGACGACTCTGGCCGAGGCCATGGTGTTTCTTGGCAAGACTTCCAGCAGGCTTTGCAGCGTCCAGGATGGTAACTCGAACTTCGACTTCGATTCCGAAGAGATTCGCCGTCGTTCTTCCATCTCCGCGTCTGTCGGTTACGCGCAGTGGGCCAAGAAGCTTATCAATATCGTCGACGTCCCCGGTGACACGAACTTCGCCGCAGAGACCGTGATGGCGACGATGGCGACCGACCTGGCCGTGTTGGTGGTCAGCGCCGTCGACGGCGTTCAGGTGGGTACCGAGAAGGCCATCGAGATGCTGACCGAGCAGGGCATCCCGATGATGGTCGTCGTGACGAAGGTGGATCGCGAGCGCGCGGACTACGGCAAGATCGTGGCCGACCTGCAGAACCGTTACGGCAACGCGGTCGTTCCGATGGCTCTGCCTATCGGATCGGAGGCGGGGTTCAAGGGCATCGTGGACATGGTCAACAACTGCGCCTTCACTTACGCGGACCCGTTGGCCGGCGTTAAGGGCGATATCCCCGGCGCCATGGCCGGTGACGTGGAATCCGCGCGTGAGCCGCTGGTCGAGAAGCTGGCGGAGCAGGATGACGACCTTACCGAAAAGTATTTCAGCGACGGCGAACTGCCGACCCAGGATCTGGTCAAGGCGTTGACCATCGGCTTCAAGAAGGCCGGCGTCATCCCCGTGCTTCCGCTGAACGCGGCCACATGCATGGGCGTCGATTTCCTTATGAACGTGATCGCCGCTTACGGTCCGTCTCCGC
>JAGOFO010000022.1 GCA_017997155.1 Myxococcota bacterium
TTGATCGAGTTGTCTTCGGGATTGAGGTAATGGTTCGACGGAAATGGACATTCGACCGTCTTGGGTCGGTTGACGGACACTGTCAGGCTTGTCGGGTTGCTCATGACGCTTTGCGTTGTCGGCGTGACCGCGACAGCCCCGGCCGGCGAGGACGTGAAAGACGGATCCCTGTTCGTCTGGTCGCTCAGTTTCCGCGGCGACATCGATCAGGCGCGGTTGTCGGAGTTCGCGGACCTGCTGTCGGGCACTCTGGAACAGGTCAGTGGCGACCGGGCCATCCGCCGTGACGGGATGGAGCCACCTGTCGAATGCTCGTATTCGGATCTCGATTGCATGATCTCGGTCGCTGCCGGGGCAGGCGCCCATACTCTCGTCTATGGCGACCTGGCAAGAATCGGCGATTCCTGGCTTGTCAGCCTGTTCGCGGTCGGCGTGTCCCCGGGTGTGTCCGGCAGCCGCGCCACCAGCCGCGTTTTTTCCTCATTCGATGACATCAGGGGCGGTATGGGTTCGATGGTCGTCGACCTGGTCGGGCAGCCGGTTCCCGACGCGTCAGCCCCCGGTCCCGTCACGCTGGATTCCAACATCGCGCCCACCACCCAGGCTCCGGCAGTAACCGAATCCCGGACGCCGGCCATACAGGCGTCGGGTGTTCCCGGTTCGATTCCACGTGTCGATCCCGTGTCTCTGACCCGTCACCGCGTCACGATTTCGCCCACCGCCGTCGGGATTGGAAAGGGGAATTTCACTGTCACGGGATATGGACTGGGCATCTGGGAACTTCAGTACGGCGTGACCGAGAACGTCCAGGTCGGTGCCCTGACGCTGCTGCCGGTCGGTCTGGCAGGTCTGGTGCCGCTGGTGTCCGCCAACTATCGTGTGAATGACAATTTCGCCATCGGCGGCGGCGTCTACGCCGGCATGATAGGCACTTTCACGGACCTCTCCATCATTGATGAGGCGCTGACGGTCATATACGGCGGCAGTTTTCAGATGACCGGAATCTGGGGGCGCCACTCGCTCAACGTGTCATTGATTGCAGGTTCCGCCGCCGGCCAGCTCGTGTACGACCTGGGCAGCGAAGAGGGTGAGGTCGACCGCTTCGCGAATCTCCCGGGGGCGTACATGCTTCCATCCATCGGTTACCGTTTCGAGATGAATCCGTTCTGGTCCCTGCAGATCGAGGTCGCCATCCCGGTTTACGCGGGTCGCGACGGTCCGATGGACATCGACAGCGTGGTCACCATGATCTTTTACGGGGTACGCGGGCACGGTGGCATGGTCTACGGCGACATCGGTTTCATGATTCCGGCTCACCTGGATTACTTCACGGGAATCTGGCGCTACATGCCTTTCGGTATCCCATATTTTTCGCTCGGTTTCGCGTTCTGACTGAAGCGCAACCCCCCGAATCTCAAAGATTCCATCCCGGCACCGTTGATTTGTCCGAATTCGTTGCCAGATTATCAGAACATGGGCGCGATGCCCGTTTCCCGGAGGAGGTCCGGTTATGAAAGCATCTCCGGTCGTCTCGTTTTCCGTCGGAGCCGTTCCATTGGTGGCCGCATCGGTTTTGATGACTGCCGGCCTGATCGCCGTATCGTGCGGTGCCCGTCCACTGGAGGGAAAAGACATGTCGGAACGCAGACTTACCCCGGCCGAAGAAAGGGTCATCGTCAATAAGGGCACGGAGCCGCCGTTTTCGGGCGAATATGTGAATCTGGATCGCGATGGGACTTACAGGTGCAGGCAGTGTGGCGCGGCCTTGTTTTCTTCGGACGCGAAGTTTCACTCGGGATGCGGCTGGCCCGCCTTCGACGACGCCCTGCCCGGCGCGGTGACCGAAGTGCCCGACAGCGATGGGAACAGGACCGAGATCGTTTGTTCGGCATGTGGAGGACACCTTGGTCATGTGTTCCGAGGCGAGGGGTTCACACCCGCGGACACGCGCCACTGCGTCAATTCGATTTCGATGGTTTTCGAACCGGCCGCCGCGGCCGCGACAGGGGAAACGAAAGTGAAGACGGTCGACTACGAGGATGCGTACTTTGCGGGTGGGTGTTTCTGGGGAGTTGAGTACTGGTTCGATCGTGAGCCCGGGGTTGTCAGCGCGGTTTCCGGTTACATGGGCGGGCCTCTGGCCAACCCGACCTACGGGCAGGTCAAGACAGGCGGCACGGGACATGCCGAGGCGGTCCACGTGGTGTTCGACCCCCGCGTGACCAGTTATGAGAAGCTCGCGAAGCTGTTTTTCGAGATTCACGACCCGACCCAGATCAACCGGCAGGGCCCTGACGTGGGTCATCAGTACCGGTCGGCCGTCTACTACTCGAACGATGCGCAGCGAACGACTATCGAGGGCCTGGTGCAGGAACTGAAGTTGAAGGGTCTGGATGTGGCGACCGAACTCGCGCCCGCTGGCACCTTCTGGCCGGCCGAGGATTATCACCAGGACTATTACGAGCATAAGGGCTCACAGCCTTACTGCCATTCCCGCGTGCGTCGGTTCGACTGAAACAAACGGCCCGGCGGGATCTGGCGCGGCAGCGGGAATATGTACGTTGCCGATGCGGGCATTGCAACATATCATTGAACAATCCGGACTGGATTGCCTGCGGGCGGGATGGTTTTTTCATGGCGGCTAACGACGACGGCAGCACCGATGGACCCCAGCCCGGGTCTGATGACCTGGTCGAGTATGTGCCGATTCCGGAAGACGTGGTCGGCATGGATGCGTTCGACGCGGCCGAGCAGGACATCCTGGACATGCTCAACCGCAAGGTCGCTGGTGGCGAGAGCATCGAACGGATAATGGATTTCGTTTACGAGGCCTCCCGCGGCGTGTGGCCATGCGATCGGATCGGACTCGCGTTCGTCGACGACGACGGGCAGCGAATCACTTCCCGCTGGGTGCGGGCCGAGTACGAACCGGTCATCATGGACGTCGGCTTCACCGAGGATCTCAACGGCAGCACTCTTCAACCGCTTATTCAGGGCAAGCTGCTTAGAGTTATCAACGACCTCGAGGAGTACTTCCGCAGAAATCCCGGGTCACGCTCGACCCGCGTTCTGATGCGCGAGGGCGTCATGGCCAGCATGACCTGTCCGCTGGTCGTCGACGGGCGATGCGTCGGAATGATTTTCCGCAGCAGCCGGAAAAAGAACGTCTACGGCCCTCGCGAGGTCTGGATGCATCTGGCGGTTTCGGAACGTATCGCCCAGGCGGTCGACAAGGCCTGGCGGATTCGTCAGCTTGAGCAGGCTAACGCAGCGTACATGGAGATGCTGGGGTTCGTGGCGCACGAATTGAAGAGTCCGGTCGCGTCGATGGTGCTGGACGCCAGCACGCTGCTGGAAGGCTACCTGGGCGAACTGGACGACACGCAGAAGGACCGTCTGCGAAGGATGACCTCCAAGGGCGAATATCTTCTTGGCCTGGTGCGCGATTACATGGACCTGGCCCGGGTCGAGACCGGTGACCTGTCGGCAACAATGAAGCCCGATGTGGACATCACCGAGTTGATTCGACAGGCGATCGACATCGTCGAGCCGCAGGCCGTCGAACGCCGCATGCGCATCGAGACGGAGTTCCCCGATGATCCGGCCGCGCGGAAACTTGAATGCGATCCGGACCTTTTAAAAATTGTTGCGGTCAACCTGATAGGTAATGCGGTCAAATACGGCTTCGAGGAAGGCCTGGTTCTTGTCCAGGTATCGACGGACGGCGCCAGAATGAAGGTGTCCGTGCGCAACGACGGTCCTGGATTCTCGCAGGCGGCAAGGCGTTCTCTGTTCAAGAAATTCTCCCGCCTGAAGGATCCCGAGTTGATGAAGCGCAAGGGTACCGGCGTCGGTCTTTACACGGTGTGGCGAATCGTCAACCTGCACAAGGGCAGGGTTGACGCTGAATCGGAGCAGGGAAGCTGGGCGCGGTTCTCGTTCGAGATCCCGGTTTCCCACTCCGTATAGACTGTCTGACGGGCGTTGCCCATGGAGGAAACGATGCTGGATCATCACATTCTTGGCGTTCATGTCGCGAACCGCATGGTCAACTCGGTCGAGGTTCAGAAGGTGTTCGCCGAATACGGCTGCAACATCAAGACGAGGCTTGGCCTGCATGACGTAGACGAGACAAGCGGATGCTGCTCATCCAGCGGCCTCGTCATCCTTGAGATCGTGGGCGGCGACAAGGTCGCCGGCGAAATCGCCGCGAAGCTGGGCGCCATCGCCGGTATCCAGGTCGGCAAGATGGTCTTCACGCACCCGGAATGACCCCACCCTTCCCGGTTGATTCGAAGGAAATACCATGTCGATGAATACGCCTCGCGGATTCAGGATGCATATTGGCCTGTTCGGCCGCCGCAATGTCGGCAAGTCGAGTGTCCTGAACATGATCACCCGCCAGCAGGTGTCGATAGTCTCGGAGTTCGCCGGAACGACGACCGACCCTGTCGAGAAACCGATGGAACTGCTGCCACTTGGCCCGGTTCTGTTCATCGACACCGCCGGCCTCGATGATGTCGGCGCGCTCGGCGAACTGCGCGTGAAGAAAACGATACAGGTCTTCGACCGAACCGACCTTGGCGTGATCGTGGTTGCAGCCGGCGAGTGGAGCGAGTTCGAACAGGAGATAATGGACGAACTGCGCGACCGCAACATCCCCGTGGTCGTTGTGTTCAACAAGTGCGATATCGCCCCGCCTTCCGCTGAACTTGAGTCGCGGCTGATGGCACAGCAGGTTCGGACGGTGCGTGTCACCGCGTCGGACGGCGATCCGAAGTCGAATGGTCTCGGGGATCTCAGACAGGCCTTTCTGGACGCGGCGCCAGCCGAGTTCGTGGACAACATCGCGATACTCGGCGATCTGGTTCCATCCGGCGGCATGGCGATACTGGTGGTTCCGATCGACAAGGAGGCGCCCAAGGGGCGACTGATTCTGCCCCAGGTCCAGTCCATTCGCGACATCCTGGACCACGACGCCTGGTGCGCCGTGGTGAAGGAGAACGAGTTGAAGTCGGCGCTTGGCGCATTGAAGGTGAAGCCGGCGCTTGTCGTGACCGATTCCCAGGCGTTCGAGAGGGTCTCGGCCGACACGCCCCCGGATATCCCGTTGACGGGATTCTCGATTCTTTTCGCCAGGTTCAAGGGTGATCTGACCGAGATGGTCCGTGGCACGGTCGCCATCGATCGGCTTGTTCCAGGTTCAAAGGTTCTGATCGCCGAGTCGTGTTCCCATCACCCGATCACCGACGACATCGGCCGCGAAAAGATTCCGCGATGGCTGTCACGGTATGTAGGCGGCGCGCTGGACATCGTTCATGTCCAGGGACACGATTTCCCGGTCACGGACGCCGAACTCGCGGTTTATGACCTGGTGATTCACTGCGGCGGGTGCATGTGGAACAGGCGCGAGATGCTTTCCAGGATCCTGCGTTGCCGGCGTGCCGGCGTGCCGATCACGAATTATGGGCTGTCGATCGCTTACAGCCTGGGGATCTTCGAACGCGCCCTTTCTCCGTTTCCCGACGCGCTCGCGGCGTACAGGTTGGCGAAGGCCGGTACCGATACCGGTGTCGAAGGATAATCATGACACGTTCCGAGATGATCGCATGGCTGCGCGAAACCGACCCGGATCGTCTGTCCGAGCTGTTCGGGATGGCCGATCGGGTGCGGCATGAGTCGGTCGGTGACGAGATCCACCTGAGGGGTCTGCTGGAGATCTCCAGTCACTGTGTCCGCAGATGCGCTTATTGCGGGATCAGCGCGGAAAACAGGGGTGCGCGACGCTTCCGGATGACCGCCGGGGAGATTCTCGCTGCTGCCCGCGAGGCGCGCGGTTTCGGTTACGGAACGATCGTGATGCAGGGCGGTGAGGACTACGGCATCAAGGCCGACTGGATGGCGGACATCGTGCGCGCCATCAAGAACGAGATCGGTGTCGCGGTCACGTTATCCCTGGGCGAGCGCAAGGACGAGGAACTGCGTCTGTGGCGCCAGGCCGGCGCCGATCGTTACCTGCTTCGTTTCGAGACCTCCGATCCCGCGTTGTACAGCCTGATCCATCCCGCGCTCCCTGGCGGGTTCCTGGATCGCATCTCGCAGATCAGGCGGCTCCAGGACATCGGTTACGAGGCGGGCAGCGGCGTGATGGTCGGCATTCCCGGTCAGTCCTGGGATTCGCTGTCCAATGACATTCTTACGTTCGCGGATCTCGACCTGGACATGATCGGGGTCGGGCCTTACATCCCGCATCCGGATACCCCGATGGGGCGATTCCTGTTGTGCGGCGAAGGCGAAGTGCGATTCCCGACCCTGACCCCGGACCTGCAGGTTCCGGCCGACGCGGCCACCGCCTTCAAGGTCATCGCCTTGACCAGGATCACCTGTCCCGACTCGAACATTCCCAGCACCACGGCCATCGCGACTCTCAGCCGCCAGGCCGGGCGCAGGCAGGGTCTGATGTGTGGCGCGAACGTGGTGATGCCGAACCTGACCCCGGCGAAGTACCGTGAGTGCTACGAGATATATCCCGACAAGGCGACTCTGGTCGAGACGGCCGGCGCATGCGCCCGCGACCTGAAGGCGTCCTTTGAGGAAATGGGGCGCGAAGTCGGAACCGGGGCCGGTGGCCGCAGGCGTCGCGACACTACCGGATAATCCGGTTACAGCCTACAATAGCGCCGGGTTTGACAGCGGGTGCGGGTTTGTCCGGACTCCTTCACAGGATGCCATTCACCATAGCGATGGGGATTTCCCTGTTCGCCGGGCGGCGCAAGTCCCGCGTGTCCGCGGCCACGGTCGTGTCGATCGTCGGCATCGCGGTCGGCGTGGCGACTTTGACGGCGGTCATGTCGGTCACCGGTGGTTTCGAGGAGGTCTTTCGCGAAAGGATCCTGGGTGTTTACCCTCACATGGTCGTCATGAGTCGTGGCGACTTGTTCGGCGAGTACGACGAGGTGGCCGCGAAGGTCAAGGATATCCCCGGCGTGGCAGGGGTCGCGGCTTCCACGTACGACGAGATGATGATTTCATCCGACATAGGCACCTCGCAGGCGCTCCTGAAGGGTGTCGATCTGGCGCGTGTCGAGCAGGTGTCAGGGCTTTCGAGGCTTCTGAAGGGCCGAGACCTGGGCGTGCTCAAGTGGGATGGTCAGGGGCCGATACCGGTCGTGATAGGCTGTGAGCTCATGTCGCGTCTCGAAGTGGCTCCCGGCGGTGGCATCAGCCTGACCACGCCGATCGGCGGAATGTCCCCTTCGGTCGCCGCCGGAGGCATGCTGGCCCCCCGTGAGTCGCGCTTCGTTGTCAGGGATTGCGTTGATTCGGGGTTCTACGATTACGATTCGCGCCTTGTCGTCATGGATCTGGAAGCCGCCATGCACTTCCTGGATCGTGGCCGCGTCGTCCGCTGGGTCGAGATCAAGTTGCAGGACCTGTTCGCGACCGAAGCCATGAAGGAAGAGGTCGGCAAGACGCTTTCGCCATACACGATGGATGAGGTCGTCCACGACATCAACCTGGTCCGTGAGGGCGTGGCCAAGGTCGCGATGCGCGAGCTGGCGCCGGTCGGCCAGGTCACGATGAAGGACCTCGCGCGAACCGTCTATCGTTCCCGCCGGGCCGTCATGTACAGCGACGTGGGCTGGGGTCCGGTTCAGGAGTACCGGCTGATCGACTGGAAGGACATGAATCGGAACCTGTTTTCGGCACTGCGTGTCCAGAAGGTCGTAATCGGTCTGTTTTTCCTGATTATCGTGGTCGTTGCCGCGTTCAACATCGTCGGCACGCAACTCATCGTGGCCAGGGAGAGGATGAAGGACATCTCGACTCTGGTCGCACTTGGCGCGTCCCGATTGCAGCTCTGGAAGGTTTTCGTGGCGCACGGTTTCGTGCTCGGTTGCATGGGGGTGCTGCTGGGTGTCGGGCTGGGCAGGTGCGTCGTCGGTCTGATCAATTCGATCGACTTCAACCTGGATGCCAAGGTTTACATGATCAGCGAGCTTCCGGCCCGGTTGAACTGGAGCGACGTCCTGGTGGTTTCGCTCGGCTCGGCGGCCGTGGTGCTTCTTTCCTGTGTCTTTTCTTCGCTCAGGGCCATTCGAATCAATCCTGTCGACGGCCTGCGGAAGATTTCCTGATACGGTTCGGGACTGGATGCTTGGCGGATTGCCGCAGGGGGTCTAAATGGCTGAAACAAAGGTGATAAGGCGGCAGGGCAAGCGGCCGGCCGGTTCGCGTCCGGAAAAGGGTCCGGCCCGTCCACGGACCTCCAGGCCGCCGTCGGACGCCTTGCAGGAGTCTTCGCCTGCGGCAACGGCTCGGACGCCCAGGGTCGCCGAGCGCCCTCCGTCGGTTTTTTCCCGGATCATCTCGGGACACGACGGCGGCATGGACGATCATGTGTTCTTCGCCACCGCGGCAAGGGGAACCGAACCCTGTCTGCGCGACGAGCTTCGCGAGATGAGGCTGCGCGGCGTGCGCTGCGATCGTGGCGGCGTTCATTTCAGAGGATCCTGGGAGGCCGCCTGGCGTGCGTGCCTTCATTCGCGCGTGGCGTTGCGCGTGCTGGTCGAGCTGGGCCGGTTCGATGTCACCGACGGTCAGTCCCTGTATGACGCCGCCCGTACCATCGACTGGCGGGTCTTCCTGAATCCGTCGTTGACGCTGGCGGTCTCGGCGGTCTGCCGCGACAGTGAGTTGACCCACACGAACTTCATCGCGCTCAAGACCAAGGACGCGATTGTCGATCGGATCAGGGACGAGGTCGGTTCAAGACCTGATGTGAACCGCGACGATCCCGATGTGAATGTCTTTGTCCATCTGCTTAAAAACGAGATGACCCTCTATCTGGACTTGTCGGGCCAGTCCCTGCACAAGCGCGGCTGGCGTGCGGATCACCTCGAAGCCCCGTTGAAGGAGAATCTGGCCGCCGCCATGCTCAGGCTGTCAGGCTGGGATCGTCAGTTGCCGCTGCACGACCCGATGTGCGGATCAGGGACGATCCCGATCGAGGCGGCTTTGTGGGCGGCCAGGGTTGCGCCGGGACTCTCGCGCGACGTGATGGGATTCGAGCGCTGGGCGAACTTCAGCGACGACATGCGGCGCAGGATGGGCGAACTGCGTGAAGAGGCGCGTGACATGATGATTCGCACCGCGCTGCCGATGGTGTCCGCGTCCGACATCGACGAGCGCGCGGTCGAGACGACCAGGCGGAACGCGGCGATGGCCGGGGTCGCCATCGAGGTGTTCCGGGCTGATGTGACCGCGATGCAGCCCCTTCAGCCGCCCGGGTTCGTCATCGTCAATCCTCCGTACGACGTTCGCCTCGAGTCCAGTCGCGAGTTTTATGATGCGATGTGGCGGCGCTTTGAGCAGCTCGACGGTCACACCGTATGCGTGCTGGCGGGCGACCCCGAGGTGGATTATCCTTCGCGTATCAGTCCGTCCAGGTTTCAGTATCTGTCAAACGGCGATATCGAGTGCAGGTTCGGCGTGTTCGAGATGCCGTCACGGCGCGTCCGTTGACGCGCGGCGGCTCAGGAGGTTTTTTGATGAGGATTTTTTCCGGAATCGTTGTTGCGGCCGCCCTTGCGGGCATGGTTGCATGCCATTCGACCAAGGGTGATCAGGACGGGGTTGCGGCTGGGACGGGTTCCGCTGCCACCGACACCGGCAAGGTGACCGTCGAGGTCTTCGCGATGAGCGAGTGTCCCTACTGGATCGGCGCGGCCGGCGTGGTGATTCCCCTTGTCAGGGATTTCGCCGACTACGTCGACTTCCGACTCTATTTTATCGGCGAGGAGGCCGAGGGCGGCGTTCCGGCGTCGATGCACGGCGAGACCGAGGTGCTGGGCGATCTCTACCAGGTCTGCACCATGAAGCACGCGCCGAAGAAGCTGCTCGGGCTGATTGAGTGCCAGTACGGCACCCCGGAGTCGTTCCCGGACAACTTCGACGCATGCGCCAAGGAGATCGGCCTGAAGACCGACCGCGTCAAGGCGTGCGTCGATGGTTCCGAGGGCAGGATCCTGTTGATGGAATCGTTCAAGGCTTCCGATGCACGCGAGATGACCGCGTCACCGACCATCGTGATCGCAGGCAGCGAGTTCGACGGACCCAGGACGAGTGACGGCCTGGCCAGGGCGCTGTGCGAGGCCCTTGGCGAACGTAAACCGGAAAAGTGCGCTCAGCTCCCCGCGCCTGTCAGGGTTGACCTGACCGTTGTCACGGACAAGCGATGCGACACGTGTTCACAGCTTGTCGAGATCGCGCCTGCGCAGTTCAAGCAGGTGTTCCCCGGCCTCGAATACAAGGTGCTGGACTACTCGGACCAGGCGGCAAAGGATCTGGTGAAACCGCTGAAGGGCACCGAGTTCAGGATGCTTCCCGTTTTCATCTTCGACAAGAACATCAAGGACGACCCCTCGTACGAACAGTTCGCCCCGTATCTGATGGAGATCGGAGGCCTGCTTGTCCTGGCGACCGAGTCCAGCTTCGACCCGGACGCCGAAATCTGCGACAACGGCGTGGACGACGACGGCAACACGTTGACGGACTGCGCGGACTCCGCGTGCGCGCAGAAGCTGATCTGTCGCGATGAGATTCGTGGCCGCCTGGATCTGTTCGCGATGAGTCAGTGCCCGTACGGCGCCATGGCCTTCCTGGCGATGCCGGAAGTCCTGAAGGCGTTCGGAAAGGACGTTGATTTCTCGGTTCATTTCCTGGTCACCGAGACCTTCCCGGGCCAGTTCCAGTCGCTTCACGGTCCTTTTGAGGTCGCCGAGGACTTCAGGCAGGCCTGTGCACAGAAGTACTACAAAAAAGATAACAAATTCATGGACTACCTTGTCTGTCGCGCTCAGGACTACGAATCGACCGACTGGCAGAAGTGCGCGGTGAACGGGATCGACCCGGCGGTTCTGAAGTCCTGTTCCGAGGGCGACGAGGGACGCACGCTTCTTTCCGCGGACGCGAAGCTTTCCGAGGCGCTCGGGATCAACGCCAGCCCGACCTGGGTGGCGAATAACCGTAACGAATTCAGTGGCATAAGCCCGGTCGAGATTCAGGCGGGTTTCTGCGGTTCCAATCAGGGCTTGAAGGGATGTGAAACGCCGTTGACCACTGGCGACTCGGATGTCCCGGCCGGTGCGTGCGGACAGTAGCAGGGCCTCTCACGTCAATTCTTTGCCGCCAGCTTCGATTTCCTTGAAGAGAATCCCATGATCAGACCCAGCGCGATGCCGAGCAGGGCAGCCGTCGCCACCCGGTATTCCCGTGGAAGGCTGAAGGTGATGGTGTGCGCCGGGATCCAGAACCAGAGAACCGCGCCGCCAACCACGCGGAACATGTTCTTCCAGTCGATCGAGGCCCAGGTCTCGACCACGGGCCAGACCGAGAACAGTCTGCCGCGTCCGATGAGCGTGTCCGTCATCCTGTGAAAGATCATCATCTCGAAGCCGAACACCAGGTTCATCAGGGTGGACTTGTAGAACGCGGCGAGCAGTTTGTTACCCTCACCGGGCAGGTAGTCCTTCTCCAGAAGGAAATCAACGCCGGCCGAGAAGAGGGGAATGACCAGTGCAAGCATCACGCCGATCACGCCCCAGACCAGCGCGCGCTGCCACAGGCGGATCCCGCGCAGGCGCCAGCGGCCGGTCGCGATCCGGGACCCGAGCAGCTCGCCCATCGTGCCCAGGATGACGAACTTGGCAAAGCCCATCAGGTAAGGATGGCCGGAGAAGTCGGACATCTGCTTGACCCATGACGCCATCGGTTCGACCAGCAGGCCGACACCAACGGCGGCGAGCATCAGGAACCACAGGATCCAGATCACAATCTGCATGACCTACCTCGGTTTGTATCAAGGGCCGCACACCGTCGCCAGGACACAGCGCTTGGCGAACAAAACGGTGGACTTGGCCGTATCAAGCTGGGAACATAGACCGGTTTCCGTCCACATATCAAGGGGCTTTCGGAAGGAGCGGGGGATGGCAGACAGGAAATCGGTGACAATGACCTGGACGATCGCGTTGCTGATGGTGGCTATAACGGCTGGGTGTGGAGAGCGGCAGGATGGGATCGACGCCGGGGATGTCGGAACCGACGCCGGTGATTCAGGAACCGACGCCTGGGAACCTCCGACCGTCAGCCATTTCTGGGCTGAGACAGCCGACTTCTCGGTGTCGGGTGGTATCTTCGATCAGGTTCCGGCCGTGTTTTCCAGGCTCAGCGGATATGTGACCGACATAGATGGACACAAACCGCCCGAACCTTCCCTTCTGGGCGCGTCCGGTGCCGGCAATGGCGTGGTTTTTGCCCTGTTCGGCTACGGGAAACCGACCAACTCGATGCATTCCTTCGCCGGTCCGGGATATGACATCGCGGATGGGTTCTTCAGTGATTACGCGCTTTTCCTGGCGCCGGACGGCGTCGTGGCCGAATTTGATCGCGAGCAGGTCGCGCGCAGTCTTGACGCTCCGGTCGTGATAACGGCAGGCAGGCTCGGCAAGGTGTCGCTTTACTCGATCGACTTCGCGCCGTGGTTCGGGCCCGACTCAACGACACTGGGCAGCGAGTATCTGAGCCGTTGCATGATTCGTCACATCGTCGTCAGGAATGGCGGTGATGCGGATTCGCCGAATCTGGATCTGGTGGTTCGGGCCTGGGGAACCATCGTTTCGCCATCCGACGGCGTGATGGTCGAGGAGCGCGAGACCAGGAAACTGGTAACGCGTTTTGTGGACGGTTCCGGTGTGGTGGATTCGAAGAAGTTGATCGTTCCTGTCGGCGTCATGACACCGGGCCAGGAAAAGAACCTGGTTCTTACGCATTGCGCCGGCCCGTTGGACGAGTCCGCTCCACTGCCCGCGTTCGACACCGTGGAACTCCTTGACGAAACCGCGGCGCAGTACCAGGCGTGGGAGTCGACGCTGGCGGACGTGTGGACTCCGGACCCGATGGTGAACGACTTCATCGACGGCATGAAGATGTCGCTGAAGCTTCAGACGTCGGCACAGGGCGCGACGTGTCCGATGTCCGAGTACACCCGCACATGGGCCAGGGACAACATGGGACCGGTACTGGCGATGCTTGCCCTGGGCGGCTTTGAGGATGTCGAGGGGTACCTGGACTATGTTTACTACGCCATCCTGAAGGAAGGCGACCTGAAGAATTCCTATCCGGCTACGATGGAGATTGACTGGAATTCGGTCACGGTTCCAGACTGGGAATCGATGCCGGTTCTCGGTGACGGCTCTGTCGGCAAGAAGCGGGTGTCGGCCGAGACCCCGTCCTACATGGTTTTGATGTATGGTCTGCACAACCGTTTCACGGGAAAGACTGACAGGATCGCGCAGCGCCGCGGGTTGCTTAACCGCTGTCTGTTTGCCCAGGGTTTTGGCCCCGACAACATGCTGCCGTTCACCGGAGACGAGACCTACCGCGCCGCGATGAACACGGCCATGGGGCTTAACCTGGAAGAACCGCACGAAGACCAGAACTGGTCTGGAAACTCGTCGGCCCTCTGGCTTGGCGCCGCCCGGGAATATCAGCGGTTCATGCGCGCCGCCGCACTGGTCGAGTCGAGCGATGCCGTGGTGTTGAACGCCGATGCCGATCGCGCCGCGGTCAGGTTCGCTTCGGTCCAAGACAGCACGATGAATACGTTCACGCTGGACGATGACTGCTTTGCGGCGTTTGTGACGATGTCCGAGCTGACCCCCTCCGCGCCGTTTGACGACGTGTCTTTGCAGGTCACGTGGTCCGGCTGGAGGGACGGTGATGACGAGTACGCGCAGAAGGCGTTCAAGTGTCTTTATGACCGGTTCGAGACGGTTCCCGGCGAGATCTGCAGTCCGCTGAACGAGATGTGGGTCGGTATTTTTCCGGGTGTCTCGAAAGGCATCTACACCGGGATGCTGCCGGGATACATGCTGCACTCGATGACGGAACTCGGTCATCCTGACGCGGGCGCGGCCTTCAACATGACCAGGCAGACGCTTTCGATATCGGGCGATGTCCAGGAATACATGGTTCTCGACAACCACGCCGGCCTGACATTGATGTACAACACGAACGGCCGCGTCGAGCCGTCCGACTACACGGCGAAGTACCGTCCCTGGGAAGGCGGCATCGTCCTGGATGCGGTCATGCAGTACCTGTTCGGATTCGAGCCGGACGCGAATACCCGTTCCATCCGACTTCGGCCCCACCTGCCGAACGACTGGCCGACGTTTTCGGCGACCGGCCTGCGTGCCGCGGATGACAGGTTCGATATCGAGGTTCAGGTCACCAGTCTGGGGCACCGGGTCACGGTCACGTCCCGCGGCACCGGCGACGACACATGGTCGCTCTCCCTGCGATGGGATCTGGTTGGCGGCAGTTCTTTCACTGGTGCCACGGTGAATGGCGTCGCCGTCGATTCAGGTTCGGTAGTGACCCACGATGGCGGACTGTTCGGTCAGCCGTCCGTGGAGATCCGCGATCAGATCCTGAGCCCCGGAACCCCGCTCGTCATCGAGATTCTTGAATAGGATGTCCGCGACTCCGAGCTGTCTGGCGACAGTCGAACCTGGGCATGATCGACTATGAACGGCACCCGGTCGAACTGGACTTGCGTCCATCGCACGCCCCGCCGTGTCCACGGAGTCCGGCGAAGTACTCGTCAACCAGGGCTACGAAATCTCCGAAGGCGCCGACGACCGGTTTGTCCCGGTGGCGTATGAAGTAGAGACTGGTGGCGGGATTCGTGTGCCAGCGCAGTTTTACCAACCGACCTTCCTTGATTTCGGCCGCGACCGTCGCCTCGGGCAGCATGGAAACCCCGATGCCTGCCTTCACGGATTCCACCACCGCGCCGATGCTGTTCATTTCCATCAGGGCCGCGGTTTCGATTCCCGCTTCCGCGATGTCCTGCTGAAGCATCATCCGGTACGCGCAGTCATGTTTCGGCAGGATCAGCGTGTGGCCCGCCAGGTCTTCCAGTGTGAGGCCTTCCCGGTTCGCCAGCCCTGACGACGGAGACGCCACATATGCGAGCGGTTCGGTGTAAACCTCGGTACAACAGAGATCGGCCGAATCCAGAGGCATCGACAGCAGGAAGCCGGCGTCGATCTCACCCGTGCGCAACTCCTCGGAGAGATGAAAATATCCGCAGTTCTGGATGTCGAAACCGACCCTTGGATGGTCAGCGCAGAAACGTTCCAGAATCCTGGGCATATGCAGTTCGGCCACGCTCTGCGGTACGCGCAGGCTGATCAGGCCGACGGAGTCGCCGGCACCCTGGACCGCGGCACGTATTTCGTGCTCGTAGCTCAGCATTCGGCGCACGCGGTGCAGCAGTTCCTCGCCGGCAGGAGTCAATGCGATACGGCGCCCCAGCCTTTCGAACACGGGAACGCCAAGATCTCGTTCAAGCAGTGAAATCTGGGCGGACACGGTCGACTGGGCGCAGTGCAGCACCTCCGCGGCGCGGTTGAAACTCATGAACGACGCGACCACTTCGAAGGTCTTCAGATTGCGAAAATCCATGCGGACATCCTATCGGAATTCCCGATTACAGCAAGCGGAATAATTCGTTGGACGCGATATGTCCGTTTGAATAGCCTGTGAACATGCACCGGCGGGCAACCGGTCGTCACAGGCATCAAGGAGACTGGCGATGAAATCGGAACTTTCCCAGTGTGTCAGGTGTACCATTCGCAGATGTTCTTCAAAGGATGCGGGGGTTGACCTCCCTTCCTTCTGTCCGACGCGGAAGTATCCGGACCTGGTCATGGCGGCACCCCCGAAGTACCGCGTCGATGACGCTCCGGCGATACTGAATGCCTGGTTCGGGCTGATGAGCCAGGTACTCGACCCCGCCAGGCCGCGGGAAAAGTATTCGTGGTCGCGCGTCGACGAAATAATGAAATACGCCCGCTTGCGAGGCATGAAAAGGATTGGCATCGCCACGTGCTACTCGATGAGTGAAGAATCGCGGATTCTGTCCGGGATACTGGAACAGAACGGTTTCGAAGTCGCATCGGTGTGCTGCCTGTGCGGGGAAACCGACCCGGCCGAATTCGGCCTGCCGGGCAATGTTTTCTGCAATCCCATACTTCAGGCCAGCGTTCTTGACAGGGAGCAGACGGAACTGAACATCATGATGGGCTTGTGTGTCGGCCATGACATCCTGTTTTTGAAACACAGCACGGCCGAAACCACGCCACTGGTCGTCAGGGACTGTTCGACCGGAAACAACCCCGTGGCGGTCCTGTACCAGAGTCGTGGCGGCTTCAACGACAGGTTCTTCAAACCATTGTCAGCAGTAGAGTGATCCCGTACGGGAACATTTTGCATACTCGACCAGCGGCGGGCTTTAAAAATTCCCGATCGGTAATATTTCACTTTGACGTTGTCGACAATTCGTGGAATGATCCCGAACGGGAATTATGAAAATCAAAACTACAGAAGAACTTGGGGCGGCGATTCGTTCCCGACGCAAGGAATTGAAGGTCAGCCAGAAAGACCTCGCCTTCGCCAGCGGTACCGGTCTGCGGTTCATCATTGAACTGGAAAAGGGGAAGGCGACATGTCAGTCCGGCAAGATTCTTGATGTACTTCAGGCACTTGGAATCGGCTTGCATGTCGATTCCGTCGCCAGGAACGATGCGGGGGGCGAACGCTGATGAGCCGACTGGACGTCTACCTGAACCTGGATGTCGTCGGAGTGCTCGACCAGAACGACGACGACCTTCTTGAATTCCGTTACGACCCTTCATGGTTGACACGGAAGGACGCGGTTCCGCTTTCGCGGTCACTACCTTTGCAGGAGAAGGAGTTTCGCGGGAAGCACGCAAGGGCGTTTTTTGCCGGGATACTTCCAGACGAAGGACCGCGACGCCAGATTGCTGCGATTCTGGGGATCAGCGACCTTAACGATTTTGCGCTGCTTGAACGTATCGGTGGCGAATGCGCCGGGGCCGTCAGCCTCTGGCCGGAAGGTGTGTCGCCTCCCGCGCCGGAGCGGTCATCCCGTGAATTGAGCGAGCCTGAACTCGTCGATATTATTGCCGAACTCCCGAGGCGGCCGCTGCTTGCCGGTCAGGATGGTATCCGTTTGTCGCTGGCGGGCGCGCAGGACAAACTCCCGGTGATCGTGCTTAAGGGCGGGGCCATTGCGCTGCCTCTTGGAAATACGCCGAGTACCCATATCATCAAACCCGAACCCGGGCGGTTTCCGGGCCTCGCCTCGAACGAGGCTCTGTGCATGACCCTGGCGCGGCGGGTTGGTCTGAACGTACCACAGGTCGCCCTCCGATCAATCGATGGACATCCGTGCCTGATGGTTCAGCGTTATGACCGCGTAACGTCGGAGGATGGAAGCATCATCCGGGTTCACCAGGAAGATTTCTGCCAGGCGATGGGATTCCCGCCGGAAAGGAAATACCAGCAGGAGGGTGGACCGCTTCTCAGGCAGTGCTTCGCGATGATCCGCGAATGGTCCAGCGCCCCGGTCCTGGACATACGGGATTTCGTTGACGGGGTGATCTTCAATATTCTGATCGGAAATGCGGATGCGCACGCCAAGAACTATTCGTTTCTCTACCTCAACGGGGAACGCAGGCTCGCGCCGTTGTATGACCTCGTGTGCACGATGGCCTGGCCGGATTTGTCAAAGGTCCCGGCAATGAAGGTCGGAAAGAGCTCTTCCATGAATAACGTGACGCTGAGTAACTGGAAATTCATGGCGGAAGAGACCCGTCTTGGCTGGCCCATGCTTCGGGAGCGGCTGCAGCGGATGGCCGGCAGGGTGCTAAGCGAACTGGACCACCCCGAACTCCGTCAGGCTGCCGGAAACGACGACGTCTTTGAATTGGTCAGCCGGATCATACGCGGGCGGCTGTCTTCGTATATCTCCCCCGTTGAATGATCCGGGTTGAGGCCGGAATACGAATCAGTCACTCGAAACCCGGCAGGCGGTCGGCGGCGGTTATCGGGCGCAGGACGCGGCATGGGTTGCCGGCCGCGAAGACGCCCGGCGGGATGTCCCGGGTCACGACGCTGCCCGATCCGATGACCGCGTCACTGCCGATCGTGACACCGCCGTTGATGATTACGCCGGCGGCGATCCAGACATTGTTTCCGATGGTTACCGGCTTAGCGTATTCGATGTCGTACGCCGTTCCGTCTGGTTTGAAGCGAATGTTTCGCTGTTCGGGAAGCAAGGCATGCATGGGCGGGACGATGGTCACGTTCGGGCCGATCATCACGTCGTCCCCGATGTGCACCGGGGCGCAGTCAAGTACCACCAGGTTGTAGTTCGAATAGAAATTCCTGCCGATGTACGTGTTGCGGAAAAAGTCGAAATGTATCGGCGGTTCCATGAAGATAGAGCCGTCGCACGCCCCCAGGACCTCTTTCAGGATGGCCGTCCGCCGGGCGTTGTCGTCCCATGCGGCCGTGTTGTATTCATAAAAGGCCCTGCGCGCGCGGTTGCGTCCGCACTGCACTTCAGGGTCCGAGGTGTCGTACGGCATTCCCGCCAGCATCTTTTCCATTTCAGTCATGATCAGTGTTTCCGCCTGATGTCAGGTCGCCCCGGGCTATCCCGATTATAGACGTTTGGATCGGGGTGGCAGAAATCCTTGTTACTGGATTCGGCAACCAGCGAGGCCGCGGCCTATTCGGACTTCGCGCACCTGAAGCCGATGTCCGCGGCCGTGTATGTGGTGCCGTCGTCGCGGAAGTCGCGGGCCGACACGCGCAGTTCATCCCTGGCACCGTACATTCCGCCACCGCGCAGTATTCCGTAGAGATTGGATGCCAGTGGTCCCTGGGGATCCGTTGAAGGGCTGTGCCGGTAATAGTCCGGGTCGTACGCGTCCTGAACCCATTCGGCGACATTGCCGGCCATGTCGCATAGAAGCCACGGACTGTCCCCGGCGGGAGATCTGCTGCAGACCGGCACGGGGCCGTCGGCGCCGCACCCAGGCCCTGAATGACCTGTCGCCCTGTCCACGTTCATGAACGCGGCCAGTTCGCAGGTTGCCATTTCGTTTCCCCACGGGTACTTGCGTCCGTCGGTTCCGCGGGCGGCCTTTTCCCATTCGGCCTCGGTCGGCAGGCGCTTGCCCGCCCAGGCGCAGTATTCGGCGGCGTATCCCTGGAAGTCGACAATCATTGGTTTGTCGGCGCCGCGTTTGTGTCCATCAATCCAGCGATCGTTATAAGAACATTTGCGCGCGCTGACACATTTCGCATACTGCGCCTGCGTGACTTCCGTCCTGTCGATGTAAAACGCGGAAAGCCAGACTTCGTGGTACGGCTTGTCCTCGCCGACGTATTCGCTGTAGTACGCTTCCGTCTCCGGCATGCCGCATTCCTGGTCCAGATCTTCGTTGCACCCCATCTGGAAAGGACCTGCGGGCACCAGACACATGCCGTCGCCCCCGCACTGGACGACGTAATCTCCTGGCGTCCAGTCACCGGCGCCGTATGGCCAGGAACAGGAAACGCATACGACGGAAGCCGTCGCCGCCAGGGTGGCGATGGCCTTGGCCCGGGCGGCATTTGCCGGTTTTGTCCACTGCCTGATCATCAGTACCTCATTTCGATGCCGACCCAGGCCGGGACCACCAGGTAGTCCAGGTTCCATGACGGGTTCCATGTGTGTCCAATACCGACCCTGACGTGGGCGCCAAGCCAGTCCAGGAACCAGAATTCGCACCCAGCGTATGCTTCGACCGCGTACGCTTCGTGGTTCGGAAGGAATCCCAGCGCCACACGCAGGCCCAGAACCGGCACGAAACGGCCGAACGGATACATGTTCAGTTCGAAATCGGTCACCCACGCGTACGACGGGAATCCGACGCCCGTGTGGATGTCGAACCAGCGGCCTGTGCCGATGCCGATCTGGATCAGCCCGCCAACGCCGTCAGCGGCGCGCATTAAGTCAAGGCCGCCGGAAAAGCGTGCCTGGAACGACAGGCGTTTCCTGCGTGCGTCGAACCTGAGTTCGGTCTTTTCCGCATCGGTGATTCCGGGCTCAGCCGGGACCTCCAGCGTAACGGCAGTCTCGGGTGGTGCGGCAGTTTCCTGCGTGCCCGCGGCCGGTGGCATATCAGCACCTTCCGCGCGGGCCGGCGTTCCCGTGAACCCGAGCGTTGCCAGCACAGCGATGATGGCAGGAAGCCGCCTCAATCAGTACCTCATTTCGAGCCCGAAGGTCATCGGGGCCACGATGATCTGGCGGCCGATGCCGTCGTGTTCGCAACTGTTGCAGTCGCCCGGTCCCAAGGGTATTTCCAGCCCGACACCAACGGTCGCAAAAGCGGCAAGCCAGTCAAGTATCCAGAATTCCATTCCGGCATCGATTTTCAGGAGGAGCCCCGCGTACATGCCGAAACCGATGCCCGCGCCGACGGTCGGCACCCAGCGTCCCTTTTTCACGAGGTTGAATTCGAATTCCGCGACGACCGTCAATGTCGGAACGGTCAGGCTGGCCCGGAAGTCGAACAGCCATCCCCCTCCGACGCCAATCTGGATCTGACCGGCGTTCCCCGCGTCGCGGACGTATGGCAGCCCATCGTATTGGTAAGTGGGGCGAAGGTAGATTTCGAACTTGTTTCCCAGAATGAATTGACCGCCGAACCTGACCTCGAAGGAAGCGGACCTGTTGCGTCGCGATTCGATCCCGGCCCCGGCCTTCGCCTTCCTGAGGCTTTCCAGCGCGTCGTCCTGGTTGCCAGGGGATGAATCGAGCGGTGCCGCCGATTAGCCCGGCCCGGCAAGAGCGTTTGCCGACATGGAGGTTGCCAGCAGGATCGCGGCCAGGATCGGGATTGTGCGCCTAACGCTCATCGAGTCGTCACCATCATGGCTTCATGCATCCCCTCTACTCGACTTCCGGTGTGTCGATGATGTCCATGTCGGCCAGTTCCCCCGGCGAATAGCAGAAGTGGTCGTAACAGGTGTCGGTGGAATACGGACAGTCGTCATCCACCATACATTCGCCTGCACGACCCGGAAAATTGCAGGCGATCAACGGCATTATCGCCAGAACCAGCAAGGCCCACGTCAGTCGCAGCCGAATCACAGAAATCAAGGTCAGTACCTCATTTCCACGCCGACCCAGGCCGGCGCCACGAAGTGCGAGTCGAAATTGTCGTAATGGCTGCCCGTAAAGCCGACACCGACCTGGATCATGCCGCCGACCCCGTATGTCGGCCGCGCGAGATCGATTCCCCCGGACAGCCGCGTCTGGAACGAAGCACGCCTGCGGCGCAGGTCGAATCGTTCCTGCTGCTCCGGTGCGGACGTCGCCTCCGGCGCCGATATGACCTCGGCTGGTGGCGCGGGTTCGGGTATCGTGAGCTCCCTGGCAGAAACCGTGGGGGACAGGGACAAAAATACTGTAATGACGAAGGCGGCTGGAATGCCGATCCGCATGTCTGGCTGCTGCACAGGTTAGTGGCTATATACGCCTCCAGTGACGCGGATGTCAAACGAGGCCGGTGTCACTATGCTGCCAGTCTCATGAAGGGATCCGGTCACTGACATCGATCGTCGGGCGATGCATATACGGTTGAATCAAGCTAGAATCGTGGCAGCCGTGGCGACACACGCGCGCAGGCCGGGGGTTGCATGGAACTGGACGAACTGCTGGAGCTGGATGGGCAGGGGGGGGACGCCGAGCGGGTGTTCTCGGTCGTGCAGATATCCGGACGCATCAAGACCGTGCTCGAGGACCAGTTCAGGCGAGTGTCGGTCGAGGGTGAGGTAACGGGTCTGAAGGGCGCCGGATCCGGTCATATGTACTTTTCGCTCGCCGAAAGGGATGCGCGCAACGTCACGCATAAACTCGACTGCGTTATCTACAAGTTCGTGTCCGCCGCGCGCCAGGCCGGCCAGTTCAAGGAAGGCGACCGCGTGGTCGCGACGGGACGGATCACCGCATGGGGTGGCGCTTCGAAGTACCAGATGTCGGTCGACTCGATCAGGCTGGCAGGTGCAGGCAATCTGTTGCGACGACTTGAGGAACTTCGTAACAGGCTGCTGGCCGAGGGCCTTTTCGACCCATCCCGCAAGCGTCCGATTCCACGTTTCCCTCGTCGCATAGGCGTTGTTACCTCGGTCCGTGGCGCGGCGATCCGCGACATCGTCAGGACCATCGCGAATCGCTGGCCCGCCGATATCCTGGTCTTCGACACGCTGGTGCAGGGCGATGGCGCGGCAGCCGGTGTCGCGCGCGGTATAGAGATCCTTAACCAGGTTCCCGACGTGGATGTGATCATCGTGGGACGTGGCGGCGGTTCGATGGAGGATCTCTGGGCCTTCAACGAGGAAGTGGCGGTAAGGGCGGTCGCCGGTTCCGCAAAGCCTGTCATCTCGGCCGTGGGACACGAGGTCGACCACGTCTTGACCGATGACGCCGCCGACGCCAGGGCTGCAACGCCAACAGCCGCCGGACAGATGGTAGTTCCATCGATGGATGACTTGACAGCGGCGCTGGATGACGGCCAGTTCCGGGCCACGAGGGCCGTGGTTCGGCAACTTGACGAGTCGGGGCAGATCCTGGACGAGTTGTCCGGAAGCCTTCTGTCGGCTTCGCGCCGCATTCTGGTCGATCGGCTTGAGATGATTCGGGTGACGCGGGCGCGGCTGAATGCGGCCCATCCGGCCCGTCGTCTTGCCGACAAGGAGCGTCATCTTCAGACGGCGCTGGCCCGCCTTGATGCGGCCGGCCGTCGCCTGCTGGAACGTCCCGGGGCTCGGCTGGAGTCGGTCGGGCTCAGGCTGGATGCCTTGAATCCGGCGGCTCCGCTGGCACGTGGATATGCAATTGCGACCGACGCGGCGGGGAATGTGGTCCGCAGCGCCGAGGAAGTGGCGGCCGGTGATCAGGTAGGGGTCATGCTGGGCAAAGGTTCGATAGACTGCAGGGTCGTTTCGACCAGGCCTTTGCCGGAACGGATGGAGTGATGAACGGGACACGCGAAAACGACAGGGTTTCCGACCGGGACAGGATGCTGGGACTGATCGCCGGGATTGTCGGACGGGCTCCCCGGCGGCCACCGGCGAGTGAGGGCGAACTGGTCGCCCAGCAGATGATCGAGGACGAGTTCAAACGTCTCGGTCTGCAGACGTCATGGCACGGGTTCAGTTTTCACCGCAGCATCTTCGCGGACCTGGCTCTTCACTGCGGCATGGCGATCGCGGGAACGGTCGTGGCGATGTTTCTGCCCTGGCTTGGCGCTGCCCTTCACGCCTTCGCCGCGTTTTCGTACACCATGCAGTCCACCCGTCGGCACGCCGTTATCCGGCGTCTCTACCGGCGTCGCGGGTCGCAGAACCTGCTGGGTGTGATGCCGGCATCGGATGGTGTCAAACCTCGACTGCGCCTGGTTTTTCTGGGTCATGCCGACGCATCGTACTATGGACTGGTGTTTTCAAAACAGGTCGTGAAGAACACCATGCACGCCCCCTGGCCGCTCAACCGGGCGGTGGCGCTTGCCGTCTGGATGATGGCGGCACTGGTGCCGGTCGATCTGCTGCGGTATGTCCTTGACCAGCACCTGGCGGTAGTGACGATCGTTCAGTGGGTCATGACCCTGCCCGC
>JAGOFO010000023.1 GCA_017997155.1 Myxococcota bacterium
GGCCACGGCCAGGCCGTGTTCGGCGGCAATCGCGCGAACCCGTGTCTTTTCGAGCCCGGCCAGAGGAAACACCAGGCCGCGATCCGGGACGACCCGGCACAGGAAGTAGGTCTGATCCTTCCTTCGATCCGCCGGCCTAAGAAATCTGATCGCGCCACCGCAGACCGACGCGTAATGCCCGGTCGCAAGCAGGCCGGCGCCGATTCCGGCAGCCCATCTTCGCAGCAGGCCGAACTTGATCCGCTCGTTGCAGATGATGCGTGGACTGGGCGTCCTGCCGACCGCGTATTCGTCCCAGCACGGCAGCAGCACATCCCGCTCGAAGGTGGCGCGACAGTCCACGACGTGATGAGGCACTCCAATCCCGTCGCAGACGACCCGGGCCATCTCCTCGGCCCAGGCCGCGCAGCAGGACACCGTTGAATCCCGCGGTCCGCCGCCCGGGTTCGTCGAAACGCCGGCCGCACAGTCCTTCATCCTGAGCGTCACGCCGACCACGTCGGCCCCGGCCTGCTTGAGAAGCAGCGCGGCCACGGACGAGTCGACGCCGCCACTCATCGCCACCACGACCCGCCGCCCCGACACTGCCATTCCCATTCCGTTATCAGCCGGATCCATGCTCATTCCGTGTAAAAAGCCCCCATCTATCCTACGACAGATGCTCGAACAACACCGTGCTCAGGTAGCGTTCGCCCGAGTCCGGAAGGATGACCACAATCACCTTTCCAGCGTTCGCCGGTTCCCGGGCCAGCCTGTCGGCTACGGCCATCGCGGCCCCGCTGGAGATCCCCGCCGTGATGCCCTCCTCGACGTGCAGGCGTCTCGCGTACGCCACGGCGTCCTCGTTGGTCACAGTCTCGACCCTGTCGATCAACGAAAGGTCCAGGTTGGCCGGCTTGAACCCGGCGCCGATTCCCTGAATCTTGTGCGGCCCCGGTTTGACCGGCTCGCCCGCCAGCGTCTGCGTCAACACCGGGGACGCGGCCGGCTCGACCGCCACGCTTACCACGTCCAGACCGCGTTCCCTCTTCAGATACCGCGTGACGCCCGTGATCGTTCCACCGGTGCCGACGCCGGCCACAAAAAAGTCGACCCTGCCGCCGGTCGCCTGATCGATCTCGGGACCTGTCGTGTGAAAGTGGATATCCGGGTTGGCCGGATTCGAAAACTGCTGCGGCATGAAGTACGCGCCCGGTTTTGACGCCACGATCTCGTCTGCCTTCGCGATGGCGCCGGCCATGCCGCGCGCGCCCTCGGTCAGAACCAGTTCGGCCCCGAAAGCGGCCAGCATCCTGCGGCGCTCTATCGACATGGTTTCAGGCATGGTCAGGATCAGGCGGTACCCGCGTGCCGCGCACACGGAAGCAAGTGCTATGCCCGTATTGCCGCTGGTCGGCTCGACCACGGCCACATCCGACGAGCCACGCCTGAGCACACCGGCCTTCTCGGCAGCGTCGATCATCGCCACGCCCACGCGGCACTTCACCGAATATGCGGGATTCCGGCCTTCGATCTTCGCCAGCACCGTGGCAACCGCGCCTTCCGTAATCCTGTTTATCCTGACCATCGGCGTATTGCCGACACTCTGTGAATTATCATCAAAAATCCGGGACATCACGCACCTCTCGATTGAATGTTTCAAAGGACTCAGGGGCTATCCTATGCGGCGGTCCATCTAATGTCAACTATCATGGTCAAGATTCCGTAGTTTGACTGCGGTCCTTTTGATTGCCATCCTGGTGTCGGTCTCACGAACTACACATATCAGCACAGATGAAATATGCCGGGATAAGGTGTAAAGTTTCCCGGAATCAATCCGGGCCGGGCCGGTCCCTCCGGCATTCGGCGTTTCGCTTCATCAAGGAGGTTTCAATGAATCAAGGCAATTATCTGACGCGATCGCTTGCGATTGCGCTGCTGGCGGTGCCGTTTTGCCTGGCAACCGCATGTTCGGACGGCACGGGCGACCCCTCCGAAGACGTGTTCGAGGACGTCGCCGGTGACGTGATAGACCAGGATCAGGTCTCGACGCCCGACTCGGAAGGTGACGAGTCCGGCCATCAGGACTACATACATTACGACACCAACGTGGACGACCCGACCGCGCTGGAACTGGTCGCGGCCGGCAAGGAAATGCTTTCCGCCGGCGAGTCCCTTCCCGCCATGTCCGCTTTCGCCCGCGCGCTGGAACTCCAGCCCGACCTTCAGGACGCGATGTGGGGCATGGTTCTGGGTCGCTTCCAGTCGATGGTCTCGATGTGGGGCTCCCTGCTCGGCCTTGTCAACTTCCGCGACGACCCGGACGCCATCCCGACGCCGGTCGCCATGTCGCTGGACTTCCCCGAGCACCCGGGCACGATCGGCTCCAACTTCGATTCGCTGTTCGCGGCCGCCGCTGAACAGAAGGTGCGCCTGGAGGCGCTGAAGGCCGCTGGCCAGAACCCCGTGTTCAACCTTCCGGGTGGACTGCCGCTGACGCTCAAGGACGACCTGGTCGCCAACCTCTGCTGCGACTGGGATCTCAGCGACGTCTACGGAATCTCGTCCTTCAACAACCTGATGCTGGCGTTCATCAGCTTCATGGGGTCGCAGAACACCGACATTCCGCTGATCTTCTTCGAGGACTCGATGGACAGCCTCCCGGGCATCGAAAACACCATCGTCGCCACGCTCGACGAATTCCCGGACGCCCTGACGCTGCTTCCCGAGACCGGCGACGACATCTGGAAGTCGACGAAGGACTTCCTGGCCGCCTCCATCGACGACGCCCTCGAATCGGCCCGCCTGATGGGCGAGGGAAACGACCTGACAGCGAACGTGGCGACTCTTTCCGACGACGAAAAGCCGTACCTGGTGCTTCACGGAACCTTCCCTAGCGGTGTGACCGAAATGGAGTTCCTGTGGGAAGGCAAGACCGCCTCGATGAAGGCGGTGCTGGAAAAGGCCAAGGCGCACCTGGCTGGAACCGCCGACAGTCGCCTCAGCCTGGACGCTGACGTCCTGGTGGCGCTCGGCGTGCTGGTCGACATCATCAACCGCACCGTCGGCATCCAGACCGTCGTCGAGGGTCTTGGCATCGAACTGCCCGACATCGTTACCGGATTGATGAGTTCCCTCGATCCTGCCGACCCAGAGCAACTGGTTGGACTGCTGGGCTCGATGACCTCGCTGCTCGGCATCCAGGCCGGCGCCGTCGAACTCGACATCGCAACCTTCCTGGACAGTCCGTTCAACCTGCGCGACATGCTTCCCTGGTATGGCGAGGTTCCAGGCGCCACCGCAAAGTATTTCCTGCGATCGTTCGAGTGCGTGCGCGGAGGCGCGGAAGCTACTCTTATCGGCGCTGGCAACGCCCTTGCCATCACCATCCACGACCCGTCCAGGACCGACGCCAGCTTCACGCTTGATGTCGTCACCAACGCGGGAATCGACGGAGCAGGCGCGGAAATCGATCGCGAGACGGTCACCTTCATGGCCGCCGAAGGTTTCACCGGTCTGTTCCAGGGCAACGTGCTCCTTGAGGAAATCGCCGGGGCCACGCCCGCAGACGACGGCTATGTCGCCCTGCCCCCCGAGGCGCTGCTGACCGCGAGCTACCAGTCGACCGTCGACCCGGCCCGCGCGATCGTCATTTCCGGCAACCTGACCGACGGGTTCACCGAATGGAACTACGCCGGGTCCTGTACGGACGAGACCACTCCCTGGGACGCCGGCCACTTCGAGGAAGCCGAGTTCGCTGACGCCGTCGAGGTGCACGCGCCCGGCCAGACCACCGACCTGCCGGCGATTCTGGCCGATGGCAAGTCGGTTCTGGGCGGCTCGATGGCATTCAGGTCTCCGTCCTTCGACGGTCTGCTCTGGTTGAAAAATGGCGAGGAACTCGCGCCTGCCACCCAGGAAACCCTGGCCGGCTTCGTCGGCGGCATTCTGACCGCACTGGAGGGCTTCTGATGAAAAAGCTATCTGCTGTCGCTATTGTTCTTGCCACCACCGCCATGGCCGGATGCGCCATGGATGACGGCTTCCAGGCCGGCGCCCTGTCCGAACGCATGGCCGATGTCGTGATGGCCGATGTCGAGATGGCCGATATCGCCCTGGCCGATGTCCAGATGGTCGACACCATTCCGGACGTTGTCCCGGCCGACATGCCACTTCCGCCCTCCGACCGCTTCACGTACATCCTTGCGCTGGCCGACACGCACATCAAGTACGCCGATAACGAAGCGGCCGACAGCCTGCGCGCCATCGCGGCCGGCGTCAGCGAAATGCCATGGGAAATCAAGGGAGTGTTCGTGGCCGGCGACGTCTGCTACCTGCTTCCGTACACGACCATCGAGGAATTCCACGCAGACCCGGCCGACCGTTTCGACATCGCCCAGGAGATCTTTGAAACATTCCCGGTCCCGGTGTACCAGGCGCTTGGCAACCATGATATGGACAACGGCCCGATCCCGCTGCGTGATCTGGCTCACCAGCTTTTCCAGGAGCACTTCGGCGTGCCGCCGTACTACGCGGTTGACCTGGGCACCTGGAAGTTCCTGGTCCTCAGCAATTTCGAAGGTCCGACGCACGACCCGGAAGACCCTGCTTTCGACCCGGACAGCGGCTCCCTGGGCGCGGAACAGCTCGCCTGGATGGAAGAACAGGTCAAGGATGGTCGCCCCGTTATCCTGATGACCCACTTCCCGGGATACATCATCAATGACATCGGGCCGTTCCTGCGCGCCCACAAGGACACCGTCCGTCTGTTCCTGAACGGCCACTCCCACGCCTGGATGAACCTGTCGGACAACTACGGCGTGCCGTCCATGGTCATCGGCACCAGCCAGTGGGACCCCGACAACCAGATGATCATTGAGCTGGACAACGAACTGCACACCTGGCGCATGATCAACTGGAACAAGGTTCACTGGGGCTCGGGTTACTCGCTTCCCTGGAACGACGGCATGTAGGCCGGGCACGTCAGCGCTGCACCACGACGTCCAATCCTCTATAATCACCCCCGCGAACTCACAACGAGGCTGTCGCAATGCGGAGTATCCATTTTCTGCCCTCCGCGGGGCTCATCGCGATGCTTGCACTGGCCGCGGGCTGCTCAGACGGCCCCCAGGTGGGGTCATGCATCGATGAAACCTGCATGTCGATCTGCGAACGACGCGAGTGCGGGCCATCTCCCTTCAATCCGGATTACAACTGCGGGGAATGCGGCGCCGGGACGTGTATCGACGGAATCTGCCATGACTCGTCGGACGTCTGGCAGCCGACCGATACCGGTCACGACGTAGGGGGGCGCGACGAATCCGGTTTGGAATTGCCAGACGGCCTCGTCGACACTTCGGTCGACAATGTGACGGCCGACGGCGTGGCGGGCGACCCGGGACTCGATGTCGCCGGTGACGCAACCGACGACACGGGATGCGTGCCGGACTGCGCGGAACTGAAGTGTGGACCGGATCCTGTGTGCGGGGTTTCGTGCGGCGAATGCGAGGGGCTGGATGAGTGCAGGGAAGGAAAGTGCGTCTGCAAGCCGTTTGAAGGCCGCGAATGCGGCGATGACGGATGCGGCGGCTCTTTCGGGGAATGCCCGAACGACGGCGAGATCTGTGACAAGGGTCAGTGCGTTTCCAGTTCCACGAACAAGATGGTGACCATCCCCGCCGGGATGTTCAACATGGGCTGCGGTACAACGGTGACAACGGGCTGCTCCGGCGACGAGAAACCTGAACACAGCGTGTCCATATCTCAATTCCAGATCGACCGGACAGAGGTTACCCAGTCTGAATACAAGGCCTGTGTCGAGGCCGGTGTCTGCGACAAACCCGCCTGCGGTTTCTCACCCGACACCCAGCCGAAGCGCCCGGTCGTCTGCGTGAGATGGGCGGCCGCCAAGACTTATTGTTCCTGGCTCAGCAAGCGTCTTCCGACCGAGGCCGAATGGGAATATGCCGCCCGCGGCACCACGCAGGGCGCGATCTATCCCTGGGGAACCGCCGACGCCAACTGCACGTATGCAAACATGTATTTCGGCGGCGAGGACGGCTGCGGCACCGGCGGAACCGTCGATATCTGCAGCAAGTCGCCCAAAGGCGACAGTCCGTTCGGTCTTTGCGACATGGCCGGCAACGTCTGGGAGTGGGTGTGGGATTTCTACGACACGGCGTACTACAAGTCCAGCCCGACCCAGGACCCGCAGGGCCCGGCCAGCGGCACGTACCACCTGACCAGGGGCGGCGGCTGGAAATACGACATGCTGGGCGCCAGCGGCGAGGACCCCGGCGACGTCCGCTCAATCAATCGCAACAAGGTGTCCCTGGACCTGGGGACCCTCAACGACACCGGCTTCCGCTGCGCCAGATAAATAGGGATATTGGGCACCGGGATCCCAGGGCTGGCGCCCTGGGCTCTGAATGGACGCCCCTCGACAGGCTCGGGGCTGGGGCGGGGTCAGGGACAGGATCACTCCGCGGCTTTGGCCGCCTCCCACAATTCATCCAGGCGCTTCATCGACGCGTCCGACAGGCCCTTGCCCTCGGCCGCCAGAGCCTGTTCCATCGCCTTGAACCGCCGCCTGAACTTGGCCAGGGCGCCACGCAACGCGTCCTCGGGATTGATCTTCTTCATGCGGGCCAGATTCGCCGCGGCGAACAACAGATCGCCCAACTCTTCCTGAAGCGCGTCGTCGTCACCGGACTCAAACGCCTCCTGAAGCTCGGCGACCTCTTCCTTCACCTTTTCCAGCGCCCCCGACGGCTCGGGCCACTCGAACCCGACGTTGCCCGCCTTGTCCGAGATCCTCATCGCCATCAACAGCGCCGGCAGGTTCGACGGCACTCCGTCCAGCAGCCCCCTGCCCGCCTTCTTCTTGAAACCCTCCCAGCGCTTCAGCACGTCCCCGGTGCTTCCGTTGTTTTCAACGTCACCGAACACGTGCGGATGCCTGGCAATCAGCTTTTCGACCAGCGCCCTGCACACGTCGGCCGCGTCGAACACGCCGTCTTCGTTCATTATCTGGGCCTGGAACAACACCTGCAGCAGCAGGTCGCCCAGTTCCTCGCGCAACGCCTCCGGCTTCCCGGTGTCGATCGCCTCGACGACCTCGTAGGCCTCCTCGATCACATACGCCTTCAGTGATTCCAGCGTCTGCTCGCGGTCCCACGGGCACCCGCCCGGCGCCCGCAGCCGCCTCATCACCTCAACCGCCTCAACGAAGGCCTCGCCGGTCCTTTTGTCACTATCGTTCATCAACATCTCACCCCGACCTCCGGATGGTCAACGCCCCGGGCATCGACTACATACCGGCGATCCAAATGTCTGGAATCAGTTCTTCTTAGCCTCGACCACGGGAACGGCCGTGTTGAACACGATCACTCCGGCCTTGGACAGGTCGTGGAAGTCGCGGCCTCCGGGACCCCACGCATGCGCGCGGCCCGTCGAGCCGTCCTGGATGTTCATTCGGTAGAAGTTCACGCGCAGTTCGGCGCCCTCGACGATCTTCAACCCGGGAACCGACGACGCGGGAATCTTGATCTCCATCGTCCAGCCCCGGTCCCGGTCGCCGTTGACGTTCAGGGTGCCATCGACCTTCACCGCGCTCTCGAGACCCGGCACCGTGTGCTTCGCGGCCAGCTTCCATTCCGGAACGCGATGCTCGGCGAACAGCGCGTCAAACACCACGTTGGCCGGCGATACCTGAATCTCCAGGTATTCCTTGCCGTCCATCTGCCCGTCCAGATAGATCTCGAACACATCCTGCGTCCACAGTTCCTGGTCACGACTGGTCAGTGTCGCCTCGATCGACTGGTCGGTCGCCGCCACGCCGAAATACAGGAATTCCCCGTCGTGCATCACACGCACCGAGGTCTGCTCTTCTCCCTCAATCGGTCGGCCGAACGCGTCCGAAAGCCGCCCGATCAAAGCGGCTCCCTTCCACGCTTCCTCGTCCATCACGCCGTCCAGCTTCACCGCCGGATTCACGACCGGAGTCAACGCCAGTCGCATATCGGTCGCCGGCTTCTGCTCGACAGCGGCCTTCGTCACGTTGAACTGATGCACCGACACGCGGTTCTCGCCGTCGTTCTTGACCTGATCGCGATTGACCAGAACCATCCGCTCGCCCGTGCCCTTGGCGCCGTACACATCCGCGCTGTACAGACCCGCCCAGATCTCGGCGCGGCCAGCTTCGGCCTTGGGCTCAAGCTTGACCTTCTGCGTGTACTTCACGTACTGGCCGGGCGCCCACTGGTCCATCGGATAAAGCTCGCCGACCGGCACATGGTCCAGCCCCATCCGTTTCCCGCGCGGCAATTCCAGGTGCACGAACACCTTCCAGCCCGGCACCACGGCGCGCTTGCTCTGCCAGTACCACGTCACGGTGACTTCCTGGCCCGCCCGCGGATTCTCGGGCTCCATGTCGATACCGATCAACTGGACGGCATCGCCGAAATTGGCGTTCACCACATGCTTCGGCGTCGGCGCTGTCGTCAGGATCGACTCCCTGATCCGGTTCTGCTGATCCTTCGAAAGCACTAGCCGCACCGGCCGCTTGCATCCGAAAGAAGCGGCCATGACAGCCGCCAGCGCCACCACCAGCAGGGTCTTCAGTATCCTTCCAGACTTCATGTTCACCTCTAGATATGGACCGGTGTCATCCGATCATTCCTGGGGTTCAATGTACGTGTACTCGTCGCCGCGGAAGTTCCTGACCACCAGGACCCCGTTCTCCCACGTTTTGACGTATTCCGGCAGTATCGGCACCTTGCCGCCGCCGCCAGGAGCGTCGACCACGTAGTACGGCACCGCCAGCCCGCTGGTCCAGCCGCGAAGCGCGCCGATAACCTCGAGTCCCTTGGCGATCGTGGTCCTGAAGTGGTAGTTCCCGAACGTCGGGTCGCACTGGTAGATGTAGTACGGCCTGGCGCGCATCATCAGCAGGTTGTGGTTCAGCTTCATCACCGTCTCGGGGTCGTCGTTGATGCCCTTGAGCAGCACCATCTGATTACCGATCGGGATACCGGCCTCCGCGATCTTGCGCAGAGCCGTGAACGACTCGGCGGTGCATTCGCGCGGATGGTTGAAATGCGTGTTCAGGAACAGCGGATGGTACTTCTTCAGCATCGCCACCAGGTCGTCCGTGATGCGCATCGGCATCGTAACCGGGGTCCTGGTCGCGATACGGATGATCTCGACGTGCGGGATTTCCCTGATAAGTTTCAAGAACTTCTCAAGTCTCTCGTCCGTCAGCGCCAGAGCGTCCCCGCCGGAAACGATGACGTCCCTGACGGTCGGCGTCCTGCGGATATAGTCGATGCATGCCAGAATCTGGCTGTCGCCGGCGGCCGTATGAGGATCAGCCACCTTGCGCTTTCGCGTGCAGTGCCTGCAGAACATCGCGCAATCCTGGGTCATGTACAGCAGGACGCGGTCGGGATACCGGTGGGTAAGCCCCTTGACCGGCATGTCGCGATCCTCGGCGAGGGGGTCTTCCATGTCTGAGGGATGCTCGATCATCTCCTCGGGACGCGGCGTGGCCTGCATCCTGACGGGGCACGACGGGTTTTCCGGATCCATCAAAGCCACGTAGTACGGCGTGATTCCGATCTTGAACACATCCCGTCCGGCCGCGTCGCCGTCGATCTCGGCCTGACTCAACCTGATGTAACGACCAAGCTGATTGATGTCCGTGATGCGGTTCCGCATCTGCCAGTTCCAGTCGTACCAGTCCTGATCTGGAACGTCCGAGAAAGGGCCCTTTCCTACCTCAGTGAAACGCCGCGCGACGGTCTCGGCAATGCCGCCGAGATCGCACCTGAAACCAGACATGACAACCTCCGGAGAAGCACCAATGCACCTGTGACACGAAAAACGCGCGCCGGTGCGACAATCTGGCGACGATTATAGACTACTTTGTCTTTTCGTGAAGGGACTCTGCACCTGATGTGAAAACCCTTGACACGCCCCGCCAAAAACGGCCAAATCTCATTCTACCCGTTATGGTGGAGCGCCAAAGATGGCCAAAAAGAGTTATGAGATCGAGCACGAGTGGGATGAAGCGACCGCAATCGAAAAGCTGAAGCCTTTCGCCAACATGCTGGTCAGCGCCTATGATCTGAAGATAACCGAGAACGCCGCCAACTCCTACACATTCACCCGCGCCGGAGTCCGCGCCGACATAGTGGTTTCCGACAAGGTGATGAAGGCGGATATCGATCTGAACATGCTGCTTGAAGGCATCGTCCGCCCCAAGCTGGAAGAGATGATCGAACGCAAGGTCCGGCCGATGTTCAAGAAGGCCTGACCGCCCGCGCCCTGCCCGTCCTCACGATCTGTCACCCGCGTTTGAATGCGGTTTCGTCGCGTCCACGCCGGCCGCGGTCAACTCGAACATCTTGTCGATGGCCCTGGCAGCGCCGGTTCGAACAGGCTCGGGCACCGTGATCACCTGATCCGGTCGCGGCGACTCCAGCACCTGAAGGACATCCCTCAAACCGGTCATCTTCATGTGGGGACAGAACGTGTTGATGCCGAAAAACCTGTACTGCGGGAACTCTATCCTGAACCTGTCCGCCATCCCGTCCTCGGTCACCACCACGAACGACTCCCATCGCCCGGACTTGACCGCCTTCATCATGTCGCCGGTGCCGCCCGCGACGTCGGCCAGAGCCACCACGGCGGGCGGAGACTCGGTGTGGACCATCACGCAGGCGCCGGGACCGGCGGCATCCTTCAGAGCCTGAACATGGTCCGCCGTAAGGCGGTCATGCACGATGCACTTGCCGTCGTAACCGATGATCTGCTTGGTCGTCATCGAACGCAGATTCATCCCCATGTTCCCGTCCGGCACGAACACGATGCGCTGCTGCGGAAGACCCTCGACGACCGCCAGGACGTTTGCCGACGTGCAGCAGGCATCACATTCGGCCTTCACCGAGGCGGAGGTGTTCACGTAACAGACCACGCCGGCGTCCGGGTACTCGGCCCTCAGCGCGCGGACATCCGCGGCGGTGATCGACTCGCTCAGCGAACAACCGGCCAGCGGCGCCGGCAGCAACACGCGCTTGTCGGGACACAGGACCGCGGCGGTCTCCGCCATGAAGCTGACACCGCAGAAAACGATGGTGTCAGCGGTCGCGTCCCTTGCCGCCACCGACAAACCCAGCGAGTCTCCACGAACGTCCGCAACGCCGTAGATCACTTCAGGAGCAACATAGGAATGTCCCAGAATTATTGCATTCTGCTGTTGAACCAGCTTGCGAATCCGCAGCGTTATCGGCGCGATCGTCCGACACTCCGCCCGTGACCAGCCAACTGGGGCAAGCATCCCGTAAAGACGCATGCCCTCCTCTTCGAATCCGCCAGTGACCAGACCATCGCCCGAACCGATGTCCTTGTCGCCCATCGCATCACCGCCGTTTTCGCCCGCACTCCCGTCAAGTGTATCGGCATCCGCCCCGCAGTCAACGATCCGGTGTATTGAGCCTTTCGTCCGGATGCCTTATCGTTAGCCGCGAACGGTCGCTGGATCCACGATCAACCGGGGGAAACGATGCGCGCAAGATCCCTCATCGTGCCAATCACGTCGGTTTTGCTGGCCGGGGGCGTCATCGCCGCGGCCTTTCTGATCAGAGGTCTGCCCGGCCTTCCGACATTTTCCAACAACGCTTCACTGCCGCCCGACAGGCAGGTTCCCTGGGTCGAGCCTCCCGGCCGGTTCGAACCGTCCGGCGGACGCATCAAGACAGCGCCCGCGTCGGCGGTCCCGGGTGGATTCCTCGACTACGCCGACCGCGTCCTGTATCTCAGGGGCTTGGCGATCCAGCCTCCACCGGGCCTCTCCCCGGCGGAACCGGCAGTCTCGTCGGGGGCCCGGGCGCCTTCATTCGACTTCGCCGCGCTGCGCGATGCCGGCATCAATGTGATCACCCTGCCCATCCGCTGGCAGGATCTGGAACCCGGTCCGATGGAATTGTCCGTGCCGCGCCTTCTGGCCATCCGCGCCTTCCTGGATCGGGCCGCGTCGGCGGGAATGGCTGTAATCCTCGTCAACACCACACCGTTGTCGTCCCAGCCCGCTTGCGCCGGTCTGCCGGACGCGCCGGTATGGGCATTCAGGATGCCGTCGGAAGACACAAACTTCAGTGATGGCGACTGCCCTGCTTCAAGACGCGACAGGACGCCTGCAAACAATCGCTTTTACAGGGATTTCATTCAGGGTTCATGGACTCCCGATGACCTGGCCCTTCAGGACCACCTGATCCGTGCCTGGACCAAGCTGGCCGAACTGGTTTCACGCTCCCCCGGATTGGCCGGCTACGCGCTCGCGGACGGAATGACCTGCCCGGAAGGCCTTGACGCGACCGAATGCAGCCAGGCATGGACCGGATTCATCGATCGTTTCGCCAACAACATCAGGGCGGTCGACAGATCCGCCATCATTTTCCTCGACACCGAGGCTCCCGCTTCCGGCGTGACCGGCCTGGATATCCTGTTGACCGAATTCGTCCCCGGCTCGGCCGACGACTCCTCCCGCGGCCTGTTGAACGATCTGCCCCCCGGCTCGTTTACCCTTGACCATTCCGTCGTCACTCCCGGCGCCGCGCTGATAGCCAGACTTGACGCCGCCGAAAGACGCGGGCGTTCCATCCTTTTAACCATGCCGCGTTCCTCAACCCCGGCAGCCTCGCCGCAGGACGGTATCCTCGCGCTCGCGAGGGAACTGGCCCGTCCACTTCCCCTGGAAGTCGCGGGCAGAAACCTGAAGTTCTCGTTCGACAGGCTGACCCTGCCGCAATCCGCCGACGAGGTTGCCGCCGGGCCAGGTCAAACAGACGTATTCACACTGGAATTCACCGACGGCGAAAGGGCGACGGATTCCTTGTCCGAAACCACTATCTGGCTGCCGGTCAAAACCCTGTACCGGACGATTCCCGACAGCGACGCTCCCGCCTGGACGGTCGAGATATCGGACGGAAGCGCCGACTGGCTTCCGGGCCGATCCGACGTAATCATCTGGCGAACGGTGAATGGCGGCCCCCACAGGCTGCGACTGATTCCCTGGGGTGGCCGTCGTCTCGGAGTGGAACAGGGCCCGGTGCCGAACCACACAAACCCTTGATTTTTCGTCTGCTTTAGCGCATATTCCCGGCGCCGGAAATGACCGCCGGCATCGCTGAATCGACAGGATTGTGAAAGGACACACAGATGCACGACAAACCAGAACGAATACTTGATCTTATTGGAAATACGCCGATTCTCGAGATCCCCGGCTTCGCCCTGGGCAACGTTTACGCGAAGGCCGAATTCCTCAACGCCGGCGGCAGCGTCAAGGATCGCATCGCCAAGCACATGATCGAACAGGCCGAAAAATCCGGCGCCCTTAGACCCGGCATGACCATCATCGAGGCCACCTCCGGCAACACCGGCATCGGAATAACGATGGTTGGCGTCCAGAAGGGATACCGCGTGATCATCGTCATGCCGGAAAACATGAGCGACGAACGCAAGAAGATCATCCGCGCCCTCGGTGGTGAACTGGTCCTGACCCCGGCCGATACCAGCATCAACGGCAGCAACGAACGGGCGGCCGAGCTTATGGCCGAGATACCCGACCACTTCAACCCCGGCCAGTTCACCAACCCGGACAATCCCGACGCGCATTACACGACCACTGGGCCCGAAATCTGGCGGCAGATGGGCGGGAAGGTCGACGTGTTCGTGGCCGGCGTCGGCAGCGGTGGCACCCTGATGGGCTGTGGCCGCTACCTGCGCGAACAGAATCCCAAGGTCCAGATTATCGCCGTGGAACCGCGCAACAACACCGCCCTGCTCAGCAAGGAACCCGGTTTCCACGTCATCCAGGGTATCGGTGACGGCTTCGTCCCGGCGATCGTGGACCGCAGCTACATCGACATGGTTATGACCGTCTCGGACGAGGACGCCATCGACACCGCCCGCAGACTGGCGAAGGAACAGGGAATCCTGGTTGGAACGTCATCCGGCGCCAATGTCTGGGTCGCGGCGCACTTCGCCAACGGCCGCAGCAACGTCGTAACCGTCCTGGCCGACCGCGCCGAACGCTACTTCAGCACCGCGCTGATCTGATCCCCTGAAACGCTCGTTCACGACAGGATTCAAACGCTCAAATCAGTTTGCAGGCGGGATCCCGAAAGTGTCTTGCAGCCACAGGGACTCGACACACAGCTTTGGCGGGATGCGGCTGTCAAGCTGCCCTTCCGGGCACAGAATCTCGTAAAGGTTGCCAAGTTTGGCCTGGGTGCCGTCGCAAAGGACGGCCATTTCCGTGCACGGTTGGCCCGCCAGGCAGTCCTCGGCCACGGTGCATCCGCAGAACATAAGCAGTTCATCCGGTTGTTCAATGAGTCGTAGAACCACGGGTGGCCCCACGAGCTCTTCCGCAATTGCCGCGAGGTCGTAACATTGGGCGCCGGGCGCGCAACACACGTTGACGTTGTCGCAACGTCCACCGGACTCGACGCACGTCCTGGTTTCCTGGCCGGGAACAGCGACACAGTCCATCACGGCGCCGTCGTACAACGGGGCGCAATCACCCTGTTCCTCACACGGCGCGGTGCAACCATCACCCCCGTGGTCGCAGATCGCGCCTTGGCCATCCATGCATGTGTATAACGGCTCGCCAACACAGACGCACGACTCGTCGAACCGCGCGCAGTCCTCGTCTTTCACGCACTGCACGCACTGTTCTTCACCATCAACGATGGCACAAACCGGGAAACCTCCCCCGCACAATCCCTGACAAGACGCGCACATCCCGCTCGGCAGGCACACGCCCGGACCGCCGTCATTGTCGCAATCCCTGTTGTCCAGACACTCGACGCATTCGCCGTCACGGCTATAGGGCGTGATCTCGGGACAGTTTGGGCAATAGTCTTCATCCGGCGCGCAGACGCTGACCCCGGCCCCGCGGTCGACGCAGGTGAAAACGGTCGATGCGGCGCCGGCGCCGACCACGTCTATCCCACATCCGCCGTCCACACATTCAGGAACGCACAGGCCAGGGGTCCCTGAGACCGCGGAGTAACACCTGTATCCCTCGACACATTCGTAATCATGCAGACAGTTCGCACAGCCAGTCGCGCAGTCCCGGCAGGTGCCCAGTTCAAAATCACAACAGGTTTCGTCCTGACAGCCCCCATCAACCACACAGGCCGGACAGTTGAAAGTGGTCGGAAGACATGCCTTTATCCCGCTCAGGCCAAAGTCGTAACACATGAATCCGTTGCGGCAATCACCATCATCCACGCAGGTGCACGCCTTTCCGGTATCGAATGTCGCACAAGTCTGATCCCCGCGACAATCATCGTCGTTCTGACAGGTATTGCATGGAGTGGCCGCGGTGTCGGGCACGGCGTCCGGCTCGACACTGTCCACGGGCGCATCCCCGACGGAATCCAGCGTGTCACTGACCGAACCCGCCGTATCCCCGACCGCATCCAGCGTATCCACGCCTCGGACGTCTTCCTGGGTGGCCGGTCCGGATGAACATCCGGGCGCCATGAAAAGGCAGACCAGCAGTGTCAGTGCTGCATAACGTACCGTCATGGCAATCCCCGGGAAGAAGAGATGCAATCATTGTATGCACAACAATCCGACATTTCCAGCGGCTGAACAATATTTCTAAACCGGGAAGGACTATTTGCGGATCGGATAGAAATAGAACGACACGATACCGATCAGGGCCATCAGCGCGGCGACCGCGCCGGTCAGGACGATGCCCCACGGCTGGGCGGTGCTGTACCCGAACTGCGAGAACAGGAAGCCCTGAATCATCAGGGCCAGCCCACCGGCGATCTTCTGCAGCAGGCCTTCCATGCCGTTGTACATCGCCTCGCGCCGATATCCGGTGCGCTCGGTGTCCAGGTCCATGATGTCGGCCAGGATGGCACGCGGCACGACCAGGCCGACGGCCAGCCCGGGCGCGATCAACAGGCAGCACACGGCAAGCTGCATCCACGCCGGCATACCCAGCATGCCTGACAGCGTGACCATCGGGATGACAAGCAGGAACGTCCCAAGTGTGAAGAAAAACAGGGTCTTGCGCTTTATGCGACGCGAAGCCAGTTCAACAAACGGATAGAACGCAATCGAAAACACGACCAGTCCAAGCAGCATGATGCCGGAGACCGTGTCGGAGCCCTGTGAAAGCAGCCAGGCAACAGGGCCAATCGACGAAGTCTCGCCCACGACCTGGGTCGCCACGACATAGGGCAGCGCGGCCTGAACCAGGAACATGCCGGCGTACATCATCGAGCCCGCTATGATGTACGGGACGAACGCGGGATTCTTAAGGGTTTCCCAGCACGCCTTGAACAGCCCCCACGGAACTTCCTTGGCGACGCTGTGCGGCCGCTCGCGGATCACCGCCAGCACCGGCAGGAACGTCAGGAATGTCAGCAGCGTGCCGATGGTCGCGGCCAGCTTGAACCCGTCCGTGACCGCAATACCCAGGAAGGTGCCGCCGTCCATGTAATTGCTGATCATCGGACCGAACACGATGAACACGAAGATCTGGGCCAGCGCGTTGAAGATCGACATCCATATCGAGACGCGCACGCGGCCGCGGTCGGACTCCCAGACCTCGGGCATCAACGCCAGGTACGGATTCACGACCACGGTGAACGACACCTGGAGAGCCAGCATGTTGATGAACAGCCAGACCGCGCTCAACCAGCCCATCGCCGTGTCGTCCATCGACGCGAACGGCGAGAACCACACGAACAGGAACCCGGCCAGCAGGAACGGCAACCCGATCTTGATGAACGGCATTCGCCGCCCCTTCGTTCCGCGCATCCTGTCGGAATAGAAACCGACCAGCGGGTCGGCCAAAGCGCCAAAAAACATGACGATGGCCGATATCAGGCCGAACGCCGCCGGATCCACCAGCAACTGCCGTCCAGCCGCTATCTCGTCCGGGGTCGGGCAGTACAGACGCATCAACCAGACCGATATCGCCAGCAACAGCATGCCCACCGGAAAGCTGCCGAACGAATACGCAAGCATTCCCCAGAAACCGGGCTCGCGGTAGGGTTGCCCCTGCCCCGCCGTCACATTCGTCACCACCGCATCTCTCGCATCCATCGGTCACCCCTCGCGCAGACGAAACGACTCGGGCCACAAAACGCCCGGGCGCCGCTCGAACGATATCTCAAAACCCTTTTTCCGAATACAAAAAACCCCGTCCAGCACCGAGCCGGACGGGGTTCTTCAGTCGATCACGAAAACTGTCAGGCCTTGACGATCGCGTCGGCCGCGCAAACCGGAGCGCACTTCGGCTCGCCGCCGGACTCGGCACATTCCGTGCACTTGTTCGGGTCGATCTTGTAGATGTCGCCTTCGGAAATCGCATGGTTGATGTCGCACTCGTCAATGCACGAGCCACATGCCAAGCAATCATCGGTAATCTTCATTGCCATAACAAAAACCTCGCGAGATTCAAGAAAACATTGTCCTGGGAAGGCCACCCTTCCCCCGGCCGGGATCATCAATAATCCATTCATTCCTGTCAAATAAAAACGAATGTCAGCCACTCCCCCCGCGCCATACGGGGTTCCATCCCGGGACCGTTTGGTCTACCATGCGGTCATATCGAGATAACCGGGATGGCTCAGGCCCTGGCCACACCCGGCGTTTACTGACTTTCCATCGGGCGCGCGGAAGACACACATCATGAAACACATCCTGTTTTCATACGCGGGTATCGCCGCACTGGCGATCTCAATGGCATCGTGTGGCGGAACCGACCCGGGCGACGATCAGTTCGGCGCCGGCGACGTCGCGGACACGGTTCAGGCCGACACGATCCAGGACGGATTCGCTCCGGACACCGACCGTCCCGACCAGGGCGCAATCGAGACCGTTGGCGACCCCGGTGTGCACACGCCGCCGGACGCGCTGGCCGATGTGCAACCGGACGCGCTGGCCGACGTGCCGCCGGACTGCCTGTTCTTTACGGACGAGTACGAGGACCCGGGAACCATCGACGGTGGCGATGACGCGGACGCCGTTGACGACGTCGCCGCCGACGCCGGCGATGCCCTTGATGACCAGGACACGGCCCCGACCGACTGCCTGGAATTCTCGGTGGACGGCGCGCCGATGTTAGACACCATCGTCGATTTCGGCACGCTTGTGCGCGGCAAAAGCAGCCGTCGTGACATCAGCGTGTGCAACAGATGCACGTTTACCGCCTGGCCCTCGATTTCGGACTCCTTTGTCGCAGGCAACAGCAGAACACTGGTGCTCGAGTCCGTCACCGACTCCGACGGGCAGGCCCTTGCATTGCCCAACGACCCGGCTCTGCTCGGTTCGTGGCTCATAGGTCTGTCCATCCCCGGCGGCGAGTGCCTGACATTCGGGCTCACGTATGACAGTGATCGGGCCCACACCATCCCGTCCGACCTCTTCACTGCCGTCATCGTTTCGTTTTCCTATGGATGGACCTATGCCGTGGCACTGACGGGGCGCTCGGTCGAGAGTCTCCCGTTCGATAATGCCGAGGACTGTGTTCAGGGCGGAAACAACTGTCACGTGGACGGCGTCTGCTATGCGGTCGTTTCCGGCCCCGCCGACAAGCAGTGTGCGGTCTGCCAGCCCGGCTATTCCGAAGGCTCGGAATACCTTCTCACCAACTGGCCGGCTGATTACCCCTGCGACGACGGGCTCAATTCAACGACAAACGACATGTGTGACTCGGGCGTCTGCGCCGGCACCCCCTGCCCGGCTCAGCCGCTCTTCGCGGACATCGCGGCCGGCGCCAGTCACGCCTGCGCGGTTGACGTCAACGGTCTCGTCTACTGCTGGGGCAACAACGAAACCAGCCAGTGTGGAGTGCCCTCCGAAGACACCCCTAGCGGTTCCACCTCGCCCACGCTCGTGACTGTTCCCGCATCGGCTGGAAAAATCGCCGCGGGTGAGTTCCACACATGCACGACCATCGCGGCCGGCGGTGCCTGGTGCTGGGGCTTCAACGCTCTGGGCCAGCTCGGCGCCGGCAACATGAACTCGACCACCACTCCGATCCAGGTGACCAGCCTCAATGTTCCCCTCCAGCAGATCACGGCCGGCCGCAACCACACCTGCGCGCTGACCGGTGAAGGACAGGTGTTCTGCTGGGGCGCCGGCGATGCCGGCCAGCTTGGGACCGGGAGCACGCACAGTCCGACACCGGCACAGGTTCCATTGCCGACAGCCATCCACATCGCCGCCGGCAACAATCACACATGTGCGGTCCTTCAGGACGGATCAGTCGCCTGCTGGGGTGACAACGCATTCGGCCAGACGTCAAGGGACGACGTCCAGACAGTCACCGCCCCGGTTACGATCTCCTCCATCACGGGGGCAATCCAGGTTGCCGCCGGCAGGTCACACTCGTGCGCGCTTCTGGATTCCGGAATGGTCACGTGCTGGGGCGATGCCGGCTTTGGACAGCGAGGCGACGGTCACTGGAGCGTCACCCGTTCGTTTTCCACGAAAGCCCTGATTGAAAACCAGGTGGTGGTCGAGGCCGCCGGAAACCACACCTGCTCGACCAACGCGGCGGGCGGAGTGTCCTGCTGGGGCGAGAACGAAGGCGGCTGCTTCGGAAACCGGTCGATACTCGACAGCGCCTATCCCGTGCATGTGCTGGGATTGTGGCAGCCGGCAAGCAGTTTCGCGACCGGCGACGATTTCGCGTGCGCGGCGCTTGAGGGCGGCGGCTTGCGCTGCTGGGGCAGCAACGCGGTTGGACAACTGGGCAATTACCTGTATGAAGACGAGTCCCTTGTTCCGGTCGAGGTCATCTGGGCCGACAACACCTAAATCGAATCACTGTCGGGCTTGCGGGCTGACTTCCTGGCGGGCTTCTTAACCGCCGGCTTCTTCGCCGCGGGCTTGCCGACCGGCTTAAGACCATCGTCGGTCACCTTCACCTTGACCTGAATGTCGAACGTCATGCCGTTCAACCCGCGACGAATTTCATCCGCCATGTCGACCCGGTCCAGCCACCGGCCGACCTGATCACCGACCTGCTCGACCATGTCCTGACGCAGCCCATGAACCTCGCGCGAGACATACCCGGCCAGTTCCCGCGACATAGCCTTGACGACCTCGCGGATGAAGCCTTCGGTCTCGACCAGTTTCGACACCGAAGTCGCGACCGCCCTGCGCGCCAGTTCGGTCAGCATCCCGTCGCCGCCCCGACGCTCGGTCTGCTCGGGCTGTTCGCCCGCGGGCACGCCGCCCTGGGCCTCGCCACCATCGCCGTGATACCCGTCCATCAAACACCTCCGTGGCCGCACACACGGCGCCGCCAGCAAACACCGACAACCGGATTGCGCAATGATACCATCAAGCGCCGCGCCATCAAACGCCCCCCTTGCCAGACCGCCCCGCAAGCCCCATTTACTCCAAGCCGGAAAGCCCGCCTTGTGATACAATTGGCCGCCCTTTTTCATGCTTCCCGGTTCATGGAGTTTTGATGAAAGCATTCTTCAGAAAGATTTTCGGCACGAAAAACGAGCGCGACCTGAAGGCCATGCGCCCGATTATTCAGGCCATCAACGATCTTGAACCCAGTTTCCAGGCGATGACCGACGACGAACTGCGCGGCAGCACCGCCCGGTTCCGGGCCCGCCTTGCCGCCGGCGAGACGCTTGACGACATCCTGCCCGAGGCGTTCGCCGCCTGCCGCGAGGCATCGGTCCGCACCACCGGGATGCGTCACTACGACGTGCAGATGATCGGCGGAATCGCCCTGCACCGGGGCATGATCGCCGAAATGAAAACCGGCGAAGGCAAGACCCTGGTCGCCACCTCCGCCCTTTTCCTGAACGCCCTTGAACCCGACCCGACCAACCCGGAACGCGGCATGGGCGCGCACCTGGTCACGGTCAACGACTACCTGGCAAAGCGCGACTCCGAGTGGATGGGCAAGATCTACAACGCGCTCGGCATGTCGGTCGGCGTCATCGTGCACGGGCTCAGCGACCGTCAGCGCCAGGACGCGTACGGTGCGGACATCACATACGGCACCAATAACGAATTCGGGTTCGACTACCTGCGCGACAACATGAAGTTCTCGCTGGACTCGATGGTCCACCGCTACTACGACTATCCAAAGAAGAAGGACCAGGTCAAGACGATGCACTACGCCATCGTCGACGAGGTCGACAGCATCCTGATCGACGAGGCCCGTACCCCCCTGATCATCTCGGGTCCGGCCGAGGAATCCTCCGAGGTCTACTACACAGTCAACGCCATCGTTCCCTCGCTGCGCCGCGACGAGGACTTCATCGTCGACGAGAAGTCATCCGCGGTCACGCTGACCGAATCCGGCGTCGACAAGGTCGAAAAGCGCCTCAGCGTCCGCAACCTGTACGACGGCGATAACGTCGAACTGGTTCATCACGTGTACCAGGCGTTGAAGGCGCACACCCTGTTCAAGCGCGACGTGAACTATGTGATCGAGGATGGCGGCGTGGTCATCGTCGACGAGTTCACGGGCCGCAAGATGCCGGGCCGGCGCTGGTCGGACGGGCTGCATCAGGCGGTCGAGGCCAAGGAAGGCCTGAAGATCGAGAACGAAAACCAGACCCTGGCGACGATCACATTCCAGAATCTGTTCCGCATGTACAACAAACTGGCCGGCATGACCGGTACCGCCGACACCGAAGCCGAGGAATTCGCGCGCATCTACGACCTGGACGTCCTTGTCGTGCCCACGAACCGCCCGACCGGCCGTACCGACCACGAGGACTTCGTCTACAAGAACGACCGGGCCAAGTTCATGGCGGTGCTGGACCAGATCAAGGAATGCTATGCGCGCGGCCAGCCGGTTCTGGTCGGCACGACGTCGGTCGAGAAATCCGAGCTGGTCAGCCGCCTGCTGACCAGGGACAAGATCCCGCACCACGTCCTGAACGCCAAGAATCACGGCCTCGAGGCCCAGATCATCGCCCAGGCGGGCCGCAAGTTCGCGGTCACGATCTCGACCAACATGGCCGGCCGAGGCACGGACATCGTGCTTGGCGGAAACCCCGAGGCCCTGGCCCGCACCCAGGTCGACTCCGACGAAAGCGATAAATATCAAGAGCTTGTCGAGCAGTACAAGCCGATCTGCGCCGCCGAGCGTCCCGAGGTGCTGGCAGCGGGCGGCCTGTTCATCATCGGCACCGAGCGTCACGAGTCACGCCGCGTCGACAACCAGCTTCGCGGACGTGCCGGACGTCAGGGCGACCCGGGCGGTTCGCGCTTCTTCCTGTCCCTGGACGACGACCTGATGCGCATCTTCGGTGGCGACCAGCTCAAGGACATCATGGAGCGCCTGCAGGTTCCGGATAACGAGCCAATCGTCCACCGCTGGGTCACGAAGGCCATCGAGAGCGCCCAGAAGCGCGTCGAGGGTCGCAACTTCGACATCCGCAAGAACCTGCTGGAATACGACGACGTGATGAACCAGCAGCGCCAGACGATCTACCGCCTGCGCAACCGCGTCCTGGACGGCCGCGAGGTCCACGAAATGGTCCTGAACGCGATCGAGCAGGTCGCCTGGATCGCCATGGACAAATACTGTCCGGAAGGCGTCAACAGCGAGGAGTGGGACTTCGACGCCCTGTGCCGCGACCTGCTCGGCAGCCTGCGCGTCAAGCTGGACCCGGCCGATCTGACGCAGGATCCGGAAAACGCCGGCAACCGCCTGGTCGAGATGCTGAAAGGCGCCTACGAGTCGAAGACGAACCAGTCGATCGCCCGCGCCATCGAGGTCCGCCTGCCGGAACCCGAATTCGTCACCCCGGACTTCGACCGCGAGGCCTGGCAGGCCGACCGCACCGAGATGGAACGCCGCATGCGCGAAGGCTTCCACATGTACGAGCGCGAGCGCTTCCTGAACACCATCGACCAGCACTGGAAGAACCACCTGTACGCGATGGACCACCTCAAGGAAGGCGTCCACCTCGAGGCCTACGCCCAGAAGGACCCCAAGGTCATCTACAAGAAGGAAGGTTTCGAGTTGTTCAAGCAGTTGCTTGACCTGATCGACCAGTCCATAGCGGAAACCATGTTCCGCGTCGATATCCAGGGCCCGCAGGACATCGAGTCGATCCGCCGCCTGCGCCGCAGCGTCGCCATGCACTACGGTCGCGGCGCCATGCCCGGCCTGGCCGCCGGCGCCGACCCGAAGGCGGCATCTTCCTCGTCATCACCCGACGAAGAAGACGCCCCGCGCACGTCCGCGAACGGCTTCACTCCGCGCGCCGGCCGCAACGACCCCTGCCCCTGCGGAAGCGGCAAGAAATACAAGAAGTGCTGCCTGCCCAAGGAAATGGGTCTTTCCCCGCAGGATTTCTAGTTGGATCTGAAGCCTGTCGAGATGTAAGTCCAAAATTTAATTGCCAAACCGCTAACATCAGTGTATAAAAGCGCGCGTTTTCGGACTCTCAAACCATGGAGTGAACATGTACGAAACTTCTGACATCCACAAGGGACT
>JAGOFO010000173.1 GCA_017997155.1 Myxococcota bacterium
CGGGTCGTCATTGTTCTTGACGCCGGGTCCGCGGCGGGCATCCGGACCGGGATGGCCGGCGCACTTGATAACGGGCGTCCCTTCCGAATCATCTCGGTGGATTCACGCTCGTCCAGTGCCGTGATCACGGGGTTGAATATCCGCATTGCCCCGGGCAGCCAGGGTTGCGTATTCCTGCCTGCCCGCTGAGGCGCCTCACTCAGTGCCTGGCTTCAGGTTCACCGATTCGCAGACATTCGGATTCGGACACAGCCATGTCGACCAGGGCGTTGATGTCGATTTCGCTCTCGATGGCCAGGACTCGCTCAAGGTCGGCCGCGGTCTCGGGATGCGGAGGCACGAAAAGCGAACAACAGTCATCGAAGGGCAGTATCGATGTATCGAATGTCCCTATCCGTCTGGCGACATCCACCACATCCATCTTGTCGTACGTCAGCAGCGGACGCAGTACTGTCATTCCGGTCGCCTGACCGATCACCGTCATGTTCTCGAGGGTCTGGCTGGCGACCTGTCCGATGTTGTCCCCGGTCACTATAGCCAGCGCGTTCGCGCGCTCGGCGATTCTGGTCGCGCAACGCAGCATCATCCTGCGGTAAAGAACGACCAGCATCCTTCCGGGTGCGCTGTCGCGAAGGTGCGCCTGGACCGACCCGAACGGAACCACGTACAGGTTCATTCCAGGCTGGTAGGCGGCGAGCATCTGCGCCAGCTTCTCGACCTTTTCGCGCGCCTCGGGTGTTGTGTACGGCGACGCGTCGAAGTGGACGGCATCCATCGAGCAGCCCCGCCGCATGACCTGGTAGCCGGCCACGGGCGAGTCGATGCCACCGGACAGCATCAGCAGTGTCTTTCCCGAAGAGCCGGTCGGCAGTCCGCCCGGCCCGCGAATCGATCTGACCGAAATGGCGGCGGCGGCAGGGAGTATCCGGACGTTGATGGTCAGTTCAGGATCCTTCATCTTGACCGGGGTTTTTGTCTTTTCCCATATGACGCCGCCCAGCCGCTTGCTGAGTTCCATGGAATTCAGCGGGAAATCCTTGACCGAACGGACCGTCTCGACCTTGAAGCTGGAGACTCCCTGCATCATCGAGTCCGCGATTTCCTCCATCTCCTTTTCCATGATGGAGATCTCTCGTGGCACGATCTTCGACGGCATGAAGGACACGATCCCGAAACTGCGCCCGAAAGCCGTGATCAATCCGTCGTCCACGACGAAATCGACCAGATCCCATCCTTTGGAATCGGCGTGGACGATCATCAGCATGGAATAGAGCTCGCGTACCCGGAACCTGCCCGCGCCGGCCAACTGCCTTTCCAGGCCTTCCTTGAGCTTGGAAAGGAACCACGGACGCTTGCCGCGCTTTAGAAACACCTCGGAAAAGGTCACAAGGACTGCGTTTACGGTCATTTTATCCTCGGAATGATCCTGACAAAGGTCAGACCGACCTCCGAACCGAAGGCGGGAAGAGGGCCGACATCGAGTCGCCATTATGGATGCACTGGATGGCTTTGGCAAACAGCGGCGCCAGATCGATGACATGAAAGCGTGACCGATGCTCCGCAATCTTGTCGTCAACCGGCAGCGTGTTGCCGATGATGAACTTTTCGATCGGGGAGTCGACCAGCCTGCGGACCGCATCACCCGACAGAACCGGATGCACGGCCGTGGCCAGCACGCGCCGCGCGCCGAACTCGATGAGCTTATGCGCGGCATTGACCAGAGTCCTGCCACTGGCGATCTCGTCGTCCACCAGCAGACAGGATTTGCCGCGAACGTCGCCGACGACCTGCCTGATGACCGGTTTGTCGCTGTGGTCGCCACGGAATTTGTCAATGATAGCCATAGGCAGCAGAAGCTCGTCAGAGTAGTAGCTGAAGGCCTTCGCCGCTCCGGTGTCCCCCATTACCAGAACGAAATCCTCCCGGGGTTCTTCGTTGAACAGAACCTCGTTGAAATAGTCGAAGAAAGCGGGGGCTGCCAGCAACTGGTCCGCGGGTTTCCTGAAGAACCCTTGAATCTGCGGAGAATGCAGGTTCATCGTCAGGATTCTGTCCACACCGGCAGTGGTGAGCAGGTCAGCAACCAGGCGGGCGGTGACCGATATTCGCGGTTCATCCTTCTTGTCCGATCGGCAGTACGGGTAGTAAGGCAGAACGGCCGTGATACGGGCGGCGCTGGCGAACCTGACCGCGTCGATGAAGATTAGAAGCTCCATCAGTGTTTCGTTCACCGGTGTATTGGACGTCTGGACGATAAACACGTCTTTCTCGCGGCAGTTGTCCAGGACCCTGACCATCAGGTTGTCGTTTGAGAACTTGATTACCTGTGATCTCCCCAGTTTGCAGTCCAGACTGCGGCAGATCGACTTTGCGAGCTGTGGATGTGAAGTGCCCGAGAAAACGATGGAATCGGAATTCATAACATCCCTCGTCGTTTTGATGGGTGTTTTGCCTTCAGACAGATCTATAGAACGTGAACCTGCTTGAGTCAACCAGCGGGGGACAGGGGAGATTCTGTTCGGGGATTGTTGCGTCAGCAGTTATTCTGGTGCTCGCAGGCGCCCGTTTCGGTGTTGCACGAATCGAGAGTGCACGGGTTGTAGTCGTTGCAGTTCTTCTCGTCGTTGTTGCAGGAGTTGCGGAAGCAGGTGTCGTTCGTGCACGGGTTGTCGTCGTTGCAATCGCCGTTACGACGGCAGCAACCTTCGATCGGTCTGTTGATACATCCACCGGAAGCGTTGTCGCAGACGTCGGCCGTGCAGGTGTTCCAGTCGGTCGGGCACGTAACCGGCGTGTTGGCGCACGTGAACGTGTTCAGATCGCAGATGTCGTTCGAGCAGGCATCGTCGTCGAAACAGTCCTCGTTCGCCTGACAGCATTCGGGCACTTCCTCGAACACGCACTCACCGGTCGCAGGATCGCAGGAATCTTCAGTACAGACCAGAAGATCGTTGCAGTAAACGTCGGCGACCGCGCAGCGGTTGGTAGCGAGCACGCAGGTGTTTACAGTGCAGAGATCCGCGTCGGCGCAGTCCTCGTCAACCTCGCAGCAGTTGTCGATAGGTGTGAACTCACAAATTCCGGTGGTGCCGTTGCATGAGTCGGTGGTGCAGATGTCCTCGTCGTCACAGATCTTGTCTTCATTGACACATGAGCCGATGTCCACGTCGCAGTAGTCGATGGTGCACGGGTTGCCGTCGTCGACGCAGTTGTCCTCATACACGCAGTTGCCGGTGAGTTCGTTGCAGGAGTCGGTGGTGCAGATGACGCCATCGTCGCAGACTTTGTCCAACGACGTGCAGAAACGCAGGCCATTCGAGCCGGTGTCGCAGAAGTCCTCGGTACACGGGATACCGTCGTTGCACTGCAGGTCGCTCGTACAGCTCTGGCATTCAGGTGACAGACTGTAGACGCATTCGCCGGATTCATTGCAGGTACCAAGGGTACAGGGCACATCCGATGAACAATCCTTCGATTGAACCTCGCATGAACCGGATTCGGGGTTGCACTGGTAGATTTCGCAGACACCGAGATCAGCAGGAGGCGTGCAGACCTTCGGAGAGTAGACACAACCCGTTCCAGGGACGCATGCGTCATCCGTACAAGGATCGTCGTCGTTGCAGAGAACCTGTTCGGAGACGCAGATGGGCACGCCCGCCTCATCCGTTTCCTCGGTGCAGGAAAGGTTTGTACATGGGTCGCCGTCATCCGGGCACTCGTAGGGCTCGGTGAAGCAGCCGCCTATCGGATCGCAGCTGTCGACCGTGCACTCCAACCCATCGTGGCAATCCAGAGGCTCGTACGAACAGACGCCATCGGCACACGAGTCGATCGTGCAGACATTGCCATCGTCGCAGATGCTGCCTGTGAAATAGCAGATGCCGATGGCCTCGTCGCAGTATTCCGACGTGCACGGATCGTTGTCGCTGCAGTCGAGGTCGCTGCCGCAGGCTGTGCATCCACCGTCAGGATCGACGGCGTGGACGCATCCGGCGTCGAAGTCACATGTATCGACCGTGCATGCGTTGTGGTCGTCGCAGTCCAGGTCGGCGACCATGCAGGCGCCCGTCGCCTGATCGCAGTACGGGATGAGGCACGCGGAGTCCTGTTCCGGACACACGTGTTCCTCGTACACGCACTGACCGTTCACGCGCGAGCAGGAGTCGGTCGTACACGGATTACCGTCGTCACAGGCAACCGGAGTGGAACCGCAGATGCCGTTCGCGGGGTTGCAGGCTTCGATCGTGCAGAGGTTGGAATCAGGCTTGCACTCCAGTTCATGCATGTCTTCGCAGATGGGCCGGCCGAGGCCGTCGATTCCAACGCAGGTGCCGACCATGCACTGGTTGCCACTTTCAGGTCTGCAACGGGCCGCTTCGTAGACGCAGATGTCCAGGCTTTCGACGCAGATGTCCTGAGTACACGGGTCGTCATCGCTCGGGCAGTTGCCCAGCGCGTTGCACTTCGGACATGCGCTGGTGTCGAGATCACAGGCGCCCGTGGCCGGATTGCAGGAGGCGATTGCGCAGGCATACGGTGATCTGCAACCAGCGTTTTCGTCGAACACGCACTCTCCAGTGGCAACGTCGCAGGTGTCGGTAGTGCACTTGTTGTTGTCGTCGCAGGGAATCAGAGCGTTGATGCACTGACCGGAAACAGAGTTGCAGGAGTCGACGGTGCACTTGTTTGCGTCGTTGCAGACGTTGAAATTGTGCACGCATCCGTTCAGTGAACTGCAGAAGTCCTGCGAGCATGCGTCGCCATCGTCGCAAGGCACGGATTCAACCTCGCAGCCCACCAGC
>JAGOFO010000024.1 GCA_017997155.1 Myxococcota bacterium
CGCCATGACGAACGAACGCATGAAGTATCCGTTGTTCCTGTCGGTTTTCATTTTGCCACCTCGCCGTTACGCGCCTTGCGCTCCCTGGACTGTTTGAGCAGTTCGTTGATGTCCAGGACGACCTTCAGATTGATGGTGGCGCCCATCCCGGGCTCCTTGTACTCAGTCGTGCCCGCAAACACGACGCCGTTGTAAAGGAAGGCCGCGGACAGCGCCACCTCCGCGCCGTCATCGGCGTAGATGTAGAGGGCCGGACCGACTTCGAGGCGCCATGTCAGTGACGGATCGTGGCCGGTGAACTCGTATTGCGGGATGTAGTAGTCCACGCCACCCGCGAAGTAGACCGACAGGCGGCCCCGGGTGAAGTGGAACAGCGAGAACTCGAAGGCGGCCGCGGCTCCGATACCGGCAACGTCCGATCTGTTGCCGTACACGCGGTATTCGTCCGCGAAGATGTCGGCACCCGAACCTTGTCTGAATCCGACCGAATCCACCAGCCCCTCGATACCGCTTATTCCGTAGAAAGTCGGGGTGAAGGTCAGCATCCTGTTCCGGTCGGCGAACTGGGCCCCGACACCAAACCTGAAGGTGGTCGGCTGGTTTCTGGTCATGGAGATCTCGGCCATGACAGCCAGGTTCACCCAGAACGGCTTGTAGCTTTCATCGTCGACGTCAGCCGTCGGTTCTTCCGGCAGAGGCGGTTCTTCCGCCACAGGCGGCTCAACCAGGGAAGCTGGTTCGTCAACCGACGGATCCGCCTGCGCGGATGCTTCGTCAGCAGCGGTGACATCTTCCGCTGCAACCGGGGCGTCAACCTCGGTCTGTCCCAGCGCGGCAGTCGCCAGACTGGTAGACAGAAGCAGGATCGGTATCAGGAATATCAGTCTTTTCAACATGTTTCCTCCGATTCGCCGGCTGGGGCCAGCGTGCCCTGCGGATTCTTTTCGAGCCACCATGTCAGCAGCACCGCGGCCGCGGCCGCGTCACGCATCTCTTTTGACTGCTTGAGCGTTCGTCCGGCTTCTTTCAGCAGGTCCTCGGCCTCGACCGACGTCAGTCTTTCATCGAAAAGACGGACCTCGAGTTCCGTGTGCGCCCGAACCTGTTGGGCCAGTCGTTCGGCCGCAAGCGCCCGCGGACCGACCGTGCCGTCCATGGAAACCGGATAACCGATGATGATCAACCCGGCTTCCAGTTCGACTGCCCTGGCCGCGATTGCCGCCGGCAGTTCACGTCCGTCCTTCACGCGGATCACGCCGACCGGTGTCGCCAGCAGACCGAGCCAGTCGCATACGGCTATGCCGCAGCGGACGGTGCCCGGATCCACCGCCATCACCCTCACAGGGTCATCTCCCGCAGGTCCGGGGACACGGTGAACTTCGCGCCGGTGGCGGCCCTGATCTCTTCGACCGTCACTCCGGGCGCTGTCTCGATAAGGACCAGCCCATCAGGGGTGACATCCATGACAGCCATGTCGGTGATGATCTTGTTGACGCAAGCGAGGCCGGTCAGCGGGAGCGTGCAGCGCTCAACGATCTTGTGGGCGCCACGCGCCGTGTGCTCCATTGCGACGATGACGTGCTTGACGCCTGTGACCAGGTCCATCGCGCCGCCCATGCCCTTGACCATCTTGCCCGGAACCGCCCAGTTGGCCAGATCGCCGTTCGCCGCGACCTGCATGGCGCCCAGCACGGTCATGTCCAGGTGGCCTCCGCGGATGATGCCGAAGCACTCGGTGCTGTCGATGGCCGCTGCGCCCGGCACGGCGGTGACCGTCTGCTTGCCCGCGTTGATCAAGTCCGGGTCTTCTTCGCCCTCGAAGGGGAACGGGCCGACTCCGACAAGGCCGTTCTCGGCCTGAAAAAAGACGTCAACCCCTTCGGGGATATAGTTTGAAACAAGGGTCGGCAGCCCTATGCCCAGGTTGACATAGTAACCGTCCTTCACCTCACGGGCGACCCTCATCGCTATCTGTTCGCGTGTCAGCATTGAAAACCTCCGGTGACGGCCGCAACGGCGGCCGGCAATCATGCCTGCCTGGGTCTGGTGGTCCGCCGCTCGATCGGCTTGCGATAAATCGCGCCTTTCACAATACGATCCACGTAGATGCCCGAAAGATGGACATCGTCCGGATGGATCCCGCCGACATCAAGCATCTGCTCGACCTCGGCCACCGTGACGGCTCCGGCCATCGCCATTGGCGGGTTGAAGTTGCGCGTGGTCAGGCGGAAACGGAGGTTGCCGCGCGCGTCTCCCAGGTGACCCTTGACCAGCGAGAAATCGGGCTTGATTGCCTTTTCCATCAGATACTCGCGCCCGTCGAACACACGTGTCTCACGGCCCTCGGCGCGCACCGTTCCGACGCCCGCCGGGGTGTAGAACACCGGGATTCCCATGCCGGCGCACCTGAGCGCCTCGGCGATGCTGCCCTGCGGCATCAGGTCGTAGGTCAGCTTGCCTTCCGCTACCAGTTTCTCGACAACGGCGTTCTCGCCAATGTAACTGGCGATGATGTGATCCACGAGTCCAGCCGCGATGACCCGGCCGACACCTTCGTTGTCCGTTCCGCACGTGTTGGTAATCACGGTCAGATGTCGGGGAGCCTTCCTGATCAATGCTTCAATCAGGTTCTCAGGCACGCCACACAGACCGAACCCAGCCACGGCCACAACCGCTCCGTCGTTGATATCCGCGACCGCGGCGTCGGCCGATTCAAAGACCTTATTCATGTATCCTCCTGTCGGCGAACGTTATTTCACGGCGGAATGATTGCAGGAAGCGGGGACAAGGTCAACTGGCGGGGGGGAATTCCTTCTTCAGCAGTTTCTCGCAGCTCTTCTTGAACAGTATGCCGTCCGCGTAGTCCTCGGCGCCGGGGTCCATCTGCGAGCATTTTTCGAGTTCGGCCTTCGCCAGATCGCGCCTGTCGGTCATCAGGTAAATCTCGGCCAGGTAGAAATGACTGCGGATTTTGACTTCGCCCTTGTCGATCGACGCCTTGATGTGCTTTTCAGCCTTCTTCAGGTCGCGGGCGATCTTGGGCAGGTCGCGCCAGTAAACGCCCATCGCCCGATCCGGACCGCCGAAGTCGTAGGCGGGATTCACGGCCACGGCCTTGTTTCCCATGCTCTCGAATTTGCCCTTTACGCCCTTTCCGATCGCCTTCAGCACGCCGATCGCGATCGAATACTGTCCCAGCGAGATCACGCCGAAGTAGTAGCCCTCGACGCGGCCCGGCTGCAGCTTGGATGCCTTCAGGCCTTCCTCGTAGCCGCGCCAGCCCATCGTCTCCTTGACCTTCTTGTCGCTGGAGCGTTCGGCGACCCAGAACGCACCACGAGCCATGCGCCATCTGGCCTCGAATTCGTCACCGCCGGCCTTCAGGGCGGCCTCGGCCATGTCGAAGGACTTCTGCGCGTTGCCGGAAACGTTGCGCTTCTTCCATAGCTGGTCTGACTGCTTGAGCATATCGGACGGGGTCAGAACGGGCGAAGTCCCGCCTTCATCCTGAGCGGTGGCCGGAACCGCCATCACCGTGAAAAGTACCGCCGTTAACGCAGCGAACAGGAAATTCCGCATCATCTGACTCCTTCAAGGATTTTCTTGTTGTCGGACCGCGGCGTGCGGCCCCCTTCCCGAACGGAGCAATACTAGCACTTTTGGGTCAGACGGTGCCACGCTGGTTCATTGCGCGGCGCAGTTCATCCCGGCTTCGGTCGAGAAGATCTGGTCGGTGATGGCGCCGCCGTCCTCGAGCGGCGCGACCGCCAGAACCTCGCTGCCAAGCTTGCCGGTTATGTGGGTCTCGTCCGGAAGCGTGGCCACCATGTCGATAAGCATCTGCGCCCCGAATCCCATGATTTGCGTGTCGCACTTGTAGGCTATGGCCTCGTAGATGGTCGCGACCGCGGCTTCGTCGAGTTCGGCGGCACAGGCCGGCAACGTGCCTTCGCCCGGCGTGCAGCCGGACGTGCGACCGCCACAGTACTCATTTACCAGGATGGTCTTCATGTCGTTCAGCGTCTGGTCCCGCATCAGCGTGGCCGTGATGATCCCGTCCACTATCACCGGGACGCCCTGGCCGTCATCGCCGATCCTGCCTTCCAGAACCATGTTGCGGATGTCGAGCGCCGCGGACCACTCCGGGTTGACCGGGTCGTCGGATACGGCCGAAAGGAACGGAATGAGCTGGACCAACATGCTGACCGGCCCGGCCTCGAAGCAGGGAGCTCCTTCCTTCCAGCGCAGCGGGATCTCCAGGCACGGGGAACCGTCCACGTATGTCAGGTAGTTGTCGATCTCCCAGCGCGACGCGATGCTGAGCCGGCTCTGGTAGCCGTTTTCCGAATTGTAACCGTCGAACGAGAACACAAACGGGATCGCCGACATCATTTCGCCGAGCATCTCACCCAGTCCGGTCGCGTCCGAAACGCCCTCGCTGACCGTCATGCGCTGGAAGGTGCCGGTCGCGGCAGCCGGGTCGGTGATGGTTGATTCACCCGGCTCGCACGTGAAATCCGGAACCACCGGGAACGGGATGTCCGCCTCGTTCAGCAGGGTCAACGTGTCCGTCGTTGCGTTGTACTCGACCTCGAACCACTTGTTTTCAGCGGCCTGGAAGTTCTCGACCATGTAGTAGGGAACGCCGCAGTAGTCGCCCTTGAAGAAGCCGTGAAGGTGTCCGGCGAAAATCGCCTTGACCTGCCCCGGATACTCTTCCAGCACCTCGCAGAGCTGGCCGCCGGGCGACACCGGCGCGAACGAGCTGGGCGGGTGATGGAAGAAAAGCATGGCCGGCTTGCCGGAGTCCAGTTCGGTCCGCAGCCACTCGAACTGTTCGGTCGAGAACTTGCCCATCAGACCGTGGGTTTCGCCCCACGCGCCTTCCTCCAGCGAGTTCAGGACGATCAGCTTGACGCCGTCGATTTCCCAGGTCGAATAGAGAGGCCGTTCCATGACTTCGGAAAACACCGCGCCGCGCGCGTCGCCGTCCGTCGTCAGGACCGGAAGGTCGCCGTGGAAGTCGTAGAACTCGTGGTTTCCGATGGCGGCCCGCCACGGCATCTTCAGCTTGTTCATCTCTTCGACAAACCAGTACAGCGGGTTGTCCTGGGCGGGCATTGCTTCCATGTCGTGCCAGGCCGGCAGGACGTGGTCGAAGTTGTCGCCACCGGTGACGAGCGCGTCGAAGTCGCCCTCAATCGCGTTTATCAGGTCGACACGCGCCTGAAGATAGCTGTCGTCCCGCGTCCCGCCCTCGGTCACCCGGTAGTGGATGTCGGACACGAAGATGAAGCGGACGATCTGTTCCGGAGGCACCGTGTCCTGTTCCGCGTCCTCCACGCCGTCGGTGTCGACGACATCCCGCAGGGTATCCGGCATGTCCGGAATGTCCTCGGAAATCGGTTCCCCGCTGTCGCCGCAACCGGCTGAGAACGCCAGGATTGCCGCAGCCGCCCATGCAATGATTGTCGTGTTCTTCATGCTTCGCCTCCGCGTTGTCCATTTTGTTCGCCGGCTCGCTCCCGCGGGCCGGAAATTTCCGCGGGAATGATAACAGCATCGCGATTGTGGTTGTATACATCGTTCATCCATCCTGAGATCGGCTCGCGCGCTCGACAAATGCGGCCTTAGGTGATAAAAGGGCGACCGACTCTGCTGCTTGTGTTTAGACTGGTAAATCCATGGAAGACTTGAAAAAAGAAGCACTCAAACAGATTTCTGCCGCGTCGACGACGGCGGCCCTCAAGGACATCGAGGTGTTCTGGCTGGGCCGGAAGGGGGTCGTCACCAATCGGATGAAGGAACTCGGAACGCTCGACCCGGATCAGAGAAAGCTGGTCGGGCGCGATCTGAACATCCTGAAAAACGAGATACAGACCGCGATCGCCCAGCGGACGACCGAGGTCGCCGCCCGCGAGATCCAGGAACAGGCTGCCGCGATGTTCATCGACACGTCGATGCCCGGCCTTCATTCACGTCCGGGGCACCTGCACCCGCTGACGCTGGTGACGGAACAGGTCGTGGACGTCTTCGAGAGGATGGGGTTCTACACGCTGGACTACCCCGAGGCCGAAAGCGAATTCTTCAACTTCGACGGTCTGAACATCCCCGCGGATCACCCGGCACGCGACACCCAGGACACCTTCTACCTGACCGATGGAAACCTGTTGCGGACGCACACGTCGCCGGGTCAGGTCAGGGCCATGCGACAGTTCAAGCCGCCATTCAAGGCGGTCTTTCCCGGCCGCGTGTTTCGTTGCGAGGCGACCGACGCCTCACACGAACACACGTTCAACCAGGTCGAGGGGATCATGGTCGATCGATCGGTTTCGGTCGCCAACCTGATTTCTTCCATGATGACGCTGCTTTCGGGCGTGTTCGGGCGGCAGGTCACCGTAAGGCTCCGTCCCGGTTTCTTCCCGTTTGTGGAACCCGGCTTCGAACTGGACATCCAGTGCATGGTCTGCGGCGGGCAGGGATGTCCCGTCTGCAAGCGCAGCGGCTGGGTCGAGCTGATGCCGTGTGGGCTGATTCATCCGAACGTCATCAGGGCGGGCGGCCTGGATCCGGCGGAGTGGGAAGGCTGGGCGTTCGGGCTTGGCTTGTCCAGGCTGGTGATGATGCGATACGGGATCGACGACATTCGCTGGCTGATGTCCGGAGATCTGAGGTTTGTCAGACAGTTCTAGGCCGATGGCCTGTTTTTGGGAAGAAAGATGAAGTACTCGTGGAACTGGCTTTGTGATTACGTGGATCTGTCCGGAATCGACCCCGACTCCGTCGCGCAGCGATTCACGATGACGGTGGCCGAACTGGAAGGCGTGCAGAAGATTGGCGTCGGTCTGGACGGCGTTCTGGTCGGACAGGTGGTGTCTTGCGTGCCGGTCGAAGGGTCCGCGACGCTGAAGGCGATTCAGGTCGATGTCGGCGGGCGTGTGGTTTCGGGCGTTTCCGGGGCCACGAACATCGCGGCTGGACTCAAGGTGCCGGTTGCACTGCCGGGAGTGACACTGCCAGGTGGCGTGCTGATCTCCCAGGTGACGATCCACGGCATCGAAAGCGGGCTGATGGTCGCGTCCGAAAAGGAACTCGGGCTGTCCGACGACCATTCCGGCGTCATGGAACTGCCGGTTGATTCGGTTGTGGGCGCCAGGTTGGTCGACGCCCTGCCGATCGTCGACACCGTTTTCGAGGTCGACAACAAGTCGATCACCCACCGCCCGGATCTCTGGGGTCACTACGGCGTGGCAAGGGAAGTCGCGGCGATGATGGGCCGCCAGCTCATCACCCTCGACGAGGAATTCGCCCAGGGCACGGCCGACCTGATGTCCGTGAGCGTCCAGGAACCGATCGATTGTCCCAGGTATCTGGGGATGTGTTTTGACGGCGTCGGGATCGCCCCGTCGCCCTTCTGGATCCGCCACAGGCTGCGGGCCGTGGGGCTGAGGCCGATCAGCAACATCGTCGACCTGACGAACTACATCATGATGGCGGTCGGGGAACCGATGCACGCATTTGATCGCCGGAACATCACCGACGACACGATCATCGTCAGAAGGGCGGCGCAGGGTGAGGCGTTCAGGACGCTCGACGGGCAGGATCACGTCCTTACCGGCGAGGATCTGCTGATCGCCGACTCGAGTCGCGGCGTGGCCCTGGCCGGCGTGATGGGTGGCGAGAACAGCGAGGTGCTTCCGGACACGTCGCGGCTTTTCATCGAGTGCGCGAACTTCCATCCTGGCCGGATTCGCCGTACCTCGGTAAGGCATTCCCTCAGGACAGACTCGTCGGCCCGGTTCGAAAAGAGTCTCGACCCGCGCGCGGCGGCCCAGGCAATGGCGATGTTCGTGAAATTGCTGGCCGAGGTATGTCCCGGCGCGGCAGCGTCGTCGAAGGCCTACGATTTGTTCCCGAACCCGCCCCGCACCGTCACGATGAGACTCGATCCGGCATTTGTCAGTCGTCGTCTCGGCAGGAACGTGCCGTCGGACCAGACCCTGAAGATTCTGGCAAGTCTCGGGTTCGAGATCGAACTTCGACCGGACGGGATCTTCCTGGTGACCGTTCCGTCGTGGCGGGCGACCAAGGACGTATCGATTCCAGAGGACCTGCTGGAAGAGGTCGGGCGGTTCGTCGGTTACGACAACATTGTTCCGGTTCATTCAAAGGCAGTGGTCAGCCTGGTGCCGCGTCTGGAACACCGTGCCTTCATCTTCCGCAGCAAGCACATCCTGGCGAGCGACTGTGGTCTGGATGAGATTGAAAGATACTCGTTCGACAGCCGCGACACGCTGAAGAAGATCGGCTTCGAGCCGCGGGAAGCGTTGACGCTGAAGAATCCGATCTCCGCCGACCATGTGACGCTCAGGACCCATCTGGCGCCGAATATCCTTGGCGCGATGGAACTGAATTCAAAGAACTTCAATGATTTCCAGATTTTTGAGGTGGGTCGAGTGTTCTCGGCCCATCACGATGACGAGGGAGTCCCGCTTCAGAGCTGGCACATCGGCATCCTTTCGTACTCCCGTGCGTCGCGCCGCCGGGATCAGCTCGAGGTTCTGTTCCGCCAGACACGGGGCGTCATCGAACGTTTCCTGTCCATCCACGGTTTCGTGGCTCCGGCGATCGATGTGTCGGCGGATGACGTGGATGGCGAGAAGCTGCCGTGGTTGCATCCGGGCGCCGCGCTGAAGATTCGTGTCGGCGGGGCCGTGGTGGGGTATGTCACGGTCGTGCACCCGGCCGTCATGCGCGGTCTTGATGTCCTGGGCGGAGCGGTCTACGTGGAATTCGTGCTCGACGATTTGATGGCGGCACCCAGGCGACCCGCGGGATTCACGCCGATTCCCAGGTTCCCTTCCAGCCAGATAGATCTTTCGCTGATTATCGCCGATCGGACGTGTGTCTCGGTCGTGCAGGACGCGATCAAAAGTTCGGGCGGGCCGTTCCTGAACGGACTGGAACTGATCGATGTGTATGCTGGCAAACCGATCCCGGCGGGTTTCAGAAGCGTCACGTTCAGGCTGGTATTCCAGGCGTCGGATCGGACATTGTCGGATGAAGAGGTGAAGGCGGCGGCCGAGGCGATCACGTCCAGTGTGCGCGCGGCTGGCGCCAGACCGTGGAACGAGGTGGTTACGGCCGATAACCCAGGCCCGGGATAAGCCTTGCGGCTATGCCCCAGCCGGGATGAGGTTCGGATTTGAAGGCATCTGACATCCTCTACGTCACCAAGCCGCTTGTTCCTCCGTGGAACGACTCCGGAAAACTGCTGCCATGGCTTCTGGCCAGAAACCTTCCCGAGTTCCGCATTTCGGTCATGGTGCCTTCGGGCAGCCACCTGGACCTTCCCAACGTGGAAAGTGAAACCGTCTATGGCGGCGGGTCGTCGTTCAGGTTGCCGGGGCTGGACAAGATGCGGCTCATGGCGCGCCTGATGATTCAGCGGATGCCGCCGATCGCGCACTTTTTCTTCTCTCCGAACGGCCCCACGTCGATGGCCGCCCGCATCGTCAGAAGGCGCAGGCCGGACGTCCGGATGGTTCAGACCGTCATGAGCCTTCCCAACCGGCCAGGCGTGCTTGCCGACGGACTTTTCGCCGAGAGGATCGTCGTCTGGTCCAGGTACGCCGAGACGCTGGTGAACGAGGCCGTCAGGGCGCGGGGTCTGGATGCGAAGGTCGTTCATGTGAAACCCGGTATCGAACCGATCGAACCGGTTTCGGCCGATGCGAGGAAGTTCATCCGCACTGGATTCGGCCTGCCGCCCGACGCCAGGATCGTTCTGTACGCCGGTGATCTTGAGTTCTCGTCCGGAGCGGCCACGACTGCCAGTGCCATCAGGATTCTGAAGGATCGGATGCGCCTTGTTTTTGTGTTCGCCTGCCGTCCGAAGACCGCCGCGTCCCGACGGGTGATGTCCGAGATCGAGTCCAGCCTGGCATCCGAGGTCGCCGCGGGCAGGGTGCGGTTCATGGGGAACGTGCCCAATTTCAGGGATTTGCTTACGTGCGTGGACTGTCAGGTGCTTCCGGTCGAGACGACCTATGCGAAGACCGACATTCCCCTGGCCGTGCTCGAGGGCATGTCCGCCGGGGTACCTGCCATCGTCGGGGGATCCACTCCCATGGACGAGATGATTCAGGCCGGGGTCGTGCGCGGTGTCGAGCCAGACAGCGGCGCTGCCCTGGCGGCGGCGCTCGAGGCAACTCTCGGATCTGGTGGCGACGCCCAGGTTCTTGGCGCGGCTGGCCGCGGATATGTGCTTGAAAACCACTCGGCGGCCGCCATGGCCAGGGCTCACGCCGCCTTGTATCTTGAACTGGCCGGGAAGATTCCAGTCGATGGATAACAGAAGCTACTACGATGTTATGGCGGGCGGCTACGAGAACGAGCGGCACCGTGGCTACCACGCTTTTCTTGACCAGTCCGAGGTCAGCGCGGTCGCTGATCTGGTCCGTGACAAGGATGTGCTGGAGGTCGGGTGCGGGACCGGGTTGATCCTGTCCCGTCTTGCGCCGATCGCCTCGCATGTGACCGGTGCGGACCTGTCTGCCGGAATGCTGGCAATGGCGCGGAATAGAGGCCTGTCGGTTGTTCAGGCGAATGCGCTGTCCCTGCCGTTCCCGGATAATTCGTTCGACGCGGCAGTGAGTTTCAAGGTTCTGGCCCACATCGAGGATATCCGCGGCGCGGTTGGCGAGATGTGCCGCGTGGTGCGGCCGGGTGGATTCGTGGCCGCGGAGTTCTACAACAGTCACAGCATACGCAGCCTGATCAAGTCGTTCAAAAGGCCGTCGGCCATCGGCGATGGCGTGGTCGACACCGACGTCTTCACCAGGTACGACTCAGTCGGGACAGCACTTTCGTATTTTCCGGCGGACATGAAGGTTTTGCGCGTCCGCGGGATCCGCACCATCATCCCGTTCGCGGCCGCCATGAAGGTTCCGGTGGTTGATCGCGTGCTTGGTCTCTCGGACAGGCTTGTCGGGAAGACACCGGCCGGACGGCTGGGCGGGTTCATCGTGGTAACGGCGGTCAAGACTGGCGGGCAGCCTTGAACGGGCAGGGCAGTCGATCCAGGCTGTAGCGTCCGGAACCCCACGCGGCCGTCATCGCCAGACCACCCATAATCGACAGATTCTTCATGAACATGAGTTGCTGCATGTGGGCCTCGGGGCCTGACATGTTCCAGAAAGCATGGAACAGCAGCGTCGTGGGGATCATGAACAGGAACAGTGCGGAGGCGCCGGCCCTGGCCTGAACGCCGAGTATCAGCGACAGTCCTCCGAGCACCTCGACCGCGATCGCGCCCGCCAGGAACAGCGGCACCAGCGGCATGCCCACCGAACCCATGAAGCCGGCGGTCTGTTCCCACCCTCCGATCTTGTTGATGCCGCTCAACAGGAACAGGATCCCCAGAAGAACGCGACCGACCAGTGGAACAGCACCCGTGAATATGTTTTCAATAGTCTTTTTCATTTTGTCATTCTCCATTCAGCAGGTTGTGTCAAAATCGGACACCTTTTATCCAAATTAGGCTGTCGCAGTCCATTGTCAAGTTCCATTGAACATTTCCGGAAACGCGATCAATCGGATTGAAGTACCATTGATTGCATGAAAACCAGCTTGATTCAGTCATTTTCTGTTTTTGTCGCGTTCGTCGCGCTGATCTCCGGGGGCGTTTCAACGGCGTCGGCCGCGGGTGCGGTGACGGGCGCGGATCCCGGGACGGTGCCGGTCGACATGTATTCGATCAAGGCACGCGTGGGTCTGGATCCTGACCCGTCCGCGATGCCCGTGGTCGTGTCCCGGGGAACCGTGGGCGGCGAGGCGGACGGCTGCGTCGGTCCAGACGGCGTGGTATGCGCCTTCGACCACGTGTTCAGGCTCTATCACATGGATTTTCGCGCGGGCGAGACCGGTGGCCGGGTTCGCGCGGCTTCGTCCAGTCTTGCCGCGTGGTTCGGCCATCCAACGCCGGACACGATGTTGATGCTGCTGGAGTGCGATGACGATTCATGTTCCCGGGGAACGGTGGTTTCCATCGATGACAACGGAAACGAAGACACCCCGGAACCCTTCGACTCGTTGATCGTGGCGCGGACTCGTCCGGGCCGCCTCTACCGGCTGGTTATGACAGGCGCGGCCCCCGGCGGACGGGGAACCGCCTCGCTCGAGGTCTCGTTTGATGACGCCCGGTCGACGGTGATATCCGACGTTGACTTCGGGGGCTGGCACGTCACGGGTCGCGAGATTCGCGAAGGCGACACCGTCTTCGTCGGCAAGAATTCGAACTCGATCAGCGCTGGCTCGCCTGGTCATCGCGAGTACCACGACTCGAAGCTGTTGATCCTTGACAGTTCCTCGGCCGATTGTGACGACGGTTGCGGGCGGTTTCTGTTCAACGACGATTTCAGGTACGGCGATTCATCCATGTTTCTGAGCAGGGTCACGGTGCCGGTCGGCTTCGGGGACTTCAAGGGGCGTGTCATCGTCGGCGTGCATGACGACCGCGATTCCGCCGGCACCAGATATTCGATGAACGCCCGGCTTTTCTTCGTCAGGCGTGGCGAGTCGGACGGTGGCCGCTGGACGGGACCGGACTCGGCGGATCTGGACGGGGACGGGCTGACCGCCGCTATCGAACATGTGCTTGGTTCGTGCGACTCCATCGACGACGTGGTTCCCGATGGCGTCGGCATCCAGGGCATGTCGTGTCGTGACTACGCCGCCAGGGTGGCATCCTTTGGCGGCAAGTGGACGGCGGCCGATTCAGACAATGACGGGCTTTCCGATTCCGCCGAGGTCTTCGCCAAGGGCGTCCACTGCACCCGGACTCCGGCGCCGCCATACAACAATCCGGGTCGCTGCACGGCTTTCGGGTTCAATGACGACCCCCGATGCCCGGACGGCGAGTATTGCGTCGGCCTGGATGTGTCGGCGCTGTCGGATCCAAACCCGAACATCTACGATGTCTACGTTTTCAATGACTACATCGAGTCCGCCGGGCTCGAATACAAGGTGACGACCGCCGGGCAGGATCTGCTGAAGAACGCCTGGCATGACGCCTCGCTGCTGTGCTGGGACGGAAGTTCGGCGCCCTGCGAGGGAAAGGATGACCTTCCTTACCTGTTCAACGTGCATGTCTATTCGGATGAAGGGCCGGGGATGCACGTTACCAGGCACCAATACGCGGAAGCGAAGTTCGGTTCCGAGGTCAGCGGCGGAGTCAGATGGACGCTCGCGTACTTCAACCGTTTCTTCAAGCCGGAGTTCAGGTACACGGGGGTCGGTTTCTTCACCCTTTCCACGTCCGGTTCCGAGGGGCAGTCCGCCCGCGGATACAGGTCTCTGGTCTGGCGCGGCGCGAAGGAGAATGACGACCGAAGCCATTCGGACGTGTTGTCGATTCTTTCGCACGAGGTAGGGCATCTTCTGGGGCTTTCCGACCTGTCGTACACGAAATACGGGTATGGCTGTCCGGCCGGAGGGGCCTGCGTGGCCTGTCCGGAGGTGCGCCTCGACGCGGGCCGGGATCGTTCCGGGACCGCCTGGCCACAGTATCCGAACGTGCCTTCATTGATGAACTATGGATACAACAGTTTCGGAGCCGGGATGCGTCCCCTGACATCGGACGCGCCTTCTGGCACCACCATATTCCACGAGGGATGCAGCAGGAGCAACCTTCGTTTCAGCAAGGGCCTTCTGGGCGAACTTGCCGAGGACGATCTGGTCGAGGTCAACCCGGTTTCCAGGGGTGAAGTAGCGACGTGGCGGGACCGGATGCTGGTGCGCGAGGTGGAGTGTTTTACCGACAAGGGGCGTAACAAGGCGCCGCATAAGGACCCTTTCAAGGGTTACTGTCGGGATGGCGTCTGCCGGATCAACTGGGACGCCTATCGTTTTGAAGGTGAGCCGCCCGACCGGTCGGAAGGCCCCTACAGATTCGACTTGTCGATGGGAAACCTGGGTGGGGAACCGACGGGGCCCGAGGACTGTTCTAACGACCGGCTGGTCGACAGGAACGAACTGGCCACGATGCAGGCGATCGGCAAGGACCGGCTTGGTCGCATGTACCAGCCGGAGTTCGACATCTTCAAGGCGACATTCAACGGTGGCGTGACCGAGAATCTGGCGGGCTGGGACACTCCGCTGGCCGTAAACGGTGTTTCCTACCCCGAAGCCGTGGTTTTTTCGGGCAGGTGCGCGAACGATTCCGAATGTGTCGCGATCAAGGGGAAATGCGATATTCAGGCCGGGATGTGCGTGGATCAGCGGGCGGTGTCGACGTTCAGGAAGGCCGCCCGTTTCGATGGCGGCACGTCGTATCTGCGTGTCGTCAGCACCGGGGCCGAAAGCCCGATGGTCGCCATCGCCGATTCGAACAAATTCATGATTCGCTTCGACTTCATGCCGGATGGTTTCGCCAGCGGCGCGGGCGGTGTTCAGTTTCTTCTGGGTCACGAGGATATACGAATCTACCTTGAGCCCTGGGCGGACGAAGGTCACCTGGTTATCAGCGGCTACGTCGGCAGTTCCCGGGTTCGGGCGCTGGTTCGCGCCGGGCAGTGGAACAGGGTCTTCTTTCACACCGACGTCATCGACGGGCGCAACGTGATCAAGATGACGGTCGTCCCGTGGAACGCGGCCGCGGGCAGGTTCGCGACGGCGGGCGAGTCGTTCGGTGGCGAAGCCGTTGAGTGTTCACAGAACTCCTGGACCGGCGATTTCGATGCGAACGGCGACATGTGGATCGGTAGTCATGTCGGTGGGTTGTTCCCGTTTCGCGGGATGATCGACAATGTGAACTTCGGCAATTTCATCTTCAGGCCGGCGGTGCCGGCGTGTCAGTGAGTCAGTTCCGCATCCTTGTCATTACTGATTGAACCAGGCGACCGATGGTGGATAATGCGTTCCGCATTTTTTGTCCGGGAGTCTGCGTTGAACCCATTCAAACTTTTGATGCCGGTGGCCATTGTCGTGGTGTTGACCGCCACGGCCGGATGTTCCGAATGCCTGAATCGTTGCACTGACGTTGTCTGTGGGATGGATGGCGACCTTGACGTGTCCACCGATGTCCTGGCGGACAACGGCATGGATTCCGTCGAGGACGTGGGCAGCGATCCCGGCGAACCGCCGGCGCCCATTACATCGACGCCGTGGACGAAGATTTCCGACGCCACGTTCGTTCGCGGTCCGTTCATACAGATGGGCGATCACGACAGTTCCGTGATCGTCTGGCGCACGGAGACGCCGGTTCAGGACGAGGGCTGCGTCGATTATCGTCATGGCGACTTCACGGGCCGTAGATGCGCCAGTCCGGATGTGAACGGCCAGTACGAGGTCGAACTGTCCGACCTGCCGTCCGAAACCGAGGTGTTCTATTCGGTTTCAACTGGCGGGAACCAGACGGTCGAATTGTCGTTCCGGACGCTCCCAATGGAATCAAAACCCTTGAAGATACTGGTCTTTGCCGACGCCCACAACAATCCCGAAGCTCTTGCATGGATGGCTGACGTGGCGCTCGCCGAGGGCGTTGATCTTGGGGTTTCGGTCGGTGATCAGGCCAGCACTCCCACCGATGAGGAATACGCCCAGTACTTCCAGGGGCTGCGGGACATCGCCAGTCGCGTGACGATCTGGTCGGTTCCGGGCAATCACGACGATTACGACGTCCGCATGTTTTTCGAGTCGGTGGTCCTTCCGAAAGGCAGCACGAGCGAGGACGACCTGAAGGGCGGCTATGCCGAGGGATACTGGGACGCCCGTCTCGGGAACACGTGGATTGGCGGTGGCTGGGTGCGCGACTTCTACATATCCCCGCCGGATGTCGACTGGGGCGAGGTCGGGTTTTTCCGGCAGCGTTTCGAATCCGAGGAATACAAGACCGCCGCGTGGCGACTGTTCTTCATCCACCAGCCGGCCTGGGTCGCCGAGTGGCCCGGGTGCGACTACACCGGCGAGGAATGCCTGAAGCTCTCGATGATCCCGATGGTCCGGGATGGCGGGGTCGACGCGACCTTCCACGGTCACATGCACGGCGTGGAGTGGGGCGTGGTCGAGGGTGTCAACACGTTCGTGATCGGCGGTGTTGGCGGAGACAATGACCCTGGTGTCTGCGCGCTGCCGGAAGACTGGCCTCTTCCCTGGAGCCGCTCGTACGGTTCGAACTCCTTCGCGATCGTCGAAACCGGTGATGACGCGATGTCGGTCAGGGTCTTCAGTGTCGGCGAGGAAGGCGAGTTCACCATCGAGGTCCCGCGGGTGACCAGATAACGGAAGGCGTTCTTTTTCAGTCGATCACGTTCCACGAGAAGATGACACGCACAGGCAGGTGATCCGAAAGCTGTTTGCCGTTTTCGTCGACGAACTGGTCGGGAAGGCTCCATTCGAGCGGTTCGATCTCCAGGCCAGCCGAACTCTTGAACATGATCCGGTCGATTCGCTCGTCGCCGCAGGATACGGCGCGGCACGAGTCGGCCAGGCCGGTCTGGGAAAGAAATTCTTCAAGAGTCGCAAGATCTTCCGGGCGGGTCGCCTTCAGGTTTGTGTCTCCGCCGACAAGAACCGCCACGCCAGCCGACGCGTTCTGGATGTATTCGGCAAGCTGTTCCGCCTGCGCCTTTCTTGCGGCGATGTCCTCTTCGGAACCGCTGGCATCCATGTGCAGGTTGTAGACATCCAGGAAGACCCCGGGCGCCAGTTCGTGACGGCCAACCGAGAACCCCTTGGTCGTCATGCAGTCGCCTCCACTGTTGATCAGGCCGTTGCACTGCTCCCAGGCGACCCTGGTGACAGGTTGGAACGGGATGGTCGAGAAACGGTTCAGGCCGTCCCCGATCTTGTCCCAGTCCGGCGTCTCCCACATCGGGGCCGACTTGAAGGGATGCGTCGTTCCCGCTTCGAGATCGGCGTGGAACCAGAAATCCTCCTGAACCAGGACGAGTTGATAGGCATTCAGCAGAGGCGCGATCTTCGGCATGTTCACAACGGGGTTTTCGTCCGAAAGCTCCATCGGAAGGCCGGCCACGTTGTAGACCAGCATGTCGACCGTGCCTGATGGCGTTTGTGTCGTGTCGCATGCGACAGCCAGCACGATCGGGATCAGCAGGATCGGGATTCCCCGGGGCATCAAAATTCGTTGCTTTTTCATTCAGTGCTCCGTTCGCGTCGGAATTGTCTCAAAACCCGAAGACATTTCCCAGCATCGGCAGTCGTTGAATTAATTGAGGATTAAATTTATCCGACTTGCTCTGAGGACGCTTTAGACTTACTATTCTCGAGGCATATCTGATTCACGGGAGTTTCCGGTGGAAAAGAGGCTCGGTACCGTTTCGATCATCCTGGACCCCCAGGTGACGCCGGTCACGACAGTCAACGAACTGATTTCCCAGTTCGGCGACGATGTAATCGGCCGCATGGGTCTTCCCTACCATGATCGCGGCGTAAGCATCATCACGCTTATCACCGATACCTCTGTCGAGCGCCTCAGCGCCCTGACCGGCAAACTCGGAAAACTCCCCGGTGTGCAGGTCAAGTCGTTGATGGCAAAGACTCGCCAGGAGGTAGAGGCAAAATGATCCGTCCGGACAGTACAGGGCTGACAAGTTTCATTCCGCAGGACTACATCGAGGAGCTGCTCGCGCGTCCGCAAGCGTCGGCCGAGGAAGTTCGCCGGATTCTGGCCAGGTCGATGGACAAGAAGCGGCTTGAGCTTGAAGAGATGGCCGCCTTGCTGTCGGTGACGGATCCGACTCTGCTCGAGGAGATGTTTCAGGCGGCACGGACGCTGAAAAAGACGGTGTACGGCAACCGGATCGTGTTGTTCGCACCGCTCTACGTCGGCAACAAGTGCGTCAATTCCTGCCTTTACTGCGGGTTCAGGGCGGCAAACAAGGAAGTCGTCCGCCGCACGCTGACCGATGACGAACTGCGCGCCGAGGTGAAGGCGCTAATCGACAAGGGGCACAAGCGCCTGGTGGTCGACTTCGGCGAGCACCCGGACTACGACGTGGACGTGCTGGCGCACACGGTCGAGATCATCTACTCGGTCAAGAACAAGAACGGCGAGATCCGGCGCGTCAACATGAACTGCATCCCGCTGGACGTCGAAGGCTACCGGAAGATGAAGAAGGTCGGCATCGGCACGTACCAGATCTTCCAGGAGACGTACCATGTGCCGACCTACAAGGCGATGCATCCGCACGGACCCAAGTCCGATTTCCTGTGGCGTCTGTACGGTCAGGACCGCGCCATGGAGGGCGGCTGCGACGACGTCGGGATCGGCGCCCTGTTCGGCCTTTACGATTGGCGTTTCGAGGCCCTTGGGATGCTGGCGCACACGATTCACCTGGAACAGAAGTACAACGTCGGCCCGCACACGTTCAGCTTCCCGCGCATCAAGGACGCCAGCAACCGCGCCTTCGATCCGAAGTACGCCGTGTCCGATGCCGAGTTCAAGCGGCTGATCGCCATTCTGCGTCTGTCGGTGCCGTACGTTGGAATGATCCTGACGGCGCGCGAGCCGGCGGAACTGCGGCGTGAACTGATCGAATTCGGATGCAGCCAGATCGATGCCGGCACCAGAATCGGCATCGGTGCGTATTCATGTGCCGATGAAGAGCAGGACCTGAAGAAGGAACAGTTCCGTATCGGCGACTGCCGGGCGCTGGACGAGGTCGTTGGCGAACTGACCGACATGAACGAGATCCCGTCGTGGTGCACGGCCTGTTATCGCAAGGGCCGCACCGGCGAGCACTTCATGGAGTTCGCGATTCCCGGGTTCATCAAGCGCTTCTGCACCCCGAACGCATTGTTGACGTTGAAGGAGTACATCTGCGACTACGCGTCACCGGTGGTCAGGGAAAAAGGCGAAAAGCTGATCGCCGAGGAATTGGCGAAGATCCCCGAGGGCGAACAGAAGGACGAGCTGATCAAGCGGCTTGAACGAACCGAGAAAGGCGAGCGCGATCTGCAGTTCTGACGTGACGCCCGACATGGACGACGCCGGTCAGGACCCGATCGCCCCGCATGTGCCGGTGCAGACCACGCCCAGCAGAATCAGGAACACCAGTATCCCGATAATCCAGCCGCAGCCCCGGCCCGCGCAACCGAAGCCCTCGGCCATCCCCTTGAAGAAACCCATTCCTCACCCCTGAAGTTCATGTCGGCGTCCGGATTATATTCCAGTGTTGCTCGGCGTGATCAACGACAAAGTTTAAACCTGCGGGACGTAACCCCGGGTGTTGCATCGCGGACCGGCGCCGTCTAGAATCCGCGACCATGAAAATTCGCGAATACATACCTTTCCTTGTCGGCCAGTTCACCGCGATTGACGAGTTCAAGGGTCAGGGACTCGACAGGCCGCGCTCCCCCGAGTTCAAGACCAACGTCGCCGCGCTGGTGGGCGCACTGGTCCTGTTTTGCAACAGCTTCTTCGTCATCGGCGGACCCGCGTCGAAATGGGTTCAGAAGACGGCTATCGACCTGATCCTGAGACTGCCGGAAGGGGATACGCGCGCACTGATGCTGGACGTTTCGTCGATCGCCCGTCACGCCTACTGGTCGCTTGGGTGCCTGTTTTTCTATTTCGTGGTGCCGGTTCTGGTCATCAAGCTGCTTTTCCGCGAGCGGCTTTCCGAGTTCGGGTTTTCTCCGCGCGGGTTCTTCAAGCATCTGCCGATCTACCTGCTTCTGTTCGTGCCGGTGATCGCCGGAACCGTGTTCGTCTCGTATTCCGATTCGTTTCTGAAGACCTATCCGTTCTACCACAACCCGCATTACGTCTGGGACATGCTCCTGTGGGACTTCCTTTACTGCGTCCAGTTCTTCGGGCTGGAGTTCTTCTTCCGCGGGTTCATGGTGCATTCGATGAAGCACCGCCTGGGATCGTCCGCGATCTGGGTCATGGTGATTCCGTACCTGATGATTCATTTCGGCAAGCCGGCCCCGGAGGCATTCGGCGCGATCATCGCGGGCACGGTGCTGGGCGTCTTGTCGTTGCGCACGAACAGTATCTGGGGCGGCGTGTTTATCCACTGCATGGTCGCGATATCGATGGACTGGCTTTCCCTGTGGCATCGCGGCGCGCTGCCGTGGATGCTGTGATCGCGGCCGATCTGTCGGTCAATTTCCAAAGCAATCAGTAAAGGTACTCGTTGGCCGGTTTCGGAATCGTGGACATGGTTGCGTCGCGGATGACCGGAATCGTCTTTCCGTCCTTGCTTTGCAGCGTGAATCTGCCGGTGACCCGCACCCATACTCCCTGTGCCTGCATCTTTATCGGTTGTCCGGTCTCGAAAACCATCGCGATCGGTCGCGCGTCCGCGGCGCAGCAGGACACCAGGAATCGGAACAGGATCCGCGCCCGATCACCGAACTGGTGCGTCACATCCTCGACCGTATCGGTCATGCCGATGACGGAGACCTGCTTTCCTTCATAGAGTCGCGGCGCTTCGTACAACTCGGTCAGCAGGATGTCCCGATCGGTTGACGGTGAGTCAACTGCGGCGTCTTCGGGTTCATCAACGGGGACATCGGCTTCCGGCGTGGCGGGCTGCGCAGTATCGACAGCCTCCGGTCGTACCTCGGGGGCCGGATTGATGGAAGACGATATCGAGCGGTTGAAGGAACCTGATGATCGCGCCGTCCTGCCGTCCCCGTCCGACTGGGAGCCGCGGTCATTTCTGTCACCCGAGGCGGCCGATGGTGTCACGTCGACCGCCATGGTGCCGGTACCGGTGAAACGCTTGCCGAACGTGTAGTGATCCAGGGACGCGCCCTGGGCGTTCATCAGGAACAGAAGGGGGATCAGGAGGATCAGTGGTCTCTGGAACTCGTACCAGCGCAGTGAATCGCCAGGGCGGCGGGCGAGTTCCGCCATCATCACTGCCAGGAACATCACCACCGCGCCACCCAGCACCCAGCCGAATTCGGGCCGGAGAAACGCCAGGTATCGGCCGCTTTGAAGCAGCACGACCAGCGCGTACAGCCAGATGAAGAAGAAAACCAGTCGAATCCTGGCGTTGATGAACGAAAGGAACGATTTCATCCTGCCACCCCCGTCATGATTCCGGAGAAGTGCACCAGGATGGAGACGGCGGTGACCGTCGCGAAGATGAGGGCGGCCAGCGTCACGATCGCCCGGCGTGTGAACAGGGTCTGATACATCAGCAGAAGCTTCAGGTCGAACATGGGGCCGATCAGCATGAACGCGAGCTGGGCCGACGGGGGCATTATCGTCCTGAACGAGGACGCGATGAAGGCGTCGGCTTCGCTGCAAAGGTTCAGCAGGATGGCGAGCACCATCATGACCAGAATCGCAACCACCGGCATGCCGGCGAGCTGCGCGAAGAAACTGCGGTCGATGTAGGTCTGCGAGATCGCGGCGATGAAGGCGCCGATTACCAGGTAGTGTCCAACCCCGATGAAGTCGTCGGCGGCGTGATGCATGGCGGCGATCATCTTCGTTTTGAAGCTCGAGGCCGCGGGAGCGTGCGAATGACCGCACGAGCATTCCGAACCGTGTTCGTGGTGATGGTCGTGGTCGCCGTCATGGTCGTGGTCGTCATGGTCGTGGTCGTCGCCGGTCCGGCATGTCGGGCATGCGTCGCCAGCGTCGGCGATGTCGTCCAGAAGGGCCCGACGCCTGGCAAAGATGCGGTCCATCAGCAGCCCGATGCCCACGGCGATGGCGTATCCCAGGATCATCCTGATGGCGGCCATCCTGAAGTCGAGTTTGTAGGCGACAGCCGTTGAGATGCCGACGATCGGGTTGGCGATCGGGCCGCCAAGCAGATACGCGACCGCGGCAGCCATCGGCAGTCCCTTGCGGGAAAGGCGCCTGACCACCGGCACGATGGCGCATTCGCAGACGGGAAACACCATCCCGAGACCGGCCGCCACAAGCACGGTCTGCCAGCGCTTTTTGGGCAGCAGCGAGGTGATGCGTTCGCGGCTGACGAACGATTCCAGCAGGCCGCCGACCACCGCGCCAAGAAGCATGAAGGGTATGGCCTCCAGCACGATGCTGGCGAAGATGAGCGACAGGTTGCGTACCGAATCGGTCCGTCCGGCCACTATGAAGAAGACGATGGTGCCGATCACGAACAGTGATTCGAACACGAACGACCGAAGTCTGACTGGTTGACCGGTCAGTTTCATCTGGACCTTTCCCGGCGCAGGACGACGGGGACGAAGCTTATCAGAAACCACATGAAGGCGATCAGGATAATGGTGGCGCCGGTAGCCGTGCCGGCCCAGTCCTGTGCCGACAACAACAGTCCGGCGGCGGCGGACGTGACGCTGATGACGATGGCCCACCAGAACATCCCGAAAGCGGAGCGGGCCAGGTTCCGGGCGGCGGCCGCGGGCACGATGAGCATCGCCGTCACAAGCAGCACGCCCATCGCCCAGACCGAGAACATCACGACAAGCGCCAGGAGCGCGGCGAACAGGTATTGCCAGAGCGCGGTCCTGACCCGGTGCACGTCCGCCACGGTCTGGTTCAGCGACAGGTAGAGCATTCGGTTGAATCCGACCACCTCGAACACGGTCAGGACCAGGAACAGGCCCGCGAGCTGTACCAGGTCGAAGTCCGTGATGGTCAGGATGTCTCCGTAAAGAAACACCTGCGTGTCGCGGGCCAGGTTGGCGTCGCGGCTGACCATTGCAAGGCCGAACGCGGTCACGGCGGCGAAGAGGACTCCGATCACGGTGTCCGAGGAAAGCATGCTGCGTCGCTGGATTGCCACGATCGTGACTCCGACGGCGACGCCAAGCAGCGGCATCGACCAGTGCGGATGAATCGAGAAGAGCAGGCCCAGGGCGATGCCTGCGAAAGCCGAGTGGCTGATCGCGTCCGAAAAGAACGCCATGCGCATGTTGACGACCTGGACGCCCATCATGGCGGTCATCGGGGCCAGCAGCAGAAGACCTGCCAGAGCCCTCTGCATGAATCCAGTCTGCATGCAGTCGAGCGGAATCAGCGTGCCGAGGATGGAGACGATTGCCGGGAGATCAGGCATTCCGCACCTCCCCGTCCGCTTCGTGGTGTTCCACGGTCGACCCGGAACAGCCGCAGCACGGAGTCTGATCGATACCAGCACCGCCCATGTGGGCGCCAAAGGCCGCCATAAGATTGGGCGGCGTCAACGTGGTCGCGGGACTTCCCTCAGCCACGATCCGCCTGTTAAGCAGGATTACGTGGGTCGCGTGATTCGTGACCAGGCCCAGGTCATGCGTGACCATAACCTGGGTGAATCCGTGTTGCCGCCTGAGGCTTTCGAGCAGTTCGCAGAAGAGCTGGCCGCCCCGGAAGTCCACGCCTGCCGCCGGTTCGTCCAGGATCAACAAGTCCGGCTGCTGCTGCAGCGCCAGAGCGAGCATCACCCGCTGGAACTCTCCGCCCGACAGCGCTCCCAGGCG